>CAYHRV010000238.1:0-5076 GCA_964359165.1 uncultured Elusimicrobia bacterium
GGTCGGGGTCTGTGGGGGGGTTGGGGTTGCGCTTCCCCCGCTTCGCAGTGCGGGGGTGCGCGCCCCGCAACGCCGCGATCCAATTCCCGGTAGCGTCCGAGAACCGCCGCCGCGGAGTAGACATAGACCGGCGTGCCCGTCTTGCGCGCGATGCGCTCCAGAGAGACGCCCTCGCAGAACATTTCGCCGTTTTCGTCGTGCCAATATGAGCGGCTCTCCGAAAAACGCATGCGTTTTTCGGAGAACCGCGAAATCCTAGAATAATGGTCCGAGGTAGACATAGAAGACCCCTCCGCGGTCCACGGTGCTCCGGGCATAGTCGAAATGCAGGACGAGCGGGAAGAGCTGCATGATGAAGGTGTGCAGGCGCAGGCCGATCCCGTAGGAATGGCGCAGAGTCCCCCAACTCGCCGCCTGGGCCTGGGCGTCGGTATCCCAGACGTGGCCCGCGTCGCTGAACACGGCCGCGGTGACGGCCTTGAAGTAGAAATCCGGGAAGATGTACCACATGTAGTAGTCCAGGTTGCCGACCACCGGGAAGCGCCACTCCGCGCTGGCAATCCACAGCCGCGAACCGGCGAGGGAATTGCGGCCGAAGCCGCGCACCCCGCCGATGCCTCCCAGCACGTACTGCTGGGTATCCTTCCCCACGCTCTGCATGGCCAGAGTGCGCACGACGAAGGAGCTCAAGCCTCCGGTCGGCAGGTATTTGACCGCCTCCAAGGCCTCGGTATTGTAGATGAAGTTCCCCCCCAGCACGCGCGGGGACTCCAGATGGGTCAGCCGCAGGCGGGAGCCGTCGGTCGCGACGAGGTAGCGCCCCTTGACCGTATCCCTCACCAAGGAGACCATGCCGATGCGCGCGTCGTTGCGGTCGGTCCGGCCCACCTGGGAGAATTCCCGCCGGTCCTCCACCGCAGCCACCGTGAGGTCCGCGCGATGGAAACGGTCGAAGGGGTAGGAGGCCTGAGCGAACTGAGTATGGGCGAATTCATCCGAAGTCAGCCCGGTGGAGCGGTCATAGCTGTCGTTGAAGACATAGCCCACCGCTCCCAGGCTCAGGCGGGGCCGCCAGCGGCTATAGGTGTAGCCCGTCTGATAGTTCAGATACCCGTCGCCCGAGGCATAGGTGATCAGGGCCTGTCCCTGATGGACGCCCAGCATGTCCGAGCCCTGCCAGTAGCTGGTCCAGAAGAGTCCTCCGCGGGAGGAGTAGAAGAAGGCGGGGAGGAAGAGGTCGGTGGAATAGGAGGGGGTATACGGGCGCTCCGGAGTCATGACCGACGCGGAAGTGGAAACGGCAGGCTCGGAGACGACCTGAAGCGGAATCTCCCTGATAAAAGGATCGGTCACGCTCCCTCGGGTTGCCGCTCGGTCGGGGGCCACCGTCTCCGAGAGGAAGCCCTCCCGCGGGCCCGCGTAGATGTGCACGCTTCCCCGGCGCAGGGCGGCGAAGGCGACCGCGCCCGAGGATGTGTAGACGGGGGTGTAGCACGCCCCATAGGAGCGCGTCAGGCGCGAGACCCGGCCGGAGAGGAGGTCGAGCTCCGCGGTCTCCTGGAAGCCGTCCATCTCCAGGGCGAAGAGGACTTTCGCGCCGTCGGTGGAGACCACGGGGTCGCGGGCGGCGCCCCGCGGGGCCAAGAGCGCGGAAGCGTCGCCGCCGGCCAAGTCCAGGCGGTAGAGACTGCGCCGGTAGCGCGGAGCGCTCCCCTCCTCCTCGACCTCGCTGGAATAGACCAGCGACTTCCCATCCGGGAAGAAGGCCGGGGACTGGTCGTCCTGGGGGTCGGAATTGAGGCGGCGCAGGACGCGGCCCTCGAGTCTCATGAGCCAGAGGTCGCTGATGCCCTCCTGGAGGCCCGAGAAGGCCACGCTGCCCCCGTCCGGGGAGAAGGCCGGCATGCCCGCGCCTTCGAGGCCGGGCAAGGGGATCTTCTCCAGGGACCTGCGCTCCAGGTCGAAGAGGTATAGGAAATCCTCGTGATTCTTCTTCCCGAAGAAGGCCAGGCGGCGCCCATCCGGGGAGAGGGCGAGCACCCTGGAAAGATCCGCGAAATTCCCGAGCTCCACGGTCTCGATACGGGTCTCGGCGGACATCAGGCGGCGCGCGCGCCCGCTCCCCAGATCCTTGAGCATGAGCTCGGGCGGGTAGCCTTGGCGCGTGGAAAAATAGGCCATGGATTTCCCGTCGGGAGTGAAGACCGGCGCGCTGTTGAACTCGGGGATGGAGTCCCTAGACCGGGTGAGCGCGGCCCCGAAGCGCTCGGGCTCCTCCAGGCGCTCGAGGCGGGCGACGCGTCGGTACTTCTCCCGGGCGTACTCGCGCCACTTGCGGTCGAGCCCGAAGATGTCGAGCCCGGTGAGCTCGCCCAGGACGGAGGAGGAGTCGAAGCGCGACTCGAAGAGCTTGAGCAGGGCCTCGACCTTCCCCTCGCCGTACTGCTCCTCGATGAAATCGAGGACCGCGGACCCCATCTCGTAGGCCAGGCGCACCTGGTGCGGCTTGAGGTGGCTGAAATGCTCCAGCTTCCAAAGGGGGATGAGGCCCTCGGAGGTGGCGGCGTCGCGGATGAGGATCTCCCCTGGGGCGTCGTCGAGGCCGGCGGTGAAGAACTCCGCCATGCCCTCCATCATCCAGAGCGGATATACGATGGTCTTGAGGATGCGCGCGGACTTCCACCAGCCCGAGACGAGGACGTGATACTGGAAGACGTGCGTGAGCTCGTGGGTGATGACGGTGTCGAGCCAGCGGCGGCTCCCGTCGTTGAAGACCATGAAGCGGTCCTTGAACGCCTCGGTGACGCCCCCGGTCCCATCCCCGGTGTCCACGATGCTCGACTGCTGCATGTCGTTGAGGCTCGCGTAGAGGAAGAAGGGGCGGCGCCGGTCGAAGCCGGTGGAGAGCCCCCGGCTCAAGCGCGCGTAAGAGCGCTCCAGGGTCTTGGCCGCGAAGGGGACCAAGGACTCGGACTGCGCGTAGTAGTGGATGTCGAAATGCTCGGTGGAGACGACCTTCCAGTCGAAGTCGCGCCGCACGACCTGGTTGCGGCCGAAGGACTGGGCGAGAACGGCCTCCCCGCCGAGGGAGGCCGCCCACGCGGCGAGCAATAGCCTACTCGCCGTCCGGATTGAGCAGTTGGCCAAGGGTGAGAGGCGGGGCGCCCTTCGTGTACTGGGCGACGCGCTTCTTGTCCTGGATCGCCTCGTAGCGCTTGATGGAGAGTTCGACCTCGAAGGTCGTCGCGTGCACGCCGATGACGAGGCCGGCGACCTCTTCCCCGGCCTTGGGCCATATCGGAGGGAGCTGGGGGGCCTTGGCGGTGCGGTCGTAGCGCTCGGACCGATCGCGCGGGAGCTCGACGCCGTCGACGGGAAGTTCCAGGACCGGACAGAACGCGGTCTCGGCCTCCGAGACCCGGATGCGGACCCCCTGGGGAAGCAGCTCGGCCACTTTCCCTCGGACCACGGACTTGAGCGGATGCTTCTTGCGCACGGCGTCGCCCGGATGCGCGGTGAGCTGCTTCATCCCCAGGGCGACCCGCTCCGCCTCGGGTTCCACCCGTAGGACGCGCACCCGCACCTTCTTGCCGCGCTCCGTCTTCGCCTTGGCCCCCTCGGGGTCTTTCCAGGCGATGTCGCCCGTATGGACGATGCCCTCGAGCCCCCCGATGTCGACGAAGAGCCCGGGTTCGGCCACCCGCACCACGCGCCCGATGCGGATCTGCCCGACCTTCAGGGAGGCGAAGAGCTTCTCCTTGCGCTTGCGCACCTCCTCCTCGAGGACGGCCTTGCGCGAGAGCACGAGCTGGCCTTTATCCGCGTTAAGCTCGATGATGTAGCAGCGCACCCCGGTGCCGACCATGGACTGGGGGTTGCGCACCGGCCTGAGGTCGGAGAGGGAGGAGGGCAAAAAGCCGTTGACGCCGCCCACGTCGACGAGGAATCCGCCCTTGATGGCGGAGGTGACGCGTCCGCGCACGCGGGCCTTTTCGGCGTGAGCCTTCACGACGACCTCCCAGCCGAGCTTCCACCGCGCCTTCGCCGCCGAAAGCAGGGTGGGCTTCTCGCCCCGTCCGCGGCTGACGAACACCGCGGCCACCCGCTTGCCGGAGGAAGGGGGCTCGTCGGGGGGGAACTCGGAGGCCGGGATGACCGCCTCCCGCTTCTCCCCGACGTCGACGAGGACGTTGCCCTCGGAGACCGAGATTACCTTGACCCACACGATGTCCCGCCGCTCCAGCTTCGCCTCGAACTCGGACTGCTCCTGGAGGAGGCTCTCCATCGTCTGGGACTCCGGCTCGCCGGCGCCTTGCGCTCCTTCCTCCTCCGCGTCCGCCCGTTTAATCTTCAATTCTTTGACTTTGTTTTCCATGGTATTCCTCTTCCTCGATTCAAAGCAGGAGTATCTCCGCCATCACCGTCTCGGCGAAATCCTGGCAGTTCCTCTTCCCCGCGCCGCCCGAGAACGCCAGCGGCTTCCCGAAACGGATGCCCAGCGGTCCCCCGCTCAAAAAGGTCCCCGTGCGCTCCACCCGCGCGGGAAGCACCGGCGCGCCGGACTCCCGCGCGAGCAGCCCCACCCCGGCCCTCGGCCGTCCGGGGCGCCCGGTGCGCGAACGGGTGCCCTCCGGGAAGATCACCATGCATCCCCCCCCCTGCAGCACGCCCAAGGCCTCGCGCAAGGCGGCGACGTCCCCGCGGCTCCGGTCCAGGGGGATCACCCCGCAGGCCCTCATCCAGGCGTTGAGGACCGGGATGCGGAAAAGCTCCTCCTTGCCCAAGAAACGCGCGTAGCGGATGTGATGGAGGGCCACCGCCGCCAGGGGAGGGTCGATGATCGATACGTGATTGACGGCCACGATGAGCTTCCCCTCGGGAGGGATGTTCTCCGCTCCCCGGACCTCCAGCCCCCGCAGCGCGCGCATCCCCGCCTCGAGCGCCCACGCCGAGACGCGATAGATCCATGGAGCCCTCACCGCCGCCCGCGCGCAGGCCGTGCTCCGCTCGCGCGGTCCCTGCGGCGCTCTGGCCCGTCGCGGGGGCCGCGCGCGGCCCGTTCTCCGCTCGCGCGGG
>CAYHRV010000239.1:0-4998 GCA_964359165.1 uncultured Elusimicrobia bacterium
GTCCTTGGAGTCCCGCTTCTTGAGTTCCGCTAACACCCCGGCGGCCATGGCCGGGGTGAATTCCTTGGAGGAGAGCCCGTAGCGGCCGCCGACGATCCGGGCCGCGGCGAGCGGACCCTGCGCTCCGCGCAGGGCCGCTAGAAGGTCCAGATGCAGGGGCTCGGCCAAGCTCCCGGGCTCCTTGGTGCGGTCCAACACCCCCACGACCCTGGTCGTGGGCGGCAGCCGTTTTATCAGCTCTTCCGCTGAGAATGGCCGGTAGAGTCTTACCGCGACCATTCCTACCTTCTCTCCTCGTTTATTGAGTTCGTCGACCGCCTCCTGAGCGGCCCCGACGCCCGAACCCATGAGGACGACGACCCGCTCGGCCGCGGGGTCCCCATCGTATTCGAAGAGTCGGTAGCGCCGTCCGGTGAGGGAGGCGAAGCGGTCCATGGCCGCCTGCACCAGGGCGGGGCAGTCCCGGTAGAAGGGGGAGACCGCCTCCCGGGCCTGGAAGAAGACATCCGGGTTCTGCGCCGAGCCCCGCAGTACCGGGCGCTCCGGGCTCAGGCCTCGGCCGCGCATGGCACGGGCGGCCTCCTCCGGGAAAAGGGAGCGGAGTTCCGCCTCGGAGAGGAGGTCGATCTTCTGTATCTCATGCGAGGTGCGGAACCCGTCGAAGAAGTGCAGGAAGGGGATGCGCGAGGTGAGCGTCGCCATGTGGGCCACGGCGGCCATGTCCTGGGCCTCCTGCACGGAGTTGGAGGCGAGCATGGCGAAGCCCGTGGTCCGGCAGGCCATGACGTCGGAATGGTCGCCGAAGATGGAGAGGGCGTGCGTGGCCACCGAGCGCGCGGCCACATGGAGGACGAAGGGGGAGAGCTCTCCCGCGATCTTGAACATGGCCGGGATCATGAGCAGCAAGCCCTGGGAGGAGGTGAAGGTGACGGCCAGGGAACCCGCGCTCAAGGCTCCGTGTATGGTCCCCACGGCTCCGCCCTCGCTTTGGAGTTCGGCTACGGTAGGGACGACTCCCCAGAGATTGGCCTTGCCGGAAGCGGACCAGGCATCGGCCCATTCACCCATGGGGGAGGCGGGGGTGATGGGGTAGATGGCTATGACCTCGCTCAGGGCATACGCGACGCGCGCCGCCGCTTCGTTGCCATCCAATGCTTCCTTGATCGCCTTTGAAATGATGTGGTTTTCCATAACGTATTTATTCATGCAACAACACTGCCAATCAAGTTTTAAAAAAATCATTAAATTAATGGTATTTATTTCACAATCAGCCTTCGGCTGATGGCGAGGAAATGCGACGATTCGGCCTGTTAAGGAATGGAAGGCTAGGGCTTGGCGCGACTGTCGGGGATATTGGTATTTTTTCGGAACAATTCTGGTCCCCATGACTGTTCGACATGGCACTGGACGCAATGGGCGCGCTCGGGATGCGGGGTCTTCTTGATGTCCGGGCGGGCTTGCGGGCCGTGGCAGGCCAGGCAATTCTCGCGCATGAAGCGCCGGTGGGGCATGGCCGGCGGCGCTCCCGGGGAGGCGCGCCGCCCTATGCGCGGCTCACGCGCCGGGACCAGGGTGTTGCCCCGGAAGAGCTCTTCTGTGGTCCTGGGGACATGGCATTGCCGGCAGTTCGGGAATTCCCGGTGCGGCATCGCCGGGACCCCTTCCATGCCGGAATGGCAGTCCAGGCATGGGGAGTCGTAGAGCTCATGAGGGATGGTCGGCGGGGCGTAGGCCGCGATGCGGCGCGAGGCCCGATCGCCGGCGTTATCCGGCGCGTTTTCTTCCACGGCCATGACATGGATCGATAGCACAAAGAATATGGATGAAAGCCCCAGCGCCGCGTACCGCAGGGTCCGCTTCCGAAACGGAGCATGAGACCGCGGCGGCGGTCTCATGCTTTCTCGACCCGGACGGCGCACTTCTTGTAGTCGGGCTGGCCGGAGATGGGGCAGTAGGCGTCCAGGGTCAGGAGATTGATGCGGATGTTCTCATCGAAGAACGGCACGAACACCGTTCCCTTGGGCGACTTTCCTTTTCCCCCGAAGCGGCAGGTCAGCTCCAGGCTTCCCCGCCGGGAGATCAGGCGCACGCGCCCGCCCTCCCCCACGCCCAAGGCCGCGGCGTCCTCGGGGTGGATCTCGGCGTAGGACTCCGGGACGGCCCGGTGGAGTTGGGGGACCCGGCGCGTGATGGAGCCGGTGTGCCAGTGCTCCAGCACCCGACCGGTGCAGAGCCAGAAAGGATACGCGGAGTCCGGGATCTCGGGCGGGGGCTCGTAGGGCCTCAACCAGACGACGGCTTTGCCGTCGTCTGCCGTGTTCTTATAGAATTTGATCCTTTCTCCCGGCTTCACATAGGGATCTTCGCCCTCGGTGTAGCGGCGCGCGGTCTCCTTGCCCTCCACCACGGGCCAGCGTAGGCCCCGGGAGGTCTTGAGGTCCTCGTAAGCCGCCATGTCCTTGCCATGGCCGAGGGTGAACTTCCTGTATTCCTCGTAGAGTTCCCGGACGTAGGTTTTCCGTCCGTAGGGGAAGAGGTCCTTGAGCCCCATGCGCCGCGCGACTTCGACGATCTGCCAGTCGTCGGGAAGACAGCCCGCGGGCGGCTCAACGAGCTTGTTCCAATGCTGGGTCCGCCTTTCCCCGTTGCCGAACATGCCTTCCCTTTCCACCCACATGGCCGAGGGCAGGACCACGTCGGCCTGGGCGGTGGTCGGGGTCGGGTAGACGTCCGATACCACGATGAAGCGGCCGTCCTTGCGGGCGCCCTTGCGGTAGCGCTCGAGATTGGGCATGGTCACAAAGGGGTTGGTGACTTGGATCCACAGGGTCTTTATGTCGCCGCGGTCCAGAGCGCGGAACATCTCCACGGTATTGTAGGAGGGCTTGGGGTTGATCTTTTCCACCGGGATGCCCCATATCCGCGCCGCCTCCGCGCGGTGGTCGGGGTTGGTCACCACCATGTCCGCGGGCAGGCGATGGGTGAGCGTGCCCACTTCCCGCACCGTGCCGCAGGCGCTCGGCTGTCCGGTCAGGGAGAAAGGGGTCGAGCCGGGCTTGCAGATCTTCCCGGTGAGCAGGTGGAGGTTGTAGAGGAGGTTGTTCATCCAGGTGCCGCGCGTGTGCTGGTTGGGGCCCATGCACCAGAGGGACACGACCCGGATCTTCGGGTCGCCGTAGATGTCGGCCAATGCCTCGATCTGCGCCGCGGGGACCCCGCTGAGCGCCTCGACGCGCTCGGGAGTATAGTCGGCGAGGAAGGCCTCCAACTCCTCCAGCGTCGAGGGCTGGGGCTCGTCCTTGAAGGCGAACTTGTCTTCCAGCCCGTAGCCGATGGCGGTCTTGCCTTTCTTGAAGACCACGTGCTTGGACACGAAGTCCTTATCCACGGCTCCCCGCTTGAAGAGCAGATGCGCGATCCCATTGGCGAGCGCCAGGTCGGTCTGCGGCTTGAATTCCAGCGCGAGGTCGGCGAAGTCGGTGGTGGGAGTCTTGCGCGTGGCGAGGTCCACGATGCGCATCTTACCGTTGAGCCGCCTGTTCTCAAGCAGGCGGGAGAAGAGGACCGGATGCATCTCCGCCATGTTGTTGCCCCAGAGCACGGCCGCGTCGCAGAGGTCGAAGTCCTCGTAACAGCCCATGGGTTCGTCCGAACCGAAGGAGGTCAGCAAGCCGGTGGTGGCCGAGGCCATGCAGAGCCTCGCGTTGGCTTCTACGTTGTTGGACCCGAGCCCGGCCTTGAACCACTTGAGCGCCGCGTAGCCATCTGTGATCGTCCACTGCCCGCTCCCGTAGACGGCGACGGACTCGGCCCCGTGCGCCCGGAGGGTCTCCTTGAACTTGGAGGCGACGAGGTCCAGGGCCTCCTCCCACGAGGCCGCGGCGAGCTTGCCGTCCTTGCGAATGAGCGGGGTCTTGAGCCGGTCTTCTCCATAGAGTATGCCGGGCAGGCTGTAGCCTTTGATGCAGAGGAGGCCTTTGTTGACCTGGGAGAGCTCGTCTCCGGCCACGGCGGCCACCTTGCCGTTCTTGACCCCCACTTTGACGCCGCAGCCCGTCCCGCAGAAGCGGCAGGGGGCCTTGTCCCAGGAAAGGTCGTTGGCCGTGAGCGCGGCCAGGGCGTCGAGAGGGTCTAACTGCGCGAGCGTCTCCAGCGCGAGGAAGGAGGCCGCGCCTTTGCCGAGGAATCGCCGGCGGGTATAGGTCGAGGTCATGGAACGCTCCTTATGGATGCGCCCGTCGGGCGCGGCCTTGAAAACGCGCGGCGCACGATGTGCGCCGCGCAGCGCTCAGGGCGCCTTCGGCGGCCGGGCCATCGCTTCTTCCAACATCTTGATCCCTTTCTTGGATTCTTCCACGGACCGGACCAGGGATTCCCGGGCCGATTCCGGGTTGTGGAAGCCGTCCGAGTTCTCGGCGGTCCACCACTCCCAGTAGATGTGCGCCTTCTGGTGCTGTTCCCGGGCGAGCTTGAGCGCTTCCTCGGGTACCCCGGCCTTCTGGCCCTCGACGAACTTGTCGATGAGAGCGCTCAGCCAGAACTCCGCCTTGCGCATCTTCCCGCGGATGTGGTTCTTGACGGAGTCGATCGAGTACACCGCCTCGGCTTCGGACCACTCCTTGTGGCAGCGCAGACACGTCTCTTTTATATAGTTTTTCGGGCTCGTCTGCCAGTGGGAAGTGAAGGTTTTGCCCGAGGCGTTCTTCATCTTGGGCATGTGGCAGTCCGCGCACCCCACCCCCGCCTTGTCGTGCTTGGAGTTCCAGAAAGTCTCGGCCTCCGGGTGTTGGGCCTTCCAGAGCAGGGCGCCGGTGAGCTGGTGTTTGAAGTCCCGGAAGCCCAGCTTCGTGTAGTGGTCGAACATCTCGAAGACGTCCTTGTAGGGGAAGTGGTTGGTGCGCCGGTCGCCGAACTTGATCGGCTCTCCGGTCGCCGCGTCGTAGCCCGGGTTGCAGTTGTATTCGACGTGGCACTGCCCGCACTGGAGCTTGGTGTCGT
>CAYHRV010000240.1:0-4988 GCA_964359165.1 uncultured Elusimicrobia bacterium
GCCGGCCAGGGTTTCGGTTCCACCCGGGGCGCAGGCCTCCTGCGCCATCGGGGGGACGGCGCGGTCTTGGATGGAGGCCGGACGGAGCCCGATCCAAGGGAGCCCTTGGCCGCGCTCAGCCTCAGCCAGGGCGCGGGCTATGGTCCGAGGGCGTTCGCCGCCGGGGGCATAGGATTGGCCCGGGTGGAAGGCGACCACTGCCGGCTTCAGGCTTCCTACATGGCGCAGGGCATGGGGTATTGGCATTCCTTCGGGGGACTCTCAGTCGTTGGAAACGGCGCCCACATCCAAGGGAGGCGTTATGTCCAAGGGGCCGGCGTGCATACCGCCCTGGGGGGGATGCGCCTGAGCGGGAACGGGAACTCCCTGGCGGCTTGGGGGGTGGGGCCCGGTTTCGGCTGGGACTACGGCGTCGGCGCACTGGACGCGCAAGGGAACGGGAACTCGTACTCGAGCGACTGGGCCTCCGGGCGGGGGGATGTCAACGGACACGGACTGCTCTTCATCCAGGGCTCCGGCAACCGGGTCGCTCTGGCCGATCTGGGCTCGGGCGCCCTGAAACGGGGCGCTCCCAGCTACGGCGTGGTCTCGATCTCGGGAGAAGGGAACACCTATCGCTTGGCGGCGGCCTCGGGCGCCGCGGGTCCGTTCCTATTGGGCGGCGATCCATGGGGTTCGCTCCAGGGGGACGCGGGCCTGCGCATCGAGTCCGAAGTCTCCGCCGTGAAGCCGGATTGGCCGCCGGTGGCCAGGGAAGACGCCTTTTGGAGGGATAAGGAACGCATCAGCATCCTCCTGGGGGAAGCGGAGGGCAAGCCCGCGGTCGAACGCCTGAGTGATTGGCTCCATGCGGCTTCGTCCCCAGGGCTCGATTTCCAAGGCGGCATGGATGCCGCCAAGCGCCTGGCTTCCCTGCCCGGGACCGAGAGGAGGCATTTGATACAGCTCCTTTCCGCCGACGATTTCTCGGGCTTCATCTGGCTCCGCCTGCTCCTGGCGTCCTTCGGCCGGGACATGTCCTCGGCCGCGCTCAGGGAGTATCAGGAAGAGCGAGGCATGCGCCGGGCCCTTCTCCTGGGCCTATTCTCCCAGATGCCCGCGGCCGACGCCATCGGTCCGGTGCTCGTCGAGGCGCAGTCCCCGGATTGGCGCATGAGGCGCCAGGCCGCGTTGATACTCGGAAAGCTCTTCGACCGGGGGAAGGGCCAGGAACCCGGCCGAGTCCGTCTCTTGGAGACGGCGGCCATGCTCTGCTCCAAGCCCGAGGAGCGCGCGAAACCGGAGGCCGCATGGCTCAAGGCTCTTGGAGAGCAAGGACTTGCCGAGCTCTATGCCGTGCTGTCGTTGGGCGAGGGGATGAACCCCCAGGAGCGGGTCTCCCTCCTGATCAGCAACCCCAATCCCTTCGAGCCTGCGAGTCCCGCGGCTCTGCTCGAGTTCGCCCGCATCCTGGGCTCCCGCGAGAAGGTCTATTCCGCGGCTCTGGCCGCGGAGCTGGAGGAGCTCTCCAACCAGGAAGGGGAGGCGCGCAAGGCTTTGAAGATCCTCCTGCGGGATCCGGACACGGAGGTTGCGGCCGCGGCGCTTGCGGGTTTGGGAGGCATCGGCCGCGTGGAGGATGCTCCCGTTCTCTCCGCCCATTTGGAGGCGCCATCGTCTCTTTTGAGGGAAGTAGCGGCCGCGGCCCTGGGCCGCATGGGGGATGCCGCGCGCGGGGAGATCCGCAAGGCCCTGAAATCCCGCCTGCCGCGCACGCGCGCCTTGGCTTCCATCGCCGCGGCGCGTTCGGGGGAGGCCTCTGCCCTGCTCGAGCTCAAAGCCGCTTTCAAGGACAAGGACGAGGAGGTCCGCCGCACCGCCCTGGCGGCTCTACTGGCGGTGCAGCCCCCTCTCCGGGCGGAAAGGAAAGCCTTCAAAGAGGAAGTCACCCGCCTGCTCTCCGATCCGTCTCCGTCCGTCCGACTAGCCGCCCGCCGAGCCCTAGCCGATTGATCGGGGTCAGACGTTGACTTTCGGAACTTATTTCTTCGATTGTAAACAAGTTCCGAAAGTCAACGTCTGACACCGTTATTTGGGGGCGGATAGGATTTTGGAGGCTTGCCACATCAATACGGCCATGGCGGTCACCGCGGCGCCGACGGCCAGGAACACGGCGGAGCGGGCGGCCAGGTCCATCAGGAAGCCCACGCCGAGCGAGAGGACCAGGACCGAGAGGAAGCCGGCCGCGGAGATGAAGGCGAAGGAGCGTCCGCGGACCGACTCGGGCAGGGCGGCCTGGAGTTTCCCGCGCAGGCTGAGATCGCTGGCCGCCCAGCTCAAGCTGCTGAACGCCACCAAGGGGAGGAGCAGGGCCAATCCTTGCCCCAGGAACAGGCTCCAGAGGCCGAGCAATCCCAGGGCCATCAGCTTCACCCAGAAAGCCGTGCGCGGGTTCTTGTCGGACTGGATGGACCGGGCGAGGAACACCGCGCCGAGCAGCTCGCCGAAATTCGAAGCTCCGATGATCCAGGCGGCCTTGGCCGGGTCGGCTAGGAAGGTTTGGGCCGCAACGGGTATGAGCAGGGATTCCAAGAGACGGTGAAGGACCATGGGGAGGACAAGGGCCAGCATGCCCCATCGGAACGCGCGGTGGGAGAGCACGGCGCCCGCCCCTTCCTTGAGGTCCTCCCAGGCGCGCTTCCACCCCTTGTCGGGCCGCGGCGCATCCTCGCCGGCGCCCGTCGCGGGCGCGGGGCGCGCCTCTCCCAGCTTGATGCGGGAGAAGACCCAGGCCGCGAGCAGGTAGGCCGGGGGATGGAGGAGCAGGGCCGCCCCGAGCCCGAAGGCGGAGATCGCCCAGCCCGCGAGGAGGGCTCCGGCCACCCCCGCGACCTCATAGGCGATGTGGGTCCTGGCGTTGAAGAGCTTGATGGCCTTCTCATCGCCGCCGATGATGTGCGGAGGGATGACCTGCCGGGCCACGTCCGCCATGCCCAGCGCGCCGCCGGCCAGGCTGTAGAGCAGGAACACCGTGACCGGGTTGAAGGCGGCGAAAGGGAGGAGAGCGGGCAGGAGCAGGTCCAGTCCATAGAGAGCCAGGAGCCCTCCGCCGGCCGCGGCTTGCAGGCGCATGGCTCCTGAAAGGACGCTGACCGGATCGCGCTTGTCGAGCAGGCTTCCCGCCAAGGACCCGAAAACGGCTTGGGAAAGGCCCCAACCCACCGCCATCATGGCCGCCCACTTGACCTGGCCGAACACGGTCAGAGCGAGAAGGGGGACGGCGAGTCCGAGCGCCTCCATCCCGACCTTGAAGATGGCTGTCCCGGCGAGATACCTGCGCAGGGTCGCGGCCCTGCTCGCGGAGGGCGGGGCCGTCGGGAGCGCGGGAGGCTCGACCTCCGAGGAAGGGGTCGAAGGGAGGTTGTCCGGGGGAAGGAGTCCGTTCCTCGGCCCCGGGAGACTCGATCGACCGGCGGGACGCGCGGCTTCCCCGATGTCCGGGCGTCGGGCCTGCGTCCGGATCCCGAGCAGACGGTCGAAATCCGCCGCCGCGCCGCTTCGCAGGGAGGCCCCGGTTCGCTCCCGGAGGGCGGAGGCGTCCTCATCCGCGGTCCGTTGGAGCGCCGCGACTCCCGCCGCTCCCTCGCGGCGGCTCTCGACGGAGCTCCCGGAATCCCGCGCCGGCGAGGGGGAAAGCGTCTCGCTATGGGGGCGCTCATCGCCTAAGAGCGCCGGGACTTCCTTCGCGGACGAGGCTCTCGCCCGAGCCGCGGCGGAAAGGATGGGCGCGGCGTTCGGGGCGGAGGCCGCTTTCGCGGCCGCAACGGCGGCATGCGTCCGAGCCTGGAAGGCGGGAGGCAAACCGAGCGCGGACAGGCCCGGCCCCGCCGCGGAGGAGAGAGGGGCTTGGACGCCGGCCGGCGAGCCCGAGACGCCGGTTCGAATCAGCGGGACCGGCGCCGGCCCCGACATCCCGGCCGGCGAAAGCAGCATCCCCGCTGTTTGAGCGAAGACGGGAGCCGCCTCCCCGAAGGGGAGCAGAAAGGCGGCCAATGCGACGCAGGGGCGCGCTCGCGCCATCCTTATAAGGGTAGGGGGAAGAACGGCCCGTCCCCAGTGGCTTTCGTCCTATTCCCGAGCGGCCGTTGGTCCCTTCGGAGGTGGGCCCAAGGCCTCATATGCTCGCATCCGGCACTGGAACTTTCCGTCCGTTGATCCGTACCTGGAAGCATGGAGCTTCCAGGTCCCCTCGCCAAGCCTTCTCTGCGCTACCGCCCCCGCCATGCCGCGGCAAGCCCCCTCTATCGTATTGTCTCCGACCATCTGGAGGAATATCTCCTTAAACCCCGACTGGCCGCCGACAAGCGGCCCGTTCCTCATCCTGTGATCGAGCGTTCCTTCCGTTCCTTCCTGGAGTGCGGCATCCACCGCTTCGGCGTAGTCCGCTTCCAGTGCAAGAATTGCGGGACGGACCTCTTCGTGGCCTTCTCTTGCAAGCGCCGCGGCGTCTGCCCCTCCTGCGACGCAAAGCGCGCCGCAGCCGGCGTGGCCTGGGCCGTGGATAACCTCTTGCCCCAAGTCCCTTACCGTCAATGGGTGCTCGTGGTCCCTAAACGGCTCCGTTATTTCATCCACCGAAACCCAAACCTCGCCGGCGAGGTGAGCCGCATCTTCGCCCGAGAGATCGAGCTTCATCTGAGCCGCAACTCGGTCCCCGGCTATCCCGCCCAAATGCACTTCATCCAACGATTTGGGGAGTGCCTCAATCTCCATGTCCATATACACGCCGTGGTTTCGGACGGCGTTTTCTCCAGCCCCGGCCTGCTCTTGGGCCCCAGGCTGCGCTTTCACGAGGCGGACCCTCCTTCGGACGCAGATATCGCACGCATCACCGAATCGATCCGGCGGAAAGTCCTCAAGCGTTTCTCAAGGCTAGGGATCATCCCCAAAGAGACCGTTTCAGGGATGCTCGCCTGGCCCAACTCCGGCTTCTCGCTCCACGCCAAGGT
>CAYHRV010000241.1:0-4971 GCA_964359165.1 uncultured Elusimicrobia bacterium
TTGAAGGGGGTCTGAGCCCCACAGTGGCGGCCAAACAACTGGCGGTGCAGATCTCCGTGGGCCGCGACACCTTCGGGGAGCTCTGCAAGCTGAGGGCGCTGCGGGTCTGCTGGAACAAGCTCCTGTATGCCGCAGGGGCCAGCGACGCCGGGAGGGTGCTGGTGCACGCCGTCTGCTCCTCGCGCACGTTGAGCCAGAGAGATCCCTGGGTAAACATCTTGCGCTGCACCACTCAAGTCTTCGCCGGGGTGCTGGGGGGGGCAGATTGGGTGACCCCCGCGGCCTTCGATGGAGCGCTGGGGCGGTCCTCAGCGCTGGGCCAGAGGCTCGCCCGCAATACAGGCTTGGTCTTGAGAGAGGAGAGCGCTCTGGGGAGGGTGATGGATCCCGCAGGCGGCTCCTACTACCTCGAGAGCCTCACTGACGAGATGGAGCGCAGGGCCCTGGAGATCCTCGGCCGGATACGCGGCTTGGGCGGGGTGATCTTGGCCATCGAGAAGGGGTTCTTCCTCCGGGAGATCGCGGAGAACGCGTATCGCCACGAACGAGATCTGCGCGCCGGACGCCGGAAGATCGTCGGGGTCAACTGCTTCCAGTCCGCGGCGCGCCGCCCCAGGCTCCTGAAGATCCGCGGGACGGTGGAAGCGCGCCAGGTGCGCGCCCTCGCCCGCCTGCGCAGGGAACGCGACGACGCGCCTCTGCGGCGGGGCCTGGCTTCCCTCGAGGAGGCGGCCCGGAGCGGCGCCAATCTCATGCCTCCCATCCTGGAGTGCGTGAAGGCCTACGCCACGCTGGGCGAGATCGTCGAGCGGCTCAAGGGAGTCTTCGGGGAGTATACCCTCTCGTGATCATCGCGGTCATCGGCAACGACTCGAAATTCTGCCTCCAGATCAAGGACCTCCTCCTGGGCCAAGGCCATCAGGTCATCCTGGTCCCGGATTTCTCGGGAGGCTTCACCCGAGTCTTGGAGTCGCGCGCCCACCTGGTGGTGATCGCGGGTTCACCGAGCCGATCGGCTTCCCTGGAGCTCATCCGCACCTTGCGGGGCCACGCCGCGACCCGCCAGATACCGATATTGGGATTTTCTCCCCAGCGCGCGGAGCACGATGTGGTCGAGCTGCTCGACGCCGGGGCCGACGACTACATCTCCCGGCCCTTTCACGGCCAGATCTTCCTGGCCCGGGTGAGGACTCTCCTGCGCCGCCAGATCTGGAGCGGGGCCCTGCACGAGGAGCCCGTCACATCGATATCGGTCGGCGAGCTCACCCTCCAGCTCATCGAACGCGCGGCCTTCCTCTCCGGGGCCGAGATCCCGCTCACCCGCCTGGAATTCGACCTGCTCTCCTTCCTCCTGCGCAACAAGGAGAAGGTCCTCAAGCGTTCGGAGATACTCGAGAGCGTTTGGAAATATCCGGAAGACGTCGAGACGCGCACCCTCGACAAGCATGTGGAGACCTTGCGGCGCAAGCTCGGCTCCATCGGTCCCTGCATCCGCACCGTGCACGGCGTGGGCTACCGCTTCCTCGACCCCCAGCCGCCTCTGCCCTCCCCCCCTGGGGCTCGTTAGGGTATGCGCGCTCTTCGCTCCTTGTTTCGCTCCAAAATCGCCTCCGGCAAAGTGGGTCAGTTTTTCTTTAACGAGCCCCTAGCCCACTGAAGCTTTCTCAGGTTGAGCCGGGCCGCTTCGAAAGCGGGATCGAGAGCCAGCGCGCGTCCATAGTGCGCGGCCGCCTCCTCTGAGCGGCCCAGCAGGGCCAGCGCGTTGCCGAGATTGTAGTGGGCGGCGGCCGTTTCCTGCGCGCGCAAAGATCGCCGGAAGTGTCCGGACGCCTCCTGCAGGAGGCCCAGGGCGGCCAGGGCGTTGCCGAGGTTGTTATGCGCCGCGGCGCTGCGCGGCGCGGCCGAGAGCTCCGCGCGCCGCAGGGCCAGAGCGGCCTGCAGGGCCGGGCGCTGCGCGGGGGCCGGCATGCGCAGGCGCGTTCCCCGCGCGAAGGCCTTCTGAAAATGCGTTTGGGCTTCCCCGCTCCTGCCCTCCGCCTCCAGGAGTCGGCCGAGGCAGAGGTGGGCGCGGGAATCGCCCGGCTCCGACTCGAGCGCCCGTGCACAGAGCTCCAGCGCTTCGGCCCTAGCCCCGCGCCGCTCCAGGAGTTGGGCGAGGTCGACTTTCGCCAAGGCTCGCCTTGGGGCGAGAGCGGCGGCCCGGCGGTAATGCTCCTCGGCCTCCTCGATCCTCCCCCTTTTCTCCAGCGCGTCGGCGAGATTGAGCTGAGCGCCGGCGGAGGAAGCATCGAGCGAGACGGCGCGGCGCCAGAGGGACTCGGAGTCCCGCCATACCGGGATCTGACGCAGGGTCAGCCACCCCTGCGCGAGGACGAGGGCCGAGGCGCACGCTGCGCATAGGACCCGTCCCCTCCCTCCCACGCGAGCGAGCGTCCAAAACATGCCCCCGCCGGCCAGCGCCGCCCAAGGGAGGCAGGAAAGGTAGCTGTAGCGGTCCGCGGCCAGGGCGCCGCCGAAGGGAACGAGCCCGGAGACCGGAGCCAGGAGGATCGCGTAGGAGGCGGCGGTGGCCGCGAGCGAGGGGAGGCGCTTCCTCAGTCTAATGGCGAGCGCGAGGAGCAGCAATCCCCCGGCGGCGGTCAGGAGAAAGCGGGGCTCTATCCATTGGGCGGTCTCGGGTCGCGGGTAGAGAGGGGAGAGGCCCGTCGGGACGAGCGTCTTCCCCGCGTAGAAACCCAGGCTATAGAGGGCGCTCAAGAGGCGTTCGAGCACGCCCATCTGCCCCAGGGAGGGCATGGAGGCGTGGCGGTACTGTCCGAGGAAGTTCACCGCTCCCGCCGCGACGGCCAATAGCAAATACGGCATCTTCTCGCTAAGGATTCGGCGCGGACCCGGCTCGGCCCAGCTCCGTGGATCGGGCCCCAGGCGTCGGAGCGGATGGATGTCGAGCAGGAGAAGGAGAGCCGGAAAGGTCACGGCCACGGCTTTGGAGAGGAGAGAGCAGGCGTAAAGCACCGGGACTAAGGCCGCGAGAAGGCGTCGGGGAGCGGAGACCCCGGCCGGGGGATGGAGCCCCGCATAGGCGTTGAGCGCGGCGAGGAAGAACGCTCCGGAGAGGACGTCCTTGCGCTCGATGACCCAGGCGACTGATTCCACCCGCAAGGGATGGAGGGAGAAGAGGAGAGCCGAGAAAGCGGCGGCCCAATGGAGGGGAGGCTCCCGGCCGCCGGGAGGCGGTTCTCCCGATGAGAACATGAAGAGCCTGAGACAGAGCAGGTAGAAGAGCAGCGAGTTGAGGGCGTGCAGGAGCAGGTTGCCCAGGTGGAAGCCCCAAGGATCCATCCCCCACGCGTGATAGTCGAAGGCGAAGGAGAGCCAAGTGAGAGGCTGGTAAGGTCCTCCGAGCAGTGTCGTGGACATCCAGCGCAATTCCTCCCAGCCTAGGCCGCGATAGCGGTATTCATCGACGATATAGGGTTCGTCGTCCCAGTTGAGGAATCCGCCTTTCAGGGACGGCAGGAAGCAGAGGAGGGTGAGAGCGACGACCGCGACCGGGGCGAGGAATCGTCCTATCCGATTTCCAATGCGGTGGTACATTTATAAGATATACACAGCGACGAAAGTCGCTGTGCGTTGAGAATGAAGGCGCCCATGGGCGCAGCCTTTAAAACGCGCAGCGCACTTCGTGCACCGCGTATAAAATATCAATTAATGACGCGCTTCCGTGCCCCGTTCACCGCTCTATTGATCCTCGTGGGCGCTTTCGCGGTCTATTCCCCGGCGCTGGACGGCGGGTTCCTTTGGGACGACGACGATTATGTCTCCGAGAACGAGACACTGCGCTCCGCCGCGGGTCTTGGACGGATCTGGTCCGAGATCGGGGCGGTCCCCCAATACTATCCGATGGTGCATACGGGTTATTGGCTGGAATACCGCCTGTGGGGGCTGAGCACTCGCGGCTACCACCTGAGCAATGTCTTCCTGCATGGGCTCTGCGCCATACTGCTGGCCCTCCTCCTCTCGCGCCTGGGCGCTCCCTGGCCCTGGCTGGCCGCGGCGCTCTTCGCGTTCCATCCGGTGCATGTGGAGTCCGCGGCCTGGATCACGGAGCGCAAGAATGTGCTCTCCGGAGCCTTCTACCTGGCCTCGGCGTTGGCCTATCTGCGTTTCCAGGAAGGCCCCGGAGGAGGACGCCCCGCGGGCGAGGGCCGCTTCTACGCTCTCTCGCTGGGACTCTTCCTCTGCGCTCTGCTGAGCAAGACCGTGACCGCCACTCTCCCCGCGGCCCTGGCGCTGGCTCTGTGGTGCAAGCGCGGGCGCATCAGCCGGCGGGATATCCTTGCGCTCCTCCCCTTCCTCGCATCAGCCCTGCCCTTCTGCATGCTGACCTCGCGGATGGAACGCTTGCATGTCGGCGCCTCCGGAGCAGGCTGGTCCTTGGGGGCGTTGGAAAGGCTCCTCATCGCGGGCCGGGCCTCCTGGTTCTATCTCGGCAAGCTGGCTTGGCCCGTTGACCTGGCCTTCATCTATCCCCGCTGGGAGATCGACCCAGGCATTGCGGGACAATATCTGTTCCCCGCCGCGTTCCTCGCCCTCCTGGCGCTGGTCTGGATGGCCCGCGGTCGTCTTGGCCGCGGACCGGCGGCGGCTCTCCTGTTCTTTTCGGGAACCCTCCTCCCCGCCTTGGGTTTCTTCGACTTCTATCCCATGCGCTTCTCCTTCGTGGCCGATCATTTCCAGTATCTCGCGAGCATCGGCCCCCTCGCCTTGGCCGCGTCCGCGCTTGCTCTCGGGGCGGCCCGCCGCCCACCCCATCCGCGCGTGCTCGCCTGCGTCCTTGTCCTGGGCCTGCCCCCGAGGGTTCTCGCCGAAGATTCGCCTTCGCAGCCGGTAACGGGCGCGGTCGAGGAGCTTCCGCCGCTCCTGAAGGATCCGGCCATGCTCGAGTTCGTGCAGGCGCCTTACCCGGAG
>CAYHRV010000242.1:0-4944 GCA_964359165.1 uncultured Elusimicrobia bacterium
CGCTGGCCCGGGGCGAGGGCGTCTAAGACTTTCTTGGCGAGGAGCACGGCTCCGCAGGCGTGCGCCACCGGCACCTGGTGGATGAAGCGGGTCTTCTCGTGCCACTGCAGGGCGATGGCGTAGAGCGGCGCGGAGTAGACCGAGTCGATGAGCCCTGTCTGCAGGGAGGTGTTCACGTCCGTGACCGAGAGCGGGATGGGGTGGATGCCCAGGGCCTTGTAGGCGGACTCGGCGATGGGGTCCCCCTCCCAGACCCAGATCTTGAGCTTGCGCATCTCCGCGATCGTCCGCGCCGGGGTCTTGGAGAAGACGTGGACGAAGCCCACCTCGCTCCAGCCGAGCAGGACGAAACCGCGGGATTCGAAGGCCTTCTCGAACTCGCCGGAGAACTTCTCATAGATATGGTCAATCTCCGCGCTGCCGTTGAAGAGCCAGGGCGCGTCGAGGATGCGGACCTCGGGCGCGATCTCGCCGAGTCCCACGCCCGTGAAGCCGCCCGAGTGGAGCTGGCCCAGGCGTATCTTTCGCACCACGTCCTTCTCGTCGCCCTGGCGTCCTCCGGCGTAGAACTTGAGCGAGACCGCGCCGCTGGTCGCCGCCCGGAGCTCGGTGTCGATGAGGCGCATCGTCTTCATGGCGTTGGTGCCTTCGGGGGCCAGCGTGGCGAACTTGATCTCGGCCGCCCCGAGCGGCCCGCAGAAAAGCACGGCGAGAAGAAGGGAGAAGGCGGCTGTGTTCCTTCCGACAAGGCGGGGTCGAAGCCCTTGCTCCGGGTACGCGGTCGTCCCCGTGACGCGGGGACGCCGCTCGGGCCTCATCCCTCGCGGCAGATTTTCCAGCTTCGGCCCCCACCCCAACGACGCACGGCCCGTGGGCGGAGGGGTCCACTGGACCCCTCCCCCATGGCACGCCCCGGCGCAAGGGCTTCGACCCGCCTTCGGATTCGTCCCGCCGCTTCCATCGGAGAACGGTCCGCCGGCTCGAACGGAAAACGGACCGGCGGGGCTGCCTCGCTTTGGCCTAGAATAGTTCATGGATTTTTTCTAATAGTTTTTTGGATTGGCGCTTGGCGGCTTCGTTGGCTAGACGCGCTTGGGGGAGCGCGTCGGGAGGAGCGGCCAGGACCTCCTCGTGGAGGCGGCGGAAGAGCTCCTCGTCGAGGGCGGCCACCGCGTACCATTTGGCGAAAAGGGTCTTGGCGAGCAGGAAGTCCCCCCCGGACCGCCCGAGGGAGGCCTCGAAATGGGCGCGCGACTTGGAGAGATCCCCCCCCGCGATCTGGGGTCTGGCCGAGTAGTAGACTCCGAACCAAAGATCGGCGCCGCCGAACTGGAAACCCGGGTCGAGGTCCAATACGCGCTTCATGAGGCGCGCGGCCTTGGGGAGGCCGAAGAGAGCTTCCGGATCGTCCTTGGCGAGGTTCGCCCAGGCGGACCAGGCGTAGGCGGACCAATAGAGGCCGGGGACGCTCCGGCGGGTGGTCCGGCTCAGGGCCGCGTCGAGAGCGTCGGGGGTCATGGTCCGCAGGGAGGCCAGCGCGGGGTCGAGTCCGGCCAGGCGCAGGGAGTAGTCCAGGGCGCGGCGGTAGAGCTCGCGCGCCCGCTCCGGACGCTCCTCTTCGACGAAGAGGAAGGCATAGGCGGTGAACCCCTCGGAGAGCGACTTGAGCAGGGCGGGATTGGCCGGATCGCTCTCCAGCAGGGATTCCAGGAGCTTGAGTTGGGACGGGAGAGCCTCCCGGGCGAGGTCCAGGTCCGCCTCCCGATGGAAAGAGGGCGCGCCGGCCTCGATGAGCCCGGCCGTGCTGCGCACCGCGAGGGTGCGCAGGCCGCAGCCCGAAGCCGACGCGGCGAGGAACGCAAGCGATATAAGCGGTATTTCCCTTCGGACGCGCTCTCTATTCGTAAGGTTTCGGTGAGCCCGTGTCAGACCAGGGGGGCTATCCACGTGGATAGTTCCAGGCGAAGGGTTATCTGCAGTCGGCAGTAACGGGTTCATCGAAACCTTACCTCTATTCACGGTCGGCGATTCTAGCATTTTGGAGTCTTTCCCTTCCGGCTGCCGCCGGGGATCAGAATCCGGCCGAGCCGAGGCCGGAGGAGAGGTTCCCGTAGAAGCCGAGCAGGCCCCAGGCGATCGCGAGTCCCACGAGGATGAAGATCACCGGCGGGACGGCGGCGAGGGCGGTTTGGAGCACGGCTTGGTTCTTCTGGTCGGACATGCGCGCGAGCAGGGAGAGTTGTTCATCGAGCTTGCCCGCCGTCTCCCCGGCTCTCAAGGAGTCCATCTCTGGGCCGCGGAACAGCTCCAAGGCGCGCAGGCTTTCGAGGAAAGGCTCTCCGGTCTCGGCTTTGCGCACCGCGGCCCTCAGGCGCGGCTCGTCTTGAGGGATACCCGAGGCCATGGCCGCCAGCTCCAAGGCCCGAGACGGAGATATCCCCGCGCGAATGAGCAGGGAGAGGAACGAGCAGAAGCGGGACTTGAGCCACCCGGAAGCCAAGGGGAGACGGCGCAGCCAAGCCCCCGACCCCGGCTGTTTCGCGGCGTAGACCAGGGCTCCCGCGCCCAGGTACAACGGGAGCAGGGGGGTAAGCGCCTCGCCCAGGAAGGGCAGGGGTCCGCGCAGGATGAGGGTCGAGATGTGCAGCGCCACCGGCGCGAAATGGACGAGGATGAGAGGGTAGATGAGCCTTGGGACCAGGGCGAGCCAGAAGGCGCGGGACTCCTCGAGAGAGGAAGCCAAGGCGTCGAAGGCCTTGTCGAGACGACCCGCGGCCTCGGCGGCGGCCACGATCTCGGTCTGCCAGGCCTGGAAGGTCTCGGGACGCTCCCGCATCAGTACGGAGAACGGATGCCCGGCTTCCAGTCCGCGGGCGAGTCCCTCGAGCGCGTCGCCGCCCCCGCCCTCCTCGTAGAGGCCGCGCAGGGCCCCGGCCGGAGAGATCCCGGCCTTGACCGAATCCGAGAGTCCGCGGAAAAGGCGTATCTGCTCGGCGTGGAGCATTATTTCTTGAAGAGGCCTTCGAGGAGTTTCTTCCCGCCCTCCTCCAGCATCTTCTTGCCCCCCTCGATGACCTTGTCGACTCCGGGCTGCTTGATGATCGAGAGAGGGTCCACGCTCACCTTGGGATCCGAAAGGCTTCCCTTCACGGTGATGCCCACGGGTCCGGAGAGCCGGAGGCCCACCTGCGTGCCGAGCTTCGTCGACAAACGCAGGTCGAGTTCGTCCTTGGTCAAGTCCGCCGTCCCGGTGACCGCCACATAGGCCTCGGAGCCGTCCAGGTGGGATTCCTTGACCGCCATCACGCCCTTCTGAAAGGCATAGTCGCCGGTGATCTCCTTGAAGGAGACCCGGTCGAAGGCCGGGAAGAGCGGTATCTTCACCAAGCCGGAGACCTTCTGGAGGATCAGGAAAGGCAGGAGCGCGGTCTTGAGGATGGGGTTCTCCGAGGCGAGGAGTCCCAGGTTCTCGAAACGGCCCTCTCCGGTCCTAAGTTTCACCGAGCCGTCGAGCCCGGAGAGGTCCTTGGAGAGGCCGCGCAGGTCCCAGGCCAATTCCGTCTTCTGGGTCTCGAAGTTCGGATGCTTGATCCGGCCGATGGAGAGGCGGCCGGAACTCTTGAGGGGCGGGGCGGGCTTGCTCACGACTCCCGTCACGGATGGAACGGAGGGAGCGGGGGCAGGAGCGGAGGAAAACGCGGCGAGGTCGACTTCGCCGAGAGAGCCCTCGACGCGCAGAGAGCGCTCCGCAGAGCCTTCGGAGAGCCCTTTCGCGTCGATGAAGAGCTGGGCCTCGGCTCCGTTCCAGCGGCCTTTGAGCTTGGCGTCGATCGAGCCCGAGGAGAAACGCACGGCGCCTTCCAGATCGGTAAAAGTCTGGCTGGATGCCGTGAGCCTCAGTTTTTCAGGGAGGATCTCCCCCGTCGCCGCGGGAGAGGCGGCCGGTCCCCAGGCGTGGAGCTTGAGCCGGGCCTTCCCGGCCGGGCCGTAGGCCGCGATCGCAGGGAAGAAGGAGGCGAACTCGGAGACCTCGAAGGAGTCCGTCTCCAGGTCGAGGTCCACCCGAAGAGGCCCCTCCCAGGAGGCCTTCCCGCGCGCTCTGGCGGAGAGACCCCCGATGAGCAGGTCGACGGCGGGGAAGGAGAGGCTCTTCTCGCCTTGCCAGCGGCATCGCGTCTTAAGGGAGGCCGGGGGCAGGGCGGCGCCTCCGGGAAAAGAGGGCCAGGCGGCCTTCACGGCCGCGGCGGGCAAAGACGGGATCTTGGCGTCCAGCGAGAGCTTGAAGTCCGGCTTGGGCTTCGGGGTGCGAAGGCCCGCCACCGCCCCGGAGGCCTTCAGGGAGAAGCCTTCCCGCTCCATGCTCAGTTCCTCGAGCTTCAGGACATCCTTCCCGGCTCTCAGGCGGATCCCTCCGCCGAATCCGGTCCAACCGAGCGCCGAGGCGATGAGCTTGGCGTTCAGGGACCGGGGCAAGCCCGCGTCCCAGCGCAGGTCGAGCTCGGGCGCGGTGAAGTCCTTGACGCTCCCGCGCACGGAGACGGGCAGGCCCGCGAGGTCGAATCTCAAAGGGTCGGCTTCCAGCGACATGCGCTCCGATTCGCCTCGGGCGGGGTCGAGACGGCCCTCGAGGGTGAATTTTCCAGAGAGGGCGGGAGCCCCTTCCCGGCGGACCTGGAGGGAGAAGGAGAGATCGAGAGGGAAAGGCCGATCCAGGGATAGGTCGGAGAATTTTGCGCGCGCGTCGGCCACGCGGACGGAGAGCCCTTTGGAGGCGTCCGTGTAGCGGAGCAGGCCCCCCTCGAGGCGGAGTTGGGAGACCGAGAGCCCCGCGGGTTCGGCTCCGGCCGCGGGCGGGGAGCGCCTGTGCGAGGGCTCGAGCCGGGCCGCGCCGCCCTGCGGCGCGCAGCTCGAGGGATTGAGGTCCACTGTCCAGCCCTCGGCCGC
>CAYHRV010000243.1:0-511 GCA_964359165.1 uncultured Elusimicrobia bacterium
GCACCATGATCGAGATCCCGCGCGCCTGCCTGCTCTCGGGCGCCATCGCCGAAACCGCGCAGTTCTTCTCCTTCGGCACCAACGACCTCACGCAGATGGGCTTCGGCTTCTCGCGCGACGACACCGGGGCCTTCATGGGCGAGTATCTCGACAAGCGGATACTGAAGGAAGACCCCTTCCAGAGCGTGGACCTGGCGGGCGTAGGCGAGCTGATGCGCATCTCCGTCGAGCGCGGCCGCAAGACCCGCAAGAACCTGAAAATCGGCATCTGCGGGGAGCATGGCGGCGACCCGGCGAGCGTAGCCTTCTGCCACGAGATCGGCCTCGACTACGTCTCCTGCTCGCCTTTCCGCGTGCCCATCGCCATCCTGGCCGCGGCGCAGAAGGCGGTCCAGGAGAAGAGCAAGAAGCGCAAATAACGGTCAAGCCTTGGCGAGGCGGCGGGGGTGTGGGGGGGTGCCCCCCCCGCGGCCGGTTGGGGGGGGCCCCATGTGCCCATTTGCAAAAATAT
>CAYHRV010000243.1:521-4941 GCA_964359165.1 uncultured Elusimicrobia bacterium
GTTTATTACAAATACGCCAAAATACGGTCCACGCTTGGGGGTGGGGGCGGGAATCTGGTGGATTCCCGCCGCCTCGCCGTTTTGGGGAGGAACCATTGTCACTATTGACAAAATTCATCCTCAAAGCTAATCTCTAGATGCTTCCAAATCCCCTCGATAAATGAATCTCCGCATCGTCCTGCCGGCCCTTCTCTGCCTCCTTCCCTCCACGGCCCGCGGCGCGGCGCTCTGGAGCGTCGGGGCGGCGACGGTCACCACCGCGTCCACCGACCAGCTCATGTCGCACGGCGTCGGCGCTTCGGCCCCGGACCAGAGCGGCGGCATCTATGTGGTCTGGGCAGACAGCCGCAACTACGCCACGACGGGGATCAACGCCTATGCCCAACACCTGGACTCCAACGGAAGCCCGGTCTCGGGCTGGCCGGCCAACGGCCTGCAGCTCTCAAGCACCCCGGGCGGCACCTGCATCAACCAGGTCGGCGCTCGAAACGCGGTCTGCCCGAGCGTCACCGAAGACGGCTCCGGCGGCGCCTTCATCACCTGGCAGGACTGGCGAAACAACATCCCCCAGGTCTATGCCCAGCGCGTGAACCCCGCCGGGACCGCCCTTTGGACCGCGGGCGGTGTCCTGGTGGCCACGGCCCCGGCCACGGGCCGCGACGAGGCCGGAGGCCCCATCCTGACCAGCGAGGGGTCTATGTTCGTGATCATCTACGATTCAGCGCCCCTGGTGGACGGCGGCCTCATTTGGAGAGTCCAGAAGCTCAACCCCAGCACCGGAGCCCAGCTCTTCGGCCCGGAAGGGAAAGTCATCACCACGACCACGATACAGTCTTTCACCGGCGCCGCCTTCCCTCTTCCGGATTCCTCCGGAGGGTTCTTCTACGCCTGGGGGGACAAGCGCGCGGGAATCGAAGACTCCAACGCTTATGCCTTCCGCGTGGATTCCAGCGGGAATAGGAGTTGGGAGATCGTTCTCAGCTCGGCGGCCAATAACCAGGGGCTGGGGATCCTGACGACCGGAGACGACGCCGGGGGCTTCTACGCGGTCTGGACGGATTCCCGGGCGGGCGGGACCGAAGTCGACATCTATGGGACACGGGTAAAACCCGACGGCACGGCCTATTCCGGCTGGTCCATCGGAGCGACCGGAGGCAACGCCGTAGCCGTCTCCACCGGCTGGCAGTACACCCATGAGATCGACCATTTCGGCAACGACCTGCTCGCCCTCTGGTGGGACCTCCACGACGGCGCCCTGGCTCAGAAGATCAAAGCCCAGCGCATCTCCGGCGCCACGGGAAGCGCCCTCTGGACGGCGGACGGCGTCAGCCTCATCGCTCCGACCGCCGCTCTGGCCACCACGCTGGCCGCTCCGGTCATCCGCGTGAGCTCGAATTCCATCTTCGCGGGCTTTTCCTGGGGCTCGATCAATCTCGGCTGCGGCTCGGTCTGCTCCAGCGAGGTCGCGGTGGGGCAAGCCCTCAGCCCCACGGACGGCTCCATCCTCTTCTCGAGCACCGGCACCTATCTGGGTCCCATCGGCCGGAACAGCAACTCTCTTCCGCGCGCCTTCCAGGCCGTGGCCTCCACGGGCGACGCCTCGGCGATCTTCGCCTGGATATCCGGCGGACTCGGCAGCACCGACCTCTATGCCCAAAAACTCTCCGCCGGGGGAGGTGGCGGGGGCCAGCAAGGCGGGGGGGCCACGACCACAGGGCTGGCGCCCTTCTTGGCCGTGGTCAGCTCCGACGCCCTCATCGCGCAATGGACGGACATCCCCGGCTCCTCCTTCATCGCCGCCCTCTCGACGGATTCCTTCGCCACGCTGGCCGCCTCCGGGACCATCTCCACCTTCCGAAGCACTTACACCGCCCTGACGCCGGCGACCACCTACTACTTCAAGGTGAAGCTCTCCACGGAGCCCGACACGGCCTATAGCTCCCTCCTCAGCCGCAGGACCAGCGCCTCCGGCCTGATTCCTCCGGCTTTCTCGCTCGGCTGGGCGAGCACGGGCACCGCCGAGGGCAAGATCATCTCCGCTCAGGGCGTCGCCGTCGACGCTTCCGGGAGCGTCTATGTCGTAGACAGGGATAACTCCCGCATCCAGAAATTCGACAACTCCGGCAATTTCCTAACGGCCTGGGGGAGCTTCGGGTCTGGAAACAGCCAATTCAACAAGCCCATCGGGATCGCGGCGGACTCCTCCGGAAATGTCTATGTTGCGGATTATTATAACGCACGGATCCAGAAATTCGACTCCAACGGGACTTTCCTGACGAAATGGGGGAGCCTGGGCTCGGGCAACGGGCAGTTCCTGACCATCGCGGAGGTGGCTGTGGACGCTTCGGGCAATGTATATACGACCGAGCGCGGGAATCATCGCGTCCAGAAATTCGACTCCAACGGGACTTTCCTGACGAAATGGGGGAGCCAGGGGAGCGCCGATGGGAAATTCGACGCGCCTTGGGGCATCGCCGTGGACGCCTCAGGCAATGTCTTCGTGGCGGACGGGAGCAACGGGATCAGCAAGAAGAACCACCGCATCCAGAGATTCGACTCGAGCGGCAATTTCCTGGCCAAGTGGGGCGACCTCGGGGCATTCCAAGGCCTCCTGGACTCCCCCCGGGACTTGGCCGTGGACTCTTCCGGCTATGTCTACATCGCGGACTTCCTCAATTACCGCGTTCAGAAATTCGACCCCAACGGCTCTCTCCTCTATTCCTTCGGCTCATTGAGCTCCACTGATGGGAACATGATCTCGGTCACCGGCGTAGCGGTCGACTCCGCCGGGAATATCTTCACGACCGACGCCAGCACGCGCACCAACCAGGTCCAGAAATTCGGCTCTACGGTCCTTTCAGCCGGCCCCTCGGCGCCCACGGGGCTTCAATTCACGGCCGTCACGACCGGGAGCGTCAGCGTCTCCTGGACGCTCGTCGGCGGCGGCTCCTACCTCATGGCCCTCTCGACCAACAGCGATTTCTCCTCCACAATCTCCTCGGGCACGGGCGCCTTGAGCCAGAACACGACCTCCTACGCCGCCCTGAGCCCAGGCACCTATTACTTCAAGGTCAAAGTATCCACGCATCCTGATTCCCTTTACTCCTCGGCCATATCCACCGCGGTCACCGGACCGCCCCCGCCGCCGGCCCCGACAAGCGTGAGCGTGACCCACGCCTATTTCCAGGGCATGCGGGTGCAGTGGGACCTCTCCTCCGGCAATTCCTATCTGATGGCGCTCTCCACCGACAGCGGTTTCTCCTCCGTGGTCTCCTCCGCGGTCGGGACCCTGGACCAGAACGCCACGACCTACGCCGGACTCCAAGACCGGGCCACCTATTACTTCAAGGTCAAGATATCCACGAATCCCGACGCCAGCTACAGCGCCGCGGTCTCGACCGCGATCCCCTCCCCGCGCGCCCCTACGGGCGCGCAGTTCACCTCCTTCAGCACGCCGACCCTCAGCGTGCAATGGACGCTGGAGAGCGGGAACTCCTACATGATCGTTCTATCCACGGTGAGCTCCTTCGCGACCACTTTCTCCTCGGCTGCGGGCATCCTCAATCAGAATACGACCACTTTCGCGGGGATCACCGCCGGTACCTATTATTTCAAGGTCAAGATCGCCACGCATCCGGACACGGGCTATTCGACGGCCATCTCCACCTCGGCCGGGCAGTCGCCCGGCTACAGCCAGTCCCAACCCATCTCCGCGGCATCGACCGCCCAGGTCTCTCTCAATCCCGTGACCGGACCCATCAATTTCAGCATACCCGCCGGGGCTTTCGGCGCGTCCAACAACACCCTGACCACTTCCCTCCCCGCCGTGGTCCCGGGGGCTACGACGGGGTCGAGCGGCAAGGTGACGCCGCTGGGCCCGGCCTTCGACATCTCTCTGGCCCAGCCGGTCCAGCGCTTCAGCCAACCTCTCTCCGTGGACGTGAAAGTCCCCTCCCTTCCCGCCGCGGTCAATCCCGCCAATGTGCGCCTGGCCTGGTACGACGCCTATTTCAACATCTGGTGGCCCATCTGGGAGTCTTACTACAACGCCGCGCTCCAGATCGTCTACGCTTTGCTCTATCACAACACCACCTTCGCGGTCGTGGTCGTCGAGTCCTCGCCCGACCTCGACAGCTTGAAAGTCTTCCCCAACCCGGTCAATTTCGGAAGCTCGGTGCGCAACACGGTCAAGTTCTCCGGGCTGACCTCCCAGCCCACGATCCGCGTCTATGACATGGCCGGCGAGCTGGTCCTGTCCATCCCGCCCGGCTTCAACGCCGACGGGACAGTCAACGACGGGACCAGCGGGCTGGCGGAGTGGAACGGCAAGAACGAGGACGGCGGCCGCGTGGCGCGAGGCACCTATCTCTTCGTCATCACCGACCCCTCCGGGAAGCGCAGGACGGGGAAGATCGGGGTT
>CAYHRV010000244.1:0-4916 GCA_964359165.1 uncultured Elusimicrobia bacterium
AAGACCGCGATGGCCTGTGCAAAAAGTGCCTGGCCCGCGGCCAGGCGTTCCTAGTTTCCGGCGTAGAGTTCGGCAAGGACCTCCCCCTTGCGTACGGGATCTCCGACCTTGCGCCGCAGGATGATGCCCGCTCCGTAATCGATGGCGTCCTCCTGAGCGTCGCGTCCGGCGCCCAGGGACACGCCGGCCCGGCACACCAGACGGGCGTCGAGGCGGGAGAGGAATCCGTTGCCCGGAGAAGCGAACTCGAGGCTCCTGGCCGCGCGGGGGAGGAAGCGCTCCGGATCGTCGGCCACGCGCGGCTCCCCGCCCTGGGCCTTCACCATGGCCTTGAACCGCTCCAGCGCCTTGCCGTTCTTGAGGAGGACCTCGAGCTTCCCCGCTCCCTCGCGCCAATCGCGCGCCTTGCGCGAGAGGGCGAGCATCCAGCCGCCGAGGGACAGGGTCACCTCGACATAGTCCGATGAGGTGAAGTCTCCCCGCAATATCTCGACGGCCTGACGGATCTCGAGGGCGTTCCCTACGAAGCGTCCCAGCGGCTGTTCCATCCCGGTCAGGAGCCCGACGCAGCGGACCCCGAGCCCGTTGGCCGTGCTCACCAGGGCGGCGGCCAGTTCCTCGGCCCCTCGGGGGTCCTTGAAGATGGCCCCGCTCCCGCACTTCACGTCGAGCACCAGGGCGTCGAGGTCCTCGGCGAGCTTCTTGGAGAGGATGCTCGCGACGATGAGGGGGAGGGATTCCACGGTGGAGGTCGCGTCGCGCAGGGCGTAGAGCGTGCGGTCGGCCGGGGCGAGTTCCGCGCTCTGTCCGAACATGCCCACGCCGATGGAGCGCAGTTGGCCCGTGATGGCGCAAGGAGAGAGGCGGACCCGGAAGCCCCGGATGGACTCGAGCTTGTCGAGCGTTCCGCCGGTGTGGCCCAGTCCTCGGCCCGACATCATGGGGACGCAGACTCCCGCGGCCGCGAGCAGGGGGGCCAGGACGAGGGAGACCCCGTCGCCCACGCCGCCGGTGGAATGCTTGTCCGCCTTGGGAGCGTGGATGGAAGAGAGGCCCAGGGTCTTGCCCGAGCGCGCCATGGCGCGCGTGAGGGCGACGCGTTCCTTGACGCTCATCGAGCGCAGGCACACGGCCATGAGCCAGGCCGAGAGCTGATAGTCCGGGACCGACCCCTGCGCCGCGGCGCGGGCGATGAAGTCGAGCTCCTCCGGGGAATGCTCGCCGCCCTCCCGTTTCTTGGCGATGAGGTCGAGCATCCTCACCGGTTCACCCCTCCTCGATGAAGCGGTCGAGCAGGGCCTCGATGATGAGCCGCAGGCGCTCGGACATGCGCTTGCCCAAAGCCAGCACGTCCGGGTGGCTCAAGGTCTCCTTGCTCAGGCCGGCGGCCATGTTCGAGATCCAGCTCAAGGCCAGGACCTCCAGACCCATCTGCCGGGAGATGATGACTTCCGGGGCGGTGGACATCCCGACCACGTCCCCGCCGAGCATGGCGAACGCGCGAATCTCGGAGGGCGTCTCGTAGGAAGGCCCGGCCACGGCCGCGTACACGCCCTCGGTGACCGGGATCTTGAGCCGCCGGCATACCTGGAGCGCGGCCTTGCGCAAAGCCGGGGTGTAGGCCGACCCCATGTCCGGGAACATCTCGCCGAACTCCTTCTGATGGAAACCGCGCAGGGGGTTGATCCCCATGAAATTCATGTGGTCCTTGAGCACCACGATGTCGCCCGGCCGTATGGAACGCTTGAGCGAGCCCACCGCGGAGGTGGAGATCAGCCGCCGCACGCCCAACTCCCGCAGGACGCGCAGGGGGAGGCCGATGGACTCCATCAGATGCCCTTCATAGTAATGGAAGCGCCCCTGCATCACGGCCACGCCGAGGCTCAGGCCCGAGCGGGCCGGGGCCCAGTCGCCCACGATGAGCTTGCCTTCGTGGCCGCTCACCGTGGTGCGCGGAAAACCCGGGATCTCGTCGTAGGGGACCACGGCCGGATCCTTGAGGGTGGGCACGGCCCCGGAGAGTCCGCTGCCCAGGATGATCCCGATCTCCGGGGACCTCCCGGCCAGGCGGGCGCGCAGGAAGCCCGCGGCCTGCCGTATCTGAGAGAGGTTCTGCGTCTTTCTTTCTGCGAAATCCATGGTTTCTCCAACTTATCCCGGAATCTCGTCAAATTGCATGCAATTTGACGAGATTCCGGTCATTACTTTATCGAATCGTACCATTATTATACTATTAGCAATATGACCAGCCCCACATCGGACATCGCCGACCCCGCGTCCGCTCTCCGGACGCTCTGCAAGATCCTGCGGGTGGACATCATCCGCATGCTGGAGGCGGCGGGTTCCGGCCATCCCGGCGGCTCGCTCTCGATCATCGACATACTCGCCGCGCTCTATACCCGGGTCCTGCGGCACAAGCCCGCCCAGCCCGACTGGCCGGACCGGGACAGGGTCATCCTCTCCAAAGGCCACGGCTGTCCCGCGCTCTACGCCTGCATGGCGCACACGGGCTACTTCCCCAAGGAGCGCCTGATGAGCTTGAGAAAGCTGGGCAGCCCCCTGCAGGGCCATCCGGACCGCGTGCGCCTGCCCGGGGTGGAGGTCTCCACGGGTTCGCTCGGCCAGGGGCTCTCCATCGCGCTGGGCATGGCCCTGGCGGGCAAGCTCGACGGCAAGGACTACCACGTCTGGTGCGTGCTCGGAGACGGCGAGATCCAGGAAGGCCAGGTCTGGGAGGCCCTCATGGCCGCCCCCAAGTTCAAGCTCGACAATCTCACCGCCATCCTGGATTGGAACAACGGACAGATCGACGGCCCGGTCCGGGAGATCATGGACATCGAGCCGGTGCTCGAGAAGTTCCAAGCCTTCCGCTGGCGCACGGCGGTCATCGACGGCCACGACCATGGGCAGATACTCAAGGCGTTGACCGCGGCGCGCGAAGGGAGTGAGGGCTCGCCGCTGGCTATCATCGCCAAGACGGTGAAGGGCAAGGGCGTCTCCTTCATGGAGCACGCCATCGACTGGCACGGGAAGTCCCCCAACAAGGGCGAGGCGGACCGCGCGGTCTCGGAGATCGAGAATGGCTAAGGCGACACGGCAGTCTTTCGGCGAGGCGTTGGCCCGGCTGGGGGAGACCCATCCGGAACTCGTGGTCCTCGACGCGGACCTCTCGAAGTCCACCATGACCACGATGTTCGCCAAGAAATTCCCCCGGCGGCATTTCGAATTCGGGATCGCCGAGTCCAACATGATCGGCGCCGCCGCGGGTATGGCCCTGTGCGGGAAAGTCCCGGTGGTGGCGAGCTTCGCCTGCTTCCTCGTCGGCCGCCTGGAGACCATCCGCGTCTCCGTGGCCTACAATAAGACCAACGTGAAGATCGCCGGGACGCACGCGGGCCTGGGCATCGGGGAGGACGGCACCTCCCAGATGGGACTCGAGGACGTCGCCGCCCTGCGTTCCCTGCCGGGCATGGTCATCCTCCAGCCCGCCGACGACGCCGAGACCCAGCAGGCGGTGGAGTGGATGATCGCCCATCCGGGGCCGGTCTACATCCGCCTCACGCGCCAGAAGACCGCCGACCTGCACGGCGCCGACTACCGTTTCCAGATGGGGGTCGCGGACGTGGTATATGAGCCGCCGAGGAAGGAGGGGGGCAAGCTACAGGCCTCGGTGTTCGCCTCGGGCGGCACCGTGGGTCCGGCCGTGGACGCGGCCAAGGACCTCTCCTCGCGCGGCTTCGCCGTGAGGGTGGTCAACTGCGCCACCCTCAACCCCATCGACGAAGACGCCGTGGCCCGCGCGGCCTCCGAGAGCCAGCGCATCGTGACCGTGGAGGACCACAATATCATCGGCGGCCTGGGCAGCGCGGTGTGCGAGGCTGCGGCGCGCAAGGGGGCCGGCGTCCCGGTGATCCGCCTCGGCGTCAGGGAGTTCGGCGAGTCGGGCACCGGAGAGGAGCTCTACGCCAAGTACGGCCTGTCCGCGGCGCACATCGCCGATGCCTGCCTCCGCAATCCCTGAAGCCCGCCGGGCTTCAGGGATTGCGCGCATCCTCTCGGCCGCGGCGTTCTTGCTTTTCCCCAATGCCGCCGTTTTCGCCGAATCCGCGCCGGGCTATCTTCCCATCTTCGACGGGGGGATGAAGTCCGTCGGGCTCCAGCTCGGCGTGGCCAGGCCCACGCCCACCAACGGCGCCGACTCCCTGATCAAGTCGGGTCCCGCGGTCGGCATCCAATTCCTGAAATATCAACTGGATTGGGTCGGGCTCGGCCTGGAATGGGATTACCTCAAATTCGGCAAGAACGGCTATGCCTCGGCGGGGGGAGAGCTTTCGGGCGAGGCCACGGCCATGTCCCTCTCCACGCTGGTCCGCCTCAACATGCTCCAGGAGAGGTCCTGGACCCCCTACCTGCTCGGCGGCGCCGGCTATCACAGCTCCTCCTTGAAGCTCGCGGTCAAGAGCGCGCCCGGGGTCCAGACCTGCCTCACCTTCGGGAGCGAGAGCAAATGCGGCCAGGACCCGAGCCTCGAGCCCGCGATGAAGGGTTTGACCGTGACCGGCGGAGCGGGGATAGAGGCCTTCGTCCTGCGCGGCATGAGCCTTGCTCTCGAAGCCCGCTTCCAACAGTTCAGGAACGGATCGGACGCGGAGGGGGCCCTGGAATCCCTGTCCTATTTCTTCGGCGCCAGGTTCCTCTTCGGGCTGGAATGACGCGGGCGAGCTCGATGGCCCGGGCGCGGTCGTTCCCGGCGGTTTACCGAAGTGTTACTAACCGGGGGTCCCGATGAATCGAAATCTCGCCGCGATCGCGATCTTTTCCTTCCTTCTCCTATGCACACAACTCCCGCTCACAGCCCAGGAGCCGGAGATCTACGACGATCTCCGGAACTTCCAGTTGATGGTGAACATCAGGGA
>CAYHRV010000245.1:0-4907 GCA_964359165.1 uncultured Elusimicrobia bacterium
GGTGGGGGGGTGGGCCGTCCTGCTCACCATGATGCTGGCCGGCTACCTGAGCCCGCTGTTCTTCGGGTCCGCGACCGCGGCCCTCGCCTCGTACATGGGCTTCATCCTCTACAAGAGCCGCCCGAACACCTGAATCGCGATAAACGCCTTCGCGTTTCTCGCGATTGGGGGGGAAATGTTATCATCGGCTGAGACCCCGTCCCGGCGACGGGATGGGCGGAGGGGCAATGCCCAGCGAGAAGATCGACATCAAAGCCAAGGACGCGGACGGGGGTGAGCACGACGTCCGCATAGAGGCCGATGACGCGACGGGGAAGGGGACCATCACGCTCGATGGAGAGGAAGTCCCCATTTGGGATCCGGAGAAGAGCGCGGACGGACGCAAGGTCAAATGCCGGGGGCTAAAAAAGGGCCTCATCGACATCGAGGTCTCCATCGACATCACGATAGACTGCTCGGTGGAGCCCCCGACGATCACCATCGTGGTCACCAAGGGCCCGGTGACGCTGGATACGCGCGTGTATACCTTCGACCATGCCCAGCAGGACAAGCTCATCGCCTGGGTCAAGAAGAGGAAGATCAAGCTCATGGCCACGAGCGGCCAGGGGCCGGGCCAGGCCGCGTAGTGGGGAAGGGTTTTCAAAGCGCGCTGGCCCCGGTCATCGCCGCGGCGTTGGTCCTGTCGGCGGCTTCCGGCTGCGCCCGGCGGCCGGCGCAGGACGCGCGCACGCTGGTGGTCTGGGAGCAGGAGGACGCTGCGGTGGCGCCCTTCCTCGACTATCTCTTCGAAGAATTCAGGAAGATCCCGGGAAACGACGGCGTGCGCATCCTGCGCACGCATTACCAGAACGAGGATCTGCGCCAGCAGTTCCAGACCGCCTCCATCTCGGGCAGCCCGCCGGACATCCTCCTGAGCCCCTCGGACCCGGCTGGCGTCTACTCCGTGGCGGGCTTCCTGCTCCCCGTCGACGGGCTCTTCGACCTCTCGCGCTTCAACAGGCCTGTGGTGGAAGCCATCACCCTCGAGGGCAAGGCTTGGGGGGTGCCCATGTCCAACGGGAACCACCTCATGCTCTACTACAACAAGCGGCTCGCGCCCGTCCCGCCCCGAAGCACCGACGAGTTGGAGAAGTTCTGCGCCTCCCGCGGCAAAGGGGCGGAGCGCACCCCCTGCCTGGCGTTATTCATGGGGGAGCCGTACTGGCTCATGCCCTGGGTCCACGCCTTCGGGGACTGGCCCATCGACGGGCGCTCCCCCACGCTCGACACCGCGGCCATGCGCGGAGCCCTGGGCTACATGCTCTCGCTGAAGTTCGACAAGAAGATACTGCCCATGGAGTGCGACTACAACTGCATGGACTCGCTCTTCAAGGAGTCCAAGGCCGCTTTCGCCATCAACGGAGACTGGGCCCTGCCGGTCTATGAGAAGCAGTTGGGAGCGGACCTGGGCGTGGCCCGCATCCCGATGCTATCGGCCACCCGGCGCTGGCCCGCACCCATGGTGAGCGGGAAGTACTTCTTGTTGAGCTCGGGCCTCTCCGGCGAGAAGCTCGACCTCGCGCGGCGCCTAGTCGAGCTGGCCGTCTCGGAGCGGATGCAGGTCGAGCAGGTCCTGCGCCTGCGCAGGCTCCCGGCGCTGGCCGCGGCCGCGCGCTCGCGCGCGGTGGCCCAGGACGCGAACCTGGCCGCGTCCATGGACCAGGTCTTGGCGGGCCGGCCCATGCCCATGGCCACGGAGATGCGCGCCGTCTGGGACGCTGTGCGGCCGCTCTACGCTCGGGTGCTCGCCGGGCAGATGACGCCCGAGGACGCCTCCCGCCGCATGCAGGCCGACGCCCTGGCCAAGATCGCGGAGATGAACGAATGAGCGCTATCGTCCAGGTCGCTTTCTTCCTGGCGCTCATCGCGGCTTCCATCGCTCTCCTGGAACTCGCGCTGGCGGGGGTGTTCCGCGTGTGGCGCACCCGCCACGACTTGGCCTATATGCTCCTAGCCCCGGCCTTCGTCGGCCTTGGGCTGCTCATCCTCTATCCCCTGGCCTTCGAGGTTTACCTGGCCTTCCACGACCTCAAGCTCACGACGATCATGGAGTGGAGGCGCAGCGGCGAGCTCCCGTTCGTCGGGTTCAAGCATTTCATCAAGGTCTTCACCTCCTCGCCGCTCTCCGGGGTCTCTTTCTGGAGCCTGCTCCTGCGCACGGTGCTCTGGACCGCCCTCAACGTCGGCGCGCATGTCGCCGGCGGCTTCGTCCTGGCCCTGCTCCTCAACCGTCCCATCCGCGGCCGGGGGGTGTATCGCACCCTGCTCGTCATACCCTGGGCCATGCCGCAGGTCGTGGCCGTGCTCGCCCTGCGGGGGGAATTCCACTCGCAGTACGGGTTCTTCAACGTCATGATCGCGCGCGCCGTGGAAACCTTCCCCTGGCTCGGGAGCCTCGGGCTGGCGCCGGTGCAGTGGCTCACCCACCATCCGTTCCTCACCTGCTCGCTCATCAACATCTGGCTCGGCATCCCCTTCATGATGGTGGTCATACTCGGGGGGCTCCAATCCATCTCGCGGCACTATTACGACGCGGCGGCCATCGACGGGGCCTCCTGGCTCCAGCAGTTCCGCCATATCACCCTGCCGCTCATCCGCCCGGTGCTGGCCCCGGCCGTGACCCTGGGCGCGGTATGGACCTTCAACAACATCAACGTCATCTACCTGGTGACGGGCCAGGCCGGGGGCACGGAGGACGCGGACATCCTGGTTTCCGCGCTCTATAAAGCCGCTTTCACGTATTACCGCTACAGTTACAGCGCCGCGCTGGCGCTCGTCATCTTTGTCCTGCTGTTTTCGTTCTCGACGATGTGGATGCGCGCTTCTAAGGCCGAGAAGAGCATTTATGGATGAACCCAAAAAGAAGTCGAGGGATCCCTTGTCAAAAAGATGGACGATCTCGCCCTTCGTGCTCGATGGCCTCACCCATTTGGCGTTGTTTGCCGCCTGCGTCCTCTGCGCCTACCCCCTTCTCCGTATGCTCTCGGTCTCCCTGCGGCCCGGCGACCGCCTCATCTACACCGACCTCGCCCTCATCCCGGCGGGGGCCTCGCTGGCCTCCTATCGCGACGTGCTCTACGGCACCGGCTTCCTGGCCTGGCTGTGGAACTCTCTGGTCATCACGGTGACCACCTCCTTCGTCGGCGTGAGCCTGGCCTCCACCGCGGCGTACGCGTTCTCGCGCTTCAAATTCCCGGGCAGCCGCCTGGGCCTGACCCTGCTCCTGGGGACGCAGATGATCCCGGCGGCCATGCTCCTGCTCCCGCTCTTCCTCATGATCATGCGCCTGGGCCTGGTGAACACCTATCTCGGCATGGTCCTCGCCTATTCGGTCTCCTCTTTGCCCTTCAGCATCTGGCTGCTCAAGGGCTATTACGACACCGTGCCGCGCTCCCTGGAGGAGGCCGCGCTCGTCGATGGGACCACGCGCTTGGGGGCCTTCTACCGCATCGTCCTGCCCCTTTCGACCCCGGCGCTGGCCATCGCCTTCCTCTTCAATTTCACCACGGCCTGGAACGAGTACCTGGTCGCGCGCGTGGTGCTCAGCGACGCGCGCATGTACACCTGGACCCTGGGGCTCTTCGAGCTCCAAGGGCAGTTCCTCACCCAGTGGGGGATGTTCGCCGCGGGCTCCCTGCTGGTGAGCGTCCCGGTGCTCTTGCTCTTCCTTTACTCGTCGAAATGGCTGGTCTCGGGACTCACCCTCGGGGGGGTCAAGGGGTAAGGATATGGCTCATGTTTCACTTCGGGGCATTGCCAAGAAGTACCAGGACGCCGAGGTGCTCAAGGGCGTGAGCCTGGAGATCGCCCAGGGCGAGTTCATGGTCCTGGTGGGGCCCTCCGGCTGCGGCAAGAGCACGCTCCTGCGCATGGTCGCGGGCTTAGAAGAGATCACCCAGGGGGAGATCTCCATCGGTGGGAAAACGGTCAACGACCTCCCACCCCGCGAGCGCGGCATCGCCATGGTGTTCCAGGACTACGCGCTCTACCCCCACATGAGCGTGGCGCAGAACATGAGCTTCGGGCTCCGCCTGCGCGGCTTGCCCAAGCGGGAGATAGAGGCCCGGGTCCAGGAGGCCGCCTCCATCCTGCGCATCGAGAGCCTGCTCGAGCGCATGCCCAGGGCGCTCTCCGGGGGACAGCGCCAGAGGGTCGCCATCGGGCGGGCCATCGTGCGCAAGCCCGAGGTCTTCCTCTTCGACGAGCCGCTGAGCAACCTGGACGCGAAACTGCGCGAGGAGATGCGCGTCGAGATCGCCAAGCTCCACCAGAGCCTGCGCGCCACGGTGATCTACGTGACCCACGACCAAGTCGAGGCCATGACCCTGGCTTCCCGCATCGCGGTCATGAACGGCGGACTGCTCCAGCAGGTCGGAGCCCCGGCCGAGGTCTTCTCCCGCCCGGCCAACCGCTTCGTGGCCGGCTTCATTGGCAGTCCGGCCATGAATTTCATCGAGGGCGAAGCCGCCGGAGGCGTTTTTAGAGCCCCTTCCTTCGAAGTCCCCCTCGGGGCGTCGGGAGGGGGAGGGAGCTTCTCCGGCGCCGTCGGCATCCGGCCCGACGACATCCAGGTCCGGTCCGGAGCGCCCTCCGGAGGGGGGGAATTCGCCGCGACGGTGGAAGTCTCGGAGCTCCTCGGCCGCCACAGGAACCTGCACGTGCGCGCCGGCTCCATTTTCGAGGGCGGCGTCCGTTTATTGGCGGTCGTCGCCTCGGAGTTTACCACGAAACCCGGGGACTCGGTCAGCCTCCGCTTCCCGCCCGAGCGCCTGCACTTGTTCAATGAGGCCGGAGTCTCAATATAACAACAGTCCGCCGTGTCAACTCATCTAAGAATGTGACCGAAGGCAAGCCGTTCCGTTAGTCGT
>CAYHRV010000246.1:0-2750 GCA_964359165.1 uncultured Elusimicrobia bacterium
CACGCGGAAGACCCGGGTGCGGTCCTTCATCTCGAGGCGTTCGAGCGATTGGCCGGCCGAGTGGCATCGATAACAGCTCTCGGCGTTCTTGTCGACCATCTTGCCGATCTCGTTCGTGTCCGACGAATAGATGACCTCGCCACTCTTGTTCATGATGCGGATGCGCTGGATGCTCGACTGGTTGCCCATCCGCTTGATGGTCTCGTGAATCCGCTCCCGCTGGTTGAGGAGCATGTCGTACTCGGTGCTCGACTTCACCGCGTCGCTGAGCTGGTTGGCGTGGCGTTCGACCTCCGCCAGGAGGCTCCGGGAGTGGGCGCGCACGTTGAAATAGGCGAAGATGCCCTCCGTGAGCAGGGCGGCGGCGATCACCGCCCCGGCGAGCTTGAGGGCGATCGAGCTACGGAACATGATGGCACTTGGCGCAGTCGTCCTTTCCATGGCATGAAAAGCAGGCGCGGTGCCGGCCGACGGAGGACGGAGCCCGCGCCTGAGGGTCAGCGCCGTGGCAGGAGGCGCAGGACTGCTCCCGGTGGCAGTCCGCGCACTTGAACCCGAAGTCGGCCGCGTGGGCGCGATGGAGGAAAACGACGGTCTTGCCTATCGCGGAAGGGGTCTTGAATACGACTCGCTCCGGGACGACGGCTTTCGGGAAGGTTTTCTTCGCCTGGAGTATTTTGGATTCCCCCTCCTCCGGCCTTTTCTCATGACAGGAAGCGCATGCGGTCTCGGGGTTCCAGCCGAGGTGGCAATCGAGGCAAAGGCGATGGCGCGCGGCGTTCAGGTCCGGTTTCGACAGGTCCGTGCGCGCCCGGGAGACGGAATGGCATTCCTTGCAAGAGGATATCCGCCGGGACTGGTTGAAATGATGGCAGCCGTAGCAGCCCTCGCCCATCTGGGCCATCTCCGCGTGCTTCTTGTGGTCGAAGCGCACGGGGCCGTGCTTGTCTCTGATTCCCTCGAAAGGGATGGTCCCCGGGCCATCCTCGATCGAGGGGCTCCCTTTCTGAGAGAGCCTTGGGCAGGGGGCCAGGGCGGGGCGTGCCCGGGTCGGCCTGTCGTGGGTATGGCAGGAGCGGCAATCCGAGGCGGCGGGGGCGGCCTCGGCCGGCCCCGCCGCCGGCCCCCACGCGGCGGCGGCCAAGAGGGTTCCGGCCGACACCGCGAAGAGTCTGGCCAGGGGAGTCATCCTCGGATGGAGTACTTGGCCCGGGGAGCGGCCCCGCGGTCGGGCAGGCTGATCACCGGGAAGATCATCACGGCCGCGCGATAGAGGAGGACCAGGATGGAGAGCAGGCCCACGGTCACCGAGATCTCGCCCAAGGACGGGGTATACGAGCCGAAGGAGTAGGGCGGTGTGTAGGCGACGACGAAGTTGTTGATGCGGTTGAGGAGCACGCCGGCCACCACCAACGCCGCGGCGCAGAAGAGGAGCGGCGGCGACTTCAAGACCGCCCGCGACATCAGCATGCGCAGGGGCAGGACGACCCCGGCCAGCACCTCGACCATGAAGAGGACGCTCGTCGTGTTGAAGGTCCCGAGGTGCACGAAGGTCTCGCGGATGAACATGTCCCCGATCTTGACGGCGAGGTAGAGCCCCAGCAGGGGGGCCGTCATCCTGCCCAGCTTCGAGAGCACCTCCATCTCGGGTTTGAGCCCGAAGGACCGCGCCGCCAGCATGGATTCGACGATCACCATGGGGAACCCCACCGAGACGGCCGAGAGCAGGAAAAGGAGCGGCAGGATGGGGGTCTGCCAGAGCGGGTGCATCTTCGGCCCGGCGATCACCATCAGCGTCCCGAGCGAGGATTGGTGCAGAGTGGAGAGGACGACGCCGGCGATGATGAACACGAACATCGTCTTGGCGAGTCCGCGGTCGAGGAGCCGGAGCAGCTTGTCGGCGCGGCCGTTGAAGCGGGCCAGGCTCCCTGGGAGGTCCACGCGGCCGATGAAGCGCTCGGTGAGCACCGGCAGGAATTCGATGTAGAGTACGTGGATGTAGATGACCACGCAGATGCCCACCTCGAAGAGGGCGGAGGTCCCGTTCCACATGAAGATGGGGTGCCAGATGTAATAGTAGCGGCCGATGTCGATGCAGACGCCCAGCGCCACGAAGGTGTAGCCCAGCAGCGCGGTCAGCAGGGCCGGACGGACGACCGCGTGGAATTCCTCGCGGTTCATGACATGGCCGAGGGCGGCGGTGGTGAAGCCTCCGGCGGCGAGAGCGACCCCTCCGGCCACGTCGATCCCGATCCAGATGCCCCAGGGGTATTGGTTGGAGAGATGGGTGACCGCTCCGATGCCGAAGAGGAAGCGGCCGGCGAGGAAGACGAGGCCGTTGACCGCCAGCGCGAGGAGCACGAGCACGCCGGGGGTGAGGAACTCCTTGCGGACCGGGGCGGGCTTCATGTAGCCGTTCATGCTCAGCCCTCCTCCCCGGACTCCGGCTCGCTCTTGGCCAGCCACATCAGCCCGCCCAGGAGCGCGTAGAGGGAGATGGGCGGGAAGAAATAGGCGAAGATGCCGTGCTGGATGGACTCCGAGACTCCGGGCGCGGGATCTCGGCCTAGCGTCGGGAATTGGAGCGCGGCGAAGTCGCGCCCGGCGATGTAGAGCCAGTCGGTCCCCCCCACCGCGAATTCCCCGTAGACGTGCGCCGCGTAGCTGTCCGGGAAGCGCTGGACCCGGTCGCGGGGGGGGGGCGCCCCCCCCCCGCGCCCGGCGCAGGGGGGGGGGTGGGCGGGGGCGGG
>CAYHRV010000246.1:2760-4878 GCA_964359165.1 uncultured Elusimicrobia bacterium
CGATGCGCACCAGCTCCTCGCGCGGTCCGAAGGTCAGGGCTTCGACGGGACAGATTCCCACGCAGGCGGGGATGCCTCCGCCCTTGCGGCGCTCGAAGCAGAAGTCGCACTTCATGATCTTCGGGTGCCACGCCTTCTTGTACTCGAAGGCCGGGATCTGGAAGGGGCAGGCGACCATGCAGTAGCGGCAGCCGATGCATTTGCCTCCGTCCCAGACCACGGCGCCGCCCGCGTCCTTGGAGAAGGCGCCGACGATGCAGGCCGAGACGCAGGCGGGGTGGGCGCAGTGCATGCACTGGACCTTGACCGTGGTCGGGCGTCCAGGCCTGCGCGGGTCATCATGGCGGTTGACGACGGTCAGGGCCGTTTCATCCGGCCGGCGCATGGACTTAAACACGGACCGGTCCTCGTAGCTTTCGATGGGCGGGGTCGGAAGGTCATGGGCGGTCTTGCAGGCCCATTCGCAGTTTCGGCAGCCGATGCAGACGGTGGCGTCCACCAGCACGCCCATCCGGTCCGGGGAGGGGTTGCGCCGCGCGGCCGCTTGGGCCGCCGCCGGGGAGAGCCCGGCGATGCCGGCGCCGAGCGCGGCGCCGCGCGCGACGAAATCGCGTCGGCTCAATCGTTTCATGGCTTGGCGTCCATGGGAGTGTTCGTTGATGCTTAACAAGCAACGGATCATCCATCGACGGGCCGCGCCGTCCTATATCGGACGCGGCACGCCGCCCCTGCCGGGGCCGTCAGGCGCCCCGGAGGGGGGTTGCGAGAGGGAGGTCTAGGAGTTCTTGGCCAACGCCACCGCGCCCAGGATCACGGCGTCGTCGCCGAGTTCCGAGGCCACGGCCTTGCAGCGGGGGAGCTTGCGGAAGAAGGGGTCCGCGTCGAGGGCGCGCTGGACGACGGGGAGGATGTGGCCGCCGCAGGCTTCGATGAGGCCTCCGCCGAGGATGAAGAGTTCCGGGTCGAAGACGTGGCGCAGGCTGACGCAGGCGGAGCCCAGGCGCTCGGCCGCGGCGCGGACCACGCGGAGGGTGAGGGGGTCCTTGCGGGAGAGGGCCTTGGCGATCATCTTGCTCTTGATGAGGGCCAGCTTCTCATCGGCGAAGGAGGAGATGAGGGAGCGCTTGCCGGAGCGGATCTCCCGGCGCAGTTCCCGCTCGATGGAGGAGCGGCTGGAGAGAGCTTCGAGGCAGCCCTTGTTCCCGCAGCCGCAGGAGGGGCCGGAGGGCTCGACTTGAATGTGTCCGAGCTCCGCGGCCGCGCCGTGGGCTCCCTGGAGGAGCCTTCCGCCGGCGATCACCCCACCCCCCACGCCCGTGCCGGGGAAGAGGCCCACCGCGTCGCTTGCGCCGCGCCCCGCGCCCAGCCACTGCTCGCCGAGCAAGCCGAGATTGACGTCGTTGCCGATGGCGACCGGAATCTTGAGGAGTTTCTTGAGCTTCCCGGCCACGGGGACCCCGGTCAGGGGGATGTTGGGAGCGTTGAGCACCAGGCCGCGCCGTGCGTCGATGATGCCCGGCAGGCCCGCACCCGCGGCTTGCGCGTCCTTGACCCGCACCTTGCCTTCCGCGGCCACGCGGCGCACGAGGCTCTCGACGGCTTCCAGCACGGCGCGCGAGCCGCCGGCTCGGGGGGTGGAGACCTTGGCGCGCGATAGGATGCGGCCTTTCCCGGTGACCAGGGCGGCCGAGAGCTTGGTCCCGCCTACGTCGATGCCGAAGTAGAGCTTCATTCCACCCCGAATACGGAACTCGCCTCGCGGCGAGTTGGTCAGTAGCGGTAGTGCTCGGGCTTGTAAGGTCCCTCGGTGCTCACGCCGAGATATTCAGCCTGCTTGGAGGTCAGGACGGTGAGCTTGGCCCCGAGCTTCGCCAGGTGCAGGCGCGCGACCTTCTCATCGAGCTTCTTAGGAAGGACGTAGACCTGCTGTTTGTAGGCGCCCTTGCCCCGGTTGTTCCAGAGTTCGAGTTGGGCGAGCACCTGGTTGGTGAAGGAACTGCTCATCACGAAGCTCGGGTGCCCGGCGGCGCAGCCGAGGTTGACGAGCCGGCCCTCGGCCAGCACGGTGACGCGCTTGCCGCCGGGCCACTCGTATTGGTCCACCTGGGGCTTGATCTC
>CAYHRV010000247.1:0-4830 GCA_964359165.1 uncultured Elusimicrobia bacterium
AAAAATACCCCTTGAAAACTTGCGGGGGGCGGCGGTATACTATCTGCGTCGTTGCCGGATCCGTTTCCCTCCCAGCCAGGTTGAGGGCGAAGCCCGAGAATTAATGTTTTTTTCAGGCGGATGCAGTCAGCGCCATGTGCCTTCGAGACCACTGCAAGCAATAGCGGTTAAATTTCTCAATCTCATAAGCGATAGCGCCTTGCTGCGACTGTTCTTGAATCGGAATTTCTGTCGCCTCTTGTTGTGCCCGCATCCCACAGGCTCCATGGTTCCGAATTGTTGTTTTCTGGGCGTGTCCTGTGCCCTATTTTTAGCGGGATTGTTCGGGCCGCTCATCCAAGTTTGCTCTGCCGAAAAACTAGTGGAACAAAAATGGGAGGAAGAAAACCAAGAATTGTTTTATAAAACCTATGACCTCCAACAGGAAGCCGCTGGGTTAGATGCTGATTGCAAGTTTAGTTGTGTCGCATGGGGTCGCAATGATGAAGTTGCGGCACAAAGAGCGAGCTTGGTGAGTCGGGCTGAAGACATGATTAAAGATGCCTATGCTAAAGCGGATGCGGGGACTCAATTGCAAAGATTGGGTGAAATAAATAGAAAACTTGCGCAGTTAAATGAACGAATCGGCACTCATGAAGGGGTTACTGATTATGCATCCGGCCGCTTGGCTGAGCGAGATATTTTGAAGGCTCAGGCCCAGGCTTTGAATTCCCTGCTGAATCCACCCGGGGTTGCTCCTGGGGGCGACTTTGTTACGAAAAAAGACGAGAAGACGGATGTCGAGGATTTGATTGAAAAAGACGACGATGAAGAGAAGACTGTTGTTGTGCCCCGCGGTTCAGCTTGCCCCAAGGGCCAGCACGTGGGGTTTTATCACGGCCCACAGGCTGTATGTGTCCCTGACAACGAAAAAAAGAAGGATGCAGACGAAGAAGGGGACGGCGATGGTATGTTCAAGGTCGAGCCGGGCAGGAAGAATAATCCTATCCCTCCCGGGGAGGGTATGGGCGGGTTCACGATGGTCCAAGGCGTGACGGCGAAAAACATTCAGAAGGGGGAGTCGGCGGCATCGAGACCGCCCTCGTCAAAGGAAATCCCCATCGAGGCAGAGGCCACCGCGTCCGCTTCGGGCGGGGAACTCATTTACTCGGGCGGGCGCGGTCTATCGGATAGACAGATGATGTCCGGGCGTGTGGCCATCTCCGGGCTCGGCGCGGGTAGAGGGTTGAGGCTCAGTGATTTCCCCGCAAGCGAAACGAAAGGCATCGATCCGGAGTCCCTCAGGAAAATCTTGGACCTGATGCGTTCGGCCGAGAACAAGGAGAAGCTCAAGGACTGGGTCGGGATGGAGGATGAGGCAAAAAAGGCCTTGGAGGAGGCGCTCAAGACCAAGACCCCCGATGACGCGCCGAAGCTTTTCTCAAAGATATATCTGCTCTTCGCCACGGCCCTGATCAAGCAGTCCGATGAGACCCCCGGCTTGAGCCGGGAAGAGCGCATGGCCAAGTACGCGTAGGCGGAGAAATACCTCCTAGAGGCGGTGCGGCTCGACCCCGTGAATGCCAAGGCCTGGGAAGCCCTCTCTTGGGCCCAATTGAAGCAGGGGAAATACGAGGAGGCTATCGCCAGCGCGTCGAAGGCTCTCGCCCTCGATCCCAAGAACGCGAAGGCGTATTACATCCGCGCCCAGGCGATCAAGATGCTCAGCCAACTCAATAAGGCGCGCATGTTCGACGACCTGAATAAATGCGCGGCCTTGGAATCCGCGGAGTGCGCGAAAGAACTCAAGGAGGCCGAGGAGGGGATGCGATTCGCTCCTTCCTCGGGGAAGAAGGGCTGGCTCGGGTCTTTTCTCACGGCCCTGATGGGGGGCGCGGGCCTCTTGGGCCTCTACGGCGCGTTCCTGGGCCTCGTCCGCCTTGTCAAGAAGATACAGGCCAGGATCGTGCTGGCGCGCATGAGCCCCGAGGAGCGGCGCAAGCACGAGCTAGCTTCGGCGTTCTCCTCGGAAAGCGCCCACGGCAGCGCTCAAGGCGCGGGCGATCTGCTGGGGGGGAAGTATGCGTTCTCGCATGTCCTCTCCAGGAGCGGCCCGGTGGAGCTCTGGGCCGCGAAGGATAGCATGAGCGGCCAGGGGATCCGGATCAAGAAGGCTTTCTTCGAGGGTCCCCAGGACGCCATGGCCAAGGCGCTCTTCCTCAAGGAGGCCCGGACTCTCGCCGCCTTGCGCCACCCGAACATCCTGGCCGTGCGGGAGTGCCTGGACCTGCCCCAAGGCATCCATCTGGTGTTCGAAAGCCCTCCGGGAAAGCACGCCACGCTGCTCCTCGCGGAGCGAAAGGGCCGCCCCGTGGCGATTGGGCTGGGGGGCCTGCGCCCGGGCTGCGCGGGAGCTGGCGCCGCGCATCAGTCCGGTCTTGCCCACCGGAACATCCGTCCTTCGAGCTTCCTGGTCTCGGAGGGTGGCGTGGTGCGCCTGCAGGACTTCGCCTTGAGCTGCGAGTTGGAGCAGGCGGGCGGCAACGGGAACGGGAGCTTCGCCCCGGTGCTCGATCCGGCCGCTCTCGGGCAGAAGGCCTACGATGCCCCGGAGGGGAGGAACGGCCCGCAGGCCGATGTATGGGGTCTCGGGGTTTCCTTCTACGAGCTTCTTTCCGGTATGGTCCCCTTTCCCGCTCCGAGCCCCCAGGCCAAAGCCTCCCGCGCTTTCGCCAAGGTGAGTTCCTTGGTCCCCGGCCTGCCGCCCTCCATCGACATGCTCATCCACCGAGCCCTCGACCCCGACCCCCGCGCCCGCGTCCCGCTGCGGGAATTCTCCGCGCTCGTGGAAGGCATCTGCCAGTCCCTCGCCCCCGCCCAGCATTGAGCCGCAGCGCGCGCCATTTGCACGATTCGCCGCAGTCCGCGCTCCTGGGTGAATCCTTCATGGAATCGATTTTTTGTGTTGCGTAAAAGTGGTAGTATACTATGCGGGAAAGTGGTATTATCATAGCCGTGGAAGGCTACAAGACTCGAGTCATCGACCGCCTCATCGGTGAGCTCTTTTCCGAGCTGCCTGCTCTGCTCATCGTGGGGCCCCGAGCCGCCGGAAAGACGACGACCGCGCTGCGCCACGCGGCGTCCGTCGTCAGGCTCGACCGCGCCGCGGAGGCCGCCGCTTTCCGGGCGGATCCCGATGCCGCGCTGCGCGGGCTCGACGAGCCGGTCCTGCTCGACGAGTGGCAGGAGGTCCCGGCCGTCCTCGGCGCGGTCAAACGGGCCGTCGACCGGGAACCGCGCCCCGGGCGCTTCCTGCTTACGGGATCGGTGCGGGCCGACCTAGACGCGGCTACATGGGCGGGAACGGGACGACTTGTGAGGGTGCCTCTTTTCGGCATGACCGTCGCCGAGCAGCTTGGGCGCCCGTCCGTCCCGCTCCTGGATCGGCTGGCGCGGGGCGAGGAGATCAAAGCTCCCTCCGACCCGCCGGATCTGCGCGGTTACGTGGAGTTGGCGGTCCGAGGCGGGTTTCCTGAAGCGGCGCTGAAACTCTCCGATGCCGTCCGATCGCGCTGGATCGAGAGCTACATCGATCAACTGCTCACGCGAGACGCGGCGAAGGTCGAGGGCCCGCGGGATCCGAGCCGCCTGCGCCGCTACTTCGAGGCATACGCCCTCAACTCGGCCGGAGTCGCGAGCGACAAGACGCTCTTTGAAGCGGCCGGGATCAATCGCAAGACGGCGGCCGCCTACGAGGAGCTTCTCGTCAACCTGGCGGTCGCCGAACGCGTCCCGCCATGGGCCTCGAACCGCCTCAAGAGGCTGGTGCGGTCCCCGAAGCGGTATCTGACCGACCCGGCGCTCCTCGCGGGAACCTTGCGCATGGACCCGGGCGCCGTGCTGCGAGAGGGCGGTATCCTAGGGCGTGTCCTCGACACTTTCGTCGCGGCTCAACTTCGGGCCGAACTGCCGGTGGCCGTCTCGCGCCCCCGCCTCTTCCACCTGCGCCAGGAGGAAGGCAGACATGAGGCCGACATCCTTGCCGAGTCGGCGGACGGCCGCGTTATCGCATTCGAGGTCAAGGCCGACTCCGCGCCTCAGCCGGACTCCGCCCGCCATCTGCGTTGGCTAAGGGACGCCCTTGGCGAGCGTTTCCTTCGGGGAGTCGTCCTGCACACCGGCCCACGTTGTTACCCGCTTGGCGAGCGCATGCTCGCCGCGCCCATCTGCGTGCTCTGGGCTTGATCGAAATGAACAACGGATCGGCGCTGCCGGCTTCCGCTCGGCCCGGTATCGAGCCGGTAAAATTGATAGAACGGACCCCGTATGCCTGAGCCATCCCCCTCCGGCCCTTTCCTTGAGCGCTATAACAAGGGTGTTGCGGCTCATAAATCGGGGCGCCACGACGAGGCCATCGCCGAGTTCCGGGAGGCCATCCGCCTCGACTCCAAGGTCGTCCAGGCTCATTGCAATCTGGGCGCGGCCCTCGGGGCGAAGGGCCTGCACGAGGAGGCCATCGCCGAATTCAGGGCCGCGCTCTCGATAGACCCCAAGCACGCGGCCTCTCACTACAACCTCGGCATGCGCCTGGAAGCCAAGGGCCGGTTCCGGGAGTCCGTCCAGGAGTTCGAGCAATTCATCCTCCTCGCTCCCCCCAAGCGGCAGGGCTATCTTGACGACGTCAAGCGCCGCGTGGAGACGCTCAAGCGGATCATCGCCGAGCAGAGCTCCCCGGCGCCCGCGCCGGGGCCCAAGGCCGGCGCGGGCGGCAGGACCATGACTCTCGGCGGCCAGGAGATGTCGCTCGATGAGTCCCCCTCCGGCCCGTCCTCGGGCGAGCCGGGGACCGAG
>CAYHRV010000248.1:0-4721 GCA_964359165.1 uncultured Elusimicrobia bacterium
CCGTCGCGAGTTTATGAGAACCGACGCGGTCGCCGTGCTCAAGCACGGCGTGGCGCTCGGCCGCCGCTCCTGGGAGGCTTTCCTCCAGGAGCTCTCCTGGACCCCGGAGCAAGTCGACAAGACCATCTGCCACCAAGTGGGCCTAGCGCATCAGCGCGAGATCCTCGCGGCCTTCGGCATGCCTCCGGAAAAGGACTTCACCACCTTCGAGACCCTGGGAAACATGGGCACGGTCTCCCTCCCTCTGAGCGCGGCCGTGGCCAGCGAGCGCGGCTTCCTGTCTCCGGGAGAGCGCGTCGCCTTCCTCGGCATAGGGTACGGTCTCAACACCCTCATGCTGGGCTTCGACTGGTGAGCCTTTCCCCCTTCGAGCCGCATTTCCTGTCGGGCCCGGCCGGGCGCATGCATTTCGTAGACGAAGGGAAGGGCGAGCCCATCCTGATGCTCCACGGCAACCCCTCCTGGTCCTATATGTTCCGCGAACTCATCGCGGACCTGCGCTCCTCTTGGCGGTGCATCGCGCCCGACCACATCGGGATGGGCCTTTCCGACAAGCCGGGCGACGGTTGCTACGCCTACACTCTCGCAAGCCGCGTCGACGACCTCGAGCGCCTGCTCGAGCATCTCGGGCTCGGCGCCCATCCAGCCCCTCCCCTCACCCTCCTCCTCCATGATTGGGGCGGCATGATCGGCATGGCCTACGCTTGCCGCCATCCCGGCAGGGTCAAGCGCATCATCGTCTGCAACACCGCGGCCTTCCTCAATCCCAAGGGCATGGCTCTGCCCTGGCAGCTCAGGCTCGGCCGGGATTCCCGGCTCGGAGCCTTCCTCATCCGCGGCTTGAACGCGTTCTCGCTGGGAGCCGCCTATTTCTGCGCCCTCCGGCGCCCCATGAGCCCCGCGACGCGCGCGGCCTACCTCGGCCCCTACGACAGTTGGGACAACCGCCGGGCCGTGCTCCGCTTCGTGCAGGACATCCCTCTGGGTCCCGGAGACCGGTCCTACCCCCTCGTAAAAACCGTAGATGAAAGCCTGCGCCTCTTCGCGCAACTCCCGATGATGCTCTGCTGGGGCGGCCGGGACTTCGTCTTCGACGACCGCTTCCTCGCCGAATGGGTGCGCCGCTTCCCCGGCGCCGAGGTGCACCGCTTCGCGGACGCGGGGCATTATGTCGTCGAGGACGCGGGCCCCGAGATCGCGGCCTTGACCCGGGCCTTCCTCCAGGCCCATCCCCTATGAGTTCCACGGGCGGTTCGGTCAACATCGCCCGCCATCTGAGCCGCATGGCGGCCAAGCGGCCCGACGCCGCGGCCATACTCTTCCCCCGCAAAGGCGCGACACGTACGATGAGCTACGCCGAGCTCGATTCCGACAGCGGGCTCCTCGCCCGAGGCTTGGAGGCGGCCGGGATCGGCCGGGGGACGCGGACCGTGCTCATGGTCAGGCCCGGGCCGGAGTTCTTCGCCCTGACCTTCGCCCTCTTCAAGACCGGGGCCGTGCCGGTGCTCGTGGACCCGGGGATGGGGATAAGGAGCCTGGGGGCCTGCCTGGCCGAAGCCCGCCCGGAAGCCTTCATAGGCATCCCCACGGCGCATGCCGCGCGCGTGCTCCTGGGCTGGGCCAAAGACACGCTCAAGACCTGGATTGCGGTGGGACCGCGCCTGGCTCCTTGGATGCGCACTCTCCCGGAGCTCCGCCGCCTCGGCCAAGGAGGCTCTCTGGAGGCCGTATCCACGGCCTCCGATGAGACCGCGGCCATACTCTTCACCTCGGGGAGCACGGGGGCGCCTAAGGGCGCGGTCTACACCCACGCCAATTTCTCGGCCCAGGTGGACTTCCTGGGCCGCCATTTCGGCATCGAGCCCGGCGAGGTGGATCTGCCGACTTTCCCGCTCTTCGCCCTCTTCGGCCCGGCGCTGGGCATGAGCGCCGTCATCCCGGAGATGGACTTCACGCGCCCGGGCTCGGTGGACCCCGAGAACATCATCGGCCCCATCCTGGAGCACGGCGTCACGCACATGTTCGGCTCCCCGGCCCTGCTCGACCGGGTCGGCCGCTGGGGTGAGGCGCGGGGAGTGAAGCTTCCCTCGCTCAAGCGCGTGGTCAGCGCCGGGGCGCCGGTCTCCGCGAAGGTGATGGAGCGCTTCGCCAAACTGCTCTCTCCCGGCGTCGAGATACACACTCCCTACGGAGCGACCGAAGCCCTGCCCGTGAGCTCGATTTCGAGCTCGGAGCTGCTCTCGCGCACCCGGCAGGCGAGCGCGCGGGGAAAGGGCGTGTGCGTGGGCCGCCCTCTGAAGGGCGTGGAACTTCGCGTCATCCGCGTCACCGAGGAGGAGTTGCCGGAGTGGTCCGAGATACTGCTCTCTCCCCTGGGCGAGGTGGGCGAGCTCCTCGTGTGCGGGCCGCAGGTGACGCGCGAGTATTTCGGCCGCCCGAAGGCCACTGCCCTGGCCAAGGTGCGCTTCCCGGACAGCAGCGTCGGCCACCGCATGGGAGACCTCGGCTATCTCGACGAGGAAGGCCGGGTCTGGTTCTGCGGCCGCAAATCCCAGCGCCTCCTCACCGAGCACGGCCCCATGTACACGCTCCCCTGCGAAGGGGTCTTCAACGCCCATCCCGCCGTGTATCGCAGCGCTCTCGTCGGCGTCGGAGTTCCGCCCGGCCAGCGCCCGGTGCTGGTCGTGGAGCTTGAAAAAGAGGCGGAGCCGAGCCAAGCCCTGCGCGCCGAACTCCTGGAGTTGGGCGCGCGCTTTGAGCACACTCGTCCCATCCGGGATATACTCTTCCACCCGTCCCTGCCCGTGGACATACGCCACAACGCCAAGATATTCCGGGAGAGGCTCGCCCCGTGGGCCGCCGCGCGCGTCGGATGAGGATTCTCGTGACCGGGGGCGGCGGCTTCCTCGGCAAGGCCCTGGTGCGGCGTCTTCTGGAGCGAGGCGAGAGCGTGCGCTCATTCTCCCGGGGCGAATACCCGGAGCTCTCCACGCTGGGCGTGGAGGTCCGTCGGGGAGACCTCGCCGACCCCGCGGCGGTCGCGGCGGCCTGCGAGGGGATGGACGCGGTCTTTCATGTCGGCGCCAAGGCCGGTATCTGGGGCGCGGAGAAGGAGTACCGTCTCGCCAACATCGAGGGGACGCGCAATGTCCTAGAGGCCTGCCGCAAGGCGGGCGTTAGAAAACTCGTCTTCACGAGCTCCCCGAGCGTGGTCTTCGGCGGAGGAGACTTGGAAGGGGTGGATGAATCCATCCCCTATCCGGAGCATTATGAGGCGGACTACCCCAGGACCAAGGCCGAGGCCGAACGCAGGGCGCTCTCGGCCAACGGGCCGGAGCTCTTGACTACGGCTCTGCGCCCCCATCTCATCTGGGGGCCGGGGGACAATCACCTCGTGCCGCGCCTGGTGGCGCGTTCGCGAGCCGGGGCTTTGCGCCGCATCTCCGGTCCGCCCCGCCGGGTGGACTCGACCTACATCGACAACGCCGTAGACGCCCATCTCGCGGCTTTGGACCGCCTCTCCACTTCCCAGTCCCCTCCGGCGGGAAAGGCGTATTTCATCGCGCAGGACGAACCCATGCCGCTCTGGGAGCTCATCGACCGCATCCTCGATGCCGCGGGCGAGCCGCCCGTGCGAAAGACCATCTCGCCGAAAGCCGCGTATGCCGCGGGCTGGCTCCTGGAGACGGTGCACCGGGCGCTGGGCCTGGACGGAGAGCCGCGCATGACGCGTTTCTTGGCTCATCAGCTCTCCACCGCGCACTGGTTCGACCTGAGCGCCGCCCGCCGCGACCTGGGCTACCTCCCCCGCGTGAGCGTAGCCGAAGGGCTAGCGCGCCTGAAAGCGTCTTTCAAGGCCGGTTAAATCTTCTCCAGCCCCCTCTCTTCGGTCCGGGCTCAATAGGAATCCGCGCGCCGTGGCACCGCGTCCTGGCCGAAGAACTCTCTGGCCGTCAGCAGGTTATGCGCGCGGCATCTCAGCCGGAGATTTCCCGGGTCGGAACGGCCGCCGAGCGCGAAGGGTTGGATGTGGTCCAACTCAAGGAAGCCCCGCTCTTCGCACCGTTTTCCCGAGGGCGCGGCAAAGGTGCATCGTCCCCCGTCGCGCTTCCAGACCTCGCGGCGCGCCCAGGCCGGGATATGGCGGGTCCTGGCCGGGGTGCCGCTCTCTGACTCTGCGCCGGCCGTAATGGAGTCCGGCCGCGGCGCGGGAGCGGGGCGGGCCCGCCCCCCGCGCCGCGCCTTGCGGAGTATCGCCCGTTCCGGGTCGATGCGCTCGAGCAAGTCGTCGATGGCCAGGGAGAAGATGGCGGCCGCTCCGCCATCCGGATTGCGATGCCGCAAGAGCTCCCGGGCCCGCTTCAATCGCTCGAGCAGGGACTCGTCCCCGGTGAATGAGAAATGCACGCGCGTCGGGTGTTCCGCCGGCGAAGTAGGCGCGTCGCGAGGCGAATCATCCTCGCCGGCGGGCCCCCCGCCTGCTCCTTCGCCTCGGCTGCGGTCCGGGATGCCCGTGAATAGGTCGGCCCCGGTTTTGTCCGCGCCCGGGTCCGGCCGAGGAGGGACGGGCGCAGGCCCCATTCGCCGGATACTGTCCGCCGCTGGCGGAGTCGGACGAAGCTCCGCCAAGAGCGCCTCCACCTCGCGCTTGTTCTTGCCCGAGGCTTGCTCCAGGAGCCGCCGGTGGTTGTCCTGGTCGAGGCATGGGGCGAGCAGGGACA
>CAYHRV010000249.1:0-4720 GCA_964359165.1 uncultured Elusimicrobia bacterium
TCGACCGAGACAGCGCGGCGCGGGTCATGGCCCACGAGCGCACGCTATCGAAGCCGAGAGAGGACCGGACGCGTCTGCTTCGGGCGCTCAGGGTCAACACCAGCCCCATCTTCGGCCTATTCAAGGACGGCTCAGGAAGGATACGGCGCATTCTCTCGACGGTCCGACGCCGGCGGCCCGACGCCCGGGGCCGCGAACCGGGCGGAGCGTCTTGCAGGTTCTGGATCATCCCTGAAGCGGTCAAGATCAAGGCCCTTTCCCGCGCTTTCCGGCCGGAACGCATACTCATCGCCGACGGCCATCACCGCTTTCGCGTGGCATTGGAAAATGCGAAGCGGTCTTCGCGTTCTCCAGGCGTGTTGGTTTACCTCTGTCCGGAGGGGGACCCCGGCCTCGTCGTCCTGCCCACGCATAGGGTCCTCGACAAGTCCCCGAAGATCATTGAGAGAATCGAACGGCATTGCATACTTACGCCTATCGCCTCGGCGGCGGAAACCTCGAAGAAACTCGCTTCATCGCGGTCTCCATACGCCTTCGTTCTTTACGATGGCCGCCTCCATCTGGCGGAACCTCGGGTTGGAGACAAGGGTGTCCCTAGCGGCTTTGGCACGGATTGGCTCGCCCGGCGCATATTGCGGGATATGGACCCCCATGACATCCGGTACTTCCATGACTCTCCGGCGGCCATGAAGGCCGCCCGGGCGTCCAGGGGGCTCGCTCTCATCTTGAAACCGTTCCCGCCCCAAGCCATCCGCAAAGCGGTCGAAGCCGCGGGCCTTCTGCCGCAGAAATCCACCTATTTCATCCCCAAAGTGCCCACCGGGCTGGTTTTTCGGGTCATTTAGCAAGGAAACCCCCCGATAAAACGACGGCTCGCCCCTAGGACGAGCGTCCTCCCGCGGGGAGGGCGCTCGTATAGGTCGAAGGGCCTGGAAACCTCTGGGACCCCCGGCCCAACCCTCTTGACCCTTTCGGCCCAATAATGTGTAATGAGCCCCAGAGGTGGTGATTTCCAAACCGGGGGTGTACTCGTGAGAACGGCAAGCCTTCGAAGGATCGCACTCGCACTCATCACGGTCGCGGCCTTGGGCGGACTGCGCGCGGCGTTCGCGCAGATCGGCCCCGACGTCATCTACGGCGATGACGACCGGCTCGACCTCTACCAGGTCAAGAACCAGCGCCTCCGTGAGCTGGCCGACTCCACCGTGGGCCTCTTCCAGGCCGGGAACGTGAGCATGTCCGGCTCACAGGCCACGCTGACCACCGCTTCCTACGCCGAGGAATACGACCTCTGCAAGGAAGAGCCCTTCTTCGAGCAGCGCACCGGGGCTTTCTGCTCCGGCTCCCTGGTCGGGCCCGACCTGCTCATGACCGCCGGGCACTGCGTCACCTCCGAGTCCGCCTGCAAGGGGACCAAGTTCGTCTTCGGCTTCGCGGTCAAGGAGAAGGGCGTCCTCCCCGAGAAAGTCCCGGGCTCCGAGGTCTACGGCTGCGGCAAGCTCATCGGCCGCCTCCAGGAGAACAGCGGCGCGGACTGGGCGCTCGTCAAGCTCGACCGGAAAGTCGCCAATCACAAGCCCCTGGACATCAACCGCAACGGCGTCATCGAGAACGGCACCCCGCTCTTCGTCATCGGCCATCCGGCCGGCCTGCCCACCAAGGTGGCGGGCGGAGCCAAGGTCCGCGACGCCTCCCCCAACGGCCACTTCGTGGCGAACCTCGACACCTACGGCGGAAACTCCGGCAGCGCGGTCTTCAACGCGAAGTCCGGCCTCATCGAGGGCATCCTGGTGCGCGGCGAGCAGGACTACGAGTACAAGAACGGCTGCAAGGTCTCCAAGGTCTGCAAGAACGACGGCTGCCGCGGCGAGGACGTCACCAAGATCTCGGCTCTCTCCAGCCAGATCCCCGGGGCCTCCTCCAACCGGCGCGGCCGGGTCCGCGTCGCCGACATCAAGACGATCGGCGAGCTCCTCGACATGGCCAAGGCCGACGAGCTTCCCCAGGCCCCCTAAAAGCGGGTCTCTGCGAAAAGAAGAAGGCCCCGGCATCCGCCGGGGCCTTCTTGCTTGCCGTCTTGTGCCGGATTACCGGTTGAGATAGTCGACGCGCTTGCTCGCTTTCTTGGCCAGCGGGTTCGCGGCGAACTTGCTGACCAGGGTCTGGTAGACCTTGAGCGCCGCGGCGTTGTTGCTGAGCTGGCGCTCGTACATCTGTCCCGCGTCCCAGAGGGCCTGCGGCGCGTCCTTGTGCTCGGAGAATTCGGTCCCGATGCGCTCGAGGAACTCGGCCTGCATGGACTGGTCCTTGAGGTAGGAGCGCGCCAACTCCGCGGCCTGCTTGAGCGCCTCCACGGCCTTCTCGCCCGGGAAGTCGTCGGCTACCTTCTTGAGCGCGTCCACGGCGCGGTTGTAATCCTTGAGCTTGTAGGAGTATATCCTCGACTGCTCCATGAGCGACTGGTAGGCGGCGTCGGACTTGGGATAGAGCGTCGTGATCTTCTCGAGCAATTCCACGGCGAGGTTGGGCTGCTTGAGGTTCTCGTCCTGGATCTTGGCCCATTTGACATAGGCCTCGCCGGCCTCCGGGAAATCCGCGAAACGGTCCGTGGTCGCCTGATAGGCTTCGATGGCCTTGTTGTAGTCCCGCAACGACACCGCGTAGATGTCGCCGATGGCCGCCTGGGCCCTGGCGCCGAGCCCGCCGTCGTTGGAGAGCGCCAGGATCTTCTCGAAGTAGAGGACGGCCGCCTTGTAGTTGGCGTTCACGGAATGGACTTTCCCTATGAGGAAAGTCATCTCCCCGGCGGCGGGATGCTCCGGGTAGCGGCGCAGAAAGCCGTTGATCTCCCCCACGAGAGGAACGGTGAGTTCGCGTTCCTGCAGGGCGGCCGCGGCGCGCAACAGGGCCGCCAGCCGGTCGGCACGCTCGAGCTTCGCGTCCACGGCCTTCATCATGTCCGCCAAGGGCTGCTTCTGCTTGCGGAACCTGCGGTCGGCGACCTCCATGAGCTTCTTCTTGGCGTTGAAGGCCAGCTTGGTCTGGGGATACTCGTATAGGAGCCGCAAGAGGTCCAAGGCCGCCGCGCTGTAGTCGCCCAGCTTATCGTGGATTTCCGCCCTGAGGAAGATCGCTTGATCGGCTCCGTCCTGCTCCCGGTACTGGTGGAGATGCACCTCGATCTGATCGAGGAGGGAGGGCAATGTCTCCTCGGTGGCGTCCTTGAAGGCCTCTTGCAGATATTTTACCTGAGCCTTCGCGGCCTCGGAGGCGGATTGCGCGGGAGCCTCGGCCTTCCGTTTGGACTTGGGCTTCGCGGGCTCGGGGGCGGGCTCGGGGGCGGGCTCGGCCGCGGGCTCTTCCGCAGGCGCCTCGACGGGTTTGGCTTTGGGCTTCGGTTTAGGCTTGGGTTTCACCGGCTCGGGAGCGGGCTCGGCCGCGGGATCCTCGGCGGGCTTGGGTTGGACCTTGGGCTTCACCGGCTCGGGGGCGGGCTCGGCCGCGGGTTCCTCGGCGGGCTTGGGCTTGGGTTTCGGCTTCACCGGCTCCGGCGCGGGTTCAGCGGTCTCCTCGCCGGGCGCGGGGATGGCCTCCTCCTCGTCCTGAGCCCACAGGCTCCGCGCGGGAGCAACGATCAACGCGCCGACAAGCATCCACGGAAGGAAAAGCCGACCCATGAGAACCCTCCTTAAATAATAACCAATCTCAAATATAGTTTTTCAAGGCCCTCTTGGCAAGACCCCTCTTGCGGCGGCCAGGGCGGAAATCGGAGAATAGGGCATGGGTTTCTTGAGGCCTCTGCGCTTCCTGGCCAAAGCCCTGGCGGCCGAGGACAGCCCGCGCCGCATGTCCGCGGGATTCGCCCTGGGTATGCTCGCGGGCCTGGTGCCCAAGTCGAGCCTGCTCTCCCAAGCCGCGCTCATGCTCCTGGCGCTCCTCAACGTGAACCTCGCCGCGGGCTACGCCGCCGCGGCCCTCTTCAGCCTGCTCTCCCCTTTGCTCGACCCGCTCACCCACCGCCTGGGCCTCTCCCTTCTCGAAGCCCAGGCCCTGCGCCCCCTATGGTCGTCTCTTTATGACGCTCCGATCCTGCCTTGGACCCGCTTCAACAATACCGTGGTCCTCGGCTCCTTTCTCCTTGGCCTAGCGCTCCTTTTTCCCGTCTATCGCGCGGCGACGCCCCTCTTCGCGCGCTATCAGGAACGCTACGGCGCGCGGATACGGAAATGGAAGCTGATCCAACTGCTCTTGGGAGCGGAGACCGCGGGAAGATTCCAATGATCCGCTGGTCGTACCTCGCCCCCCGGCTCATCCTCGCCGCCATCCTCTGGGCCTTCTGCGCGCTGGCCATGGACCCCTTGCTCGAGCGCGGCCTCGAAAAGGCGGGAAGCCGCTCCTTGGGCGCGCGGGTCGGGATGTCCCGCCTGCGCACGGGCATCTTCCCTCCCTTCATCGAGATATCCTCTTTCGACGCCGCGGACCCCTCCGAGCCCATGAAGAACCTCATCGAGTTCCAGCGCTTGCGCATGAACCTGGAGGGGCGGCCGCTCTTGGAGAAGAAGCTCGCGGGCTCCGCGGAACTCTCGGGGCTCCGCTGGGGGACTCCCCGCTCCCGTTCCGGCGCCCTCCCCAAGGCCCCGCCCTCGAAAGCCTCGGCGGCGCTCTCGGATTACGCCTCGCGCTCCAAGGACATAGGCCTGGGAGCGGCGACTCAGGCCAA
>CAYHRV010000250.1:0-4698 GCA_964359165.1 uncultured Elusimicrobia bacterium
TCTCCTGGTGCTCGCCGCGCAGTCGCGTGTTCCTCTCGTTGATGCGTTCGGAGAGGTGGAACACGGCGTAGAGGAAGGCGGTGAAGCCCAGTCCCCAGACCGTGGCCACCTTCTTGGTCATCAGATTCGTGAGGGCCGCGCAGATGAGGACCAGGAAGATGACGGTGAGCCCCAGGGGGAGACGGAGAGAGCCGACGCGAAGGTTCAACGGGACCATCCACTCGCGCCGGGACCGGTCCTTGAAGCGCAGGATGATAAGGGAAGTAGTGTTGAAGACGAGGCTCCAGATCACGCCGAAAGCATAGGCCTCGCCCAGGAGGTAAACATCCCCCCGGCTGGCCAATATGGTGAACACCTGCAGGCAGGCGACCATGTGGATCATGCGGTGCGTGGTGCCGTAGCGGGGATGGAGCCAGCGGAACCATTCCGCGAGTATGCCGTCCTCGGCCAAGCGGTTGAGCACGCCGTTGGCGCCCACGATCGAGGCGTTCACCGCTCCGGAGAGTATGAGCGCTCCCACGAAGACGACGAAAGCCTGCAGGAGCAGGAGGGCCCGGTGCGGGCCTTCCTGGAACATGGCCAGGCCGCTGAGGAGATTGTCGAGGTAGCGCCCTCTCTCCCCGTCCGGGATGATCGAAACGGACAGGAAGGAGGTGGCCGTGGTCAGGATGAAGGCGAAGATGAAGATGAACGCCGCGGCGCGCTTGAGGTTCTTGAGCTTGGGGGCCTCCATCTCCCGATACACCTGGGCCAGGGTCTCCACGCCGCTCATGCCAAGGAAGGCGTGCCCAAGCCCCACCAGGATCGCCGCCGCGGTGCAGGACCGCACCCAGTCCACATGCTCCAGCCAGCCCAGGGATTCCTTGCCGAAGGCGAGGGAGAAGGGAGGCCAGGTGAAGCCGCGTATCGAGAGGGTATAGGCGCTCCAGCCGAAGAGCAAGAGAGCCATGGCTCCGGTCAATTGAATGATCCATACCGATTTTTCCGAGGACTCCTCGATGCCCTTGATGTTCTGACGCCAGAAATATGCCGTCACCAGGAGGGCGAAGAGGACGGAGAAAGTGTGCGGCTCCACCTGCCAGCCGATCCGGAGCACGGGGAAGGAGGCGTTGAGAAGGCCGGCGAGGTATTGCCCCGCGGACACCGAGGAGATGGGCCCGGTGAGCACGTAGTCGAACATCAGGGCGGAGACCGAGACTTTGGCCAGGGTGCTTCCCATGGCCTCCTTGACCACTTTATAGACGCCGCCGCGCACGAACATACTGGAGCCCTCCACATAAACGGCCAGTATGCAGGCGGAGAAGGACATCACGGCCAGGATGAACCAGGGCGCGGCCTTCCCGATGGATTGTTCGGCGATGCCTCCCACGTACCACGCCGTGGAGGCCATGTCGCAGAGCACGATGGCGCCGGCGCGCCAGAAGGAGATGAAGGTGAGCATGGCGGTGGTGAGCACCACCACGTCGCTGACCCGGCGCAGAGGCCTGGGCCCCGGTTTTTTGGAGGACATTTACGCGGCTATTTAACAAAATTTGTACCATGCTAGTGCTCCGACCGGATAAGCATGGGCGATTTGGAGGCCCGAGCCTGAGTCGGATTCTAGGAGCGAGGACCGAGGATAGCCTAAGCTATCCGAGGGAGGAGCGACGACGAAGCCGGCCAGGGGCGGGCCTCCCGCTTATGGTGGAATGATGCCGACATTTAAAACGTTTTCTCTTTCTGATGCGGGCCGGGCGCTTTTGCGCTCCGGCGTCGTTGCTCGTCGCTCAGATAGCTTAAGCTATCCTCGCTCCTCCCGCCTAGCCGGAGCGCAAAATCGTCCGGCCAAATCGCGCATGCTTATCCGGTCGGAGCACTAACGGCATGAGCTTCTCCCAGGTGGTCTCCCGGCTCCTCCCCACTCTCTCTCCCTATCGCGTGCGCTATCTTTTCGCCGGCCTGGCCATGGTGCTGGTCTCGGGCTTCAACGGGGCCACGGTGTGGCTGCTCAAGCCCGTGGTGGACAAGGTGTTCATCCAGCGCGACGCCCGGATGCTGCGCTGGGTGCTCCTCGCCGTCCCCGTGCTCTTCTTCTGCAAGATGGTCCTCAACTACACCCAGGTCTACCTCATGTGCTGGATCAGCCAGAAGGCGACGCGCGAGCTCCGGGGGCTGCTCTTCCGGCGCCTGCACGAGCTCTCGATGGACTTCTTCTGGAGGAGCCGCAGCGGGGAACTGCTCTCGCGGGTCACCAGCGACCTGGCCAACGTCCAATCCGCCCTCCAGTTCACCCCGCTCTTCCTGGTCCGGGAAGGGTTCACCGCGCTCGTGCTCATCGCCTCGCTCTTCTTCCTCAACTGGCGCTTCGCCACCCTGGCCCTCATCACCGTCCCTTTGGCCGGGAGCGTGCTCTATTTCACCGGCAGGAAGATGCGCCAAGCCAGCGCGCGCGGCCAGGAGATCCTGGCCGACCTCTATCATCGCTTCCAGGAGTCCATCCAGGGGATGCTCGTGGTCAAGGCGTTCAACTACGAGGCCGGGGCCATCGCCAAATTCGACGCGGAGAACGAGGCCTTCTTCTCCCAGATGATGCGCTACCTGCGCGCGACCGCGCTCTCCGGGCCGCTCATGGAGTTCCTGGGCAGCCTCGTGCTCACCCTCATCCTCTATTTCGGCGGCCGCGAGATACTCGGCCAGCGCATGACGCCGGGCGAGTTCATGGTCTTCTTCGGCTGTCTCTTCGCGGCCTACACCCCCATCAAGAACCTGGCCAACCTCAACGCGGAGGTGCAGCGCGGGACCGCCTCGGCCCAGCGCATCTTCGAGGTTCTCGACGAGAAACCCAGCGTGGACGAGTCCCCCTCGCCCGCGGCCTTCGAGGGCGTGCGCCGCGGCATCGCCTTCGAGGGGGTGGGCTTCCGCTACCCGGACCGCGACGCGTGGGCGCTCAAGGACCTTTCGCTGGCCATCCGGCCGGGGGAAGTGGTGGCGGTCACCGGCCCGAGCGGGTCCGGGAAGACCACGCTCGCCCACCTGCTCCTGCGCCTCTTCGACCCTGCCGAGGGGCGCATCGTCCTGGAAGGGGCGGACTTGAAGGATTATTCCATCCAATCCTTGCGGCGGGGCATCGGCTTGGTGACCCAGGACACCATACTCCTGCACGACACCGTTCTCGGCAACGTGGCCTTGGGCCGCCCCGAGGCGTCCAAGGAGGAAGTGCTCCAGGCCCTTCGCGCGGCGGACGCGGAGGATTTCGTCTCCCGTTTGCCGGAAGGGAGCGGCACGATGCTCGGCGAGAGGGGGCTCCGCCTCTCCGGCGGACAGCGCCAGAGGATCGCCATCGCGCGCGCCGTGCTCAAGAACCCCTCGCTCCTCATCCTCGATGAGGCCACCTCGAATCTGGACGCGGCCAGCGAGAGCAGCGTGCAGTCCGCGTTGGAATCCCTCTACAAAGGGAGGACGGTGCTCGTCATCGCCCATCGCCTGGCCACGCTGCGCAACGCGGACCGCATCCTGGTGCTCCGCCAGGGGGGGCTCGTGGAGTCCGGCACGCACGCGGAGCTCCTTGCGCACGGGGGCGTCTACGGCGGAATGCACGCCCTGCAGTCTCTCCAGTGATCCGCTTCGTCTTCCGCCTGGTGGACGCTCTCAAGCGGCGCAAATTCGAGAGGATGTTCGCCCGGGGGGCGGATCCCTTCCGCTACGGAGCCCTCGAATTCGAATCCCGGCGCTTCAAGCTCATGGCCCGCGCCCTGGAGGGCCGCGGGTACGCGAGGGCGCTGGAGGTCGGCTGCGCGGAGGGTTCGTTCACGAGGCATCTGGCCCCGCTTTGTGAGAACCTTCTCGCGATGGATATATCTTCCACGGCCCTGGACCGCGCCCGCTCCGCGCTGGACCTCGGCGCGGGGGTCTCCTTCGTGAGGGCCAATCTGCGGGACTGGGAACCCTCGGCCGGAGAGCGCTTCGACTTGGTCGTGCTCAGCGAAGTCCTCTATTACTTGGGAGAAAGGAACGACCTGCTCAAGGCTTTCGCCGCCTCGCCCGACGACTATGTCCGGCCCGTGCTGGAGCGGGTGGCGCGTTCCCTGGCTCCCCGGGGCCGCGTGCTCCTGGCGCACAGCTTCGCCGGGGAACTGCGCGAGCGCCGGGTGTCCTATCGCCGGATATTGGAGTCGCTAGGGCTCAAACTCGTCTTGGAGGAGGAAGTGGAGCCCACCGGCGAGGCGGGCACCGACCGCTGCCTCGTCAGCCTCTTAGAAGCCTGAGGGTTCGATCTTCCCATCCATGAAAGCGCGCAGGGCGCTCTCCCCGTCCGGTCCCTTCAGAAACAGATAAGACCTCACCGCGAAGCCCCCCGGGTCCGCGTCGTGCGCGAAGTCGTTGACCGCCTCCACGCCGGAGAAAGCCGAGCCTCCGGATGCCTGGAATCTGCGCACGATCTCCCGGCGCAGGGGTTCGGCCATGGTCTCCAACTGGATCGAATAGGAGATGAACTCTCCCTGGGCGCGGGGGGGAAGCCTCGGCGCGCGCGCGTAGGCCTGGACGGAGATGTGGTGGGCGGCCTCGTGGGCGAAATAGGAGAGGTAGAGCTCCCGGCTGGGGCCGACTCCTTGCGGGGTCCTTTCCGCGGGGGTGCGCAGGAAGCGCCGGAGCGTCTTCATGTGCACCTCTTGGGTGTCCGTGTCGTAAAAGCCGTGCATGTTGTCTATCAGGTCCACG
>CAYHRV010000251.1:0-4686 GCA_964359165.1 uncultured Elusimicrobia bacterium
TTTCGAGAGCAGGGATTGATCCACTCCGATCTTGCCCACGCCCTGGAGCATGGTGGCGAACTCCACGTAGCGGACCATCTGTTCCGGCAGGCCCAACTCGAGGGAGAGGCCCCTCGCCCAGCCCCGCATGCGTTCGGCGCGGTCCTGGGAGTAGGAGTCCCTGGAGTCCACCGCCCGCGCGAACACCTGGATCATCTCCAGGTAGAAGGCCTGCAGGTCGTCGTAGCGCTGCTGGTGGTGGAGCACGGCCGCGGCCTCGCCGGCGAGCAGGGAGAGGAATTTGAGCTTGATGTCGTCGGCCGCCAGGGTGCCCGCCGTGTCGTGGATGTTGAGGACCCCGACGGCCTTGCCCTTGAGCATCATGGGCACCGAGAGGATGGGCTCCTCGGGCTCTCCGCCCTCGGGCGTGGGCACGAAACGGGGATCGCTCTTGGGCTCCGGCAGGAAGAGGGGCCTGCCCGAGCGCATGGCCCGGCCCGCGAGGCCTTCGCCCGGCTTGAGCTCCAGCGCGCGCGCCGCGTGGGCGACGCTCTTGGCCGAGACCACCGAGAGGGTGCCTTTCTCGTCGTCGAGGAGCATGACGGTGCCGCGCGTGGAGTGGGTGAGCACGCAGGCGTTCTCCAGAAAGAGGCCGCAGAGCTCCTCGCGCGAGACCGCGCCGGTGCGCGAGATGCCGTACTCGTGCAGGGCGAGCAGCATGGTCAGCAATTCATCGAGGTTATCGACCGGCGCGCCGCGCGCCGCGACCCGGGGGTCGGGGGCCGCCACTTTCAGGGAATAGAGCTCGCCCAGGGCCCAGGAGAGGGCGATGAGCAAGCCGAGGCAGAGCAGTCCGAGCAGCCAGAAAGCCATTGCGCCAGTTTAGCAATTCCGGGAGCGGTCTATGGACGGGGCTGGAGCGGGGCCCCCTACCGGCTAGAAGCGAGCCCCGAGCGAGATTCTCTGCGCGTTGCCGAGTTCGCCAAAAGGCGTGAACGTGTAGTCCGCCCTGTAGTTTCCCAGCTTGAGCCCAAAACCTCCGCCAAGACCCGCCAAGGGCGTCAGTCCCCCTCTCTCAGCCTCTCGCGCGTTGGACATGTATCCGGCCCGCACCGCGAAGCCTGGCATCACCGAATATTCGCTGCCGATCCCGACTTTCATGCGCCACCCACATGACCCTCAGCCACTGGCCAAACGCTGGGGGCCGCCCGCGCCAAAACGTTCAGGCAGAAAACAGCCGAAATTGCCAGAGGGGTTGTGAGGCGTTTATTTAGCATCGGGGTTTATCGTCGCCTCGTATTTTGCGTCGTCCGTGTTGATGGTGAATTTGTTTTCGTCTACAAACTCGACGCCCACTGAAGGCGCCTCGAATGGCTCTTCCGTCAGGATCTTGCCCTCACCAGTCAAGACAACTAATTCTTTTACGTACCAGGTTTCTGGCGGAGGTGGAGTTTTTAAGGATACAACCCCCAAGAAACGATTTTCGAGGGCTACGACTATGTGGTTGCCCTCCGGAGAAATGAAGGCGTCCTTGAGGACGCGCTTTTCTGCCTCCAGCGTGAACTGGCTGATGACCTTGAAATTCCAGTCAAGGACTTTGATGCCAAACCTTTCAATAAATAAATATCCATTTTTAAACTTCTTGATGCTGCGCAGAGCGGCAGGGAGGATCGTCTTCAGGACATGGCCCTTGAAATCAAGAACTTCGGCCAATCCGCCTCGCGAGTGCGAATATACGCAGACAACGATCTTGCCGTCCAGGCGGTGGATATTTATGCTGCTCGAGTCGAATTCTCGCTTGAACACCAAGCTTCCATCCGGCTTGAAGGAAAAGACGCTGGTATTCTCCAATGGGGCGGGAGGATCGCCGCTCCTGAACTGGGCGACCTCGATCAGATACTTCCCATCATCCGTCCAAAATGAGGCGGTTCCTCCGCTGTTGGAGATTGTTTTAACCAGCGAGCCGTCTTTGCCGAAAAAGTACATATTGGGCCCACCGTATGGACCCATATCCCACCCAACGGAATGACCTTGATCCGCTATCAACAGGCTATCGGTTGGGAAGTTCGCATGCCGCCTGACCACGTTGTCGTTCTTATCGAGCACTTCCGCATGCACCTTGCGCGACTGATCTCCCCTTTCCTCATAACTGAAGCGATATTTATGCTTGCCATTGGGTGATTTGAGTGTCTTCTGGTTATCCAGAATATTTTTTTCTTGGGGCGGCGGCTTAGGGGCCTCTTTCTGTTTCTTTTTCATCTCGACCTTTTTTATAGACAGACGACCGTGCTGTTTTCTGCCGTGATCCATCCCAATATTTGCGGATGTATTTGAGCTGGCATTCACCTTCCCGTCATTGCCGTTCCCTCCATCCCCCGGCGCCTGCGCGAACGCCGCTGTAGTAAAGCAGACGGGAAGAAGAATCGCGAAGAGCGGAATGATTGCCGATGGTTTCATGCGTATGGGGGAACTCCTGCTTGAGGCGATAGACTTAATAATATGTTCTTCGGCTTTCACATCGAACCGTCCAGTGATCTCAAATGTTTTATCAAGAATTTAACCCCAAAGGTTTCAATGCTTCACGCCGGTGCCTATCCGACGACCTTGAGACCCGAGGATCAAACGGTCTTGAGATAGGCATCGATTCGGCGGAACGCCGCGTCCAAGTCTTCAGGAAGGCCGCATTGGCGCGCGAGGGCGGAGTAGGGCCGCGCCCAATCGCCAGAAGGCGGCTGCAAACCGGAGGGCACCGCGTGCGTCTTTCTCCTTTTGAACGTGGCTTCGATGGATTTCCTGACCCGTGCGGGGTCCATTCGCGGACTCGACGTGATGAGCAGGACCAGATCGACCATATCCCTCACTCGCGAGTTGGGCGAGGGCCGCGGCAACGTGTAAGCGTGGATCTTTTCCGCGAAGTGCTGTTCCCGCGAGATCGTCGGGAACTTCGCGGCGGGAATCCCCGCGAAGTTCAACCAGTCGCGGCCCTCGGTCGTGTCGAGCGGGGCCATGACCACGTCGCCGGCGCCGATGTCGATGTGGAACTCCACGAAGGTGCGGGCGTCCATGCGAGCTTCGACCGGAAAGCGCGCCCCGCCGTAGGGGGCCGCGTCCAGGTCTTGCATGAGCGCGCCGACCTCGAAGACGAAGAAGTCGGCCAGGTCCACGGCCGCGGCTTGCTCCAGAGCCGCGAGGACCGCGTCGTGCAGAGCTTGGCCCGTGCCCATCGCCTCGCGCAACGCCATGTCGATATCCTTGGTCACGCGGGCTTCCTTGATCCGAAGCTCCAAGGCGTAGCCTCCCTATAAGAACCCAAGGAGCCTTCTCCCCCGCGAAGAGCCGGGCAAGGAATCGGTCGAACGCGGCCTCGCGCCGCAGTCGCTCGATCGGGAGCTTCTCCTTTTCGGCGATGAGCTTGAGCCGGTCCTCCAGGGCGCGGCGGAAGGCGGTCGCGGTGGCGTATTTCCTCGGCTTCCCCATCAGCTCGCCTTCATGAGCTCTTCGATCTTTTTCTTCACGGCGTCCGCAATCCGGGTCGCGGCGGCCAGCTTCGAGCGGCTGATGAGCCCGCGCTGGGCGGCCTGCCTTACCGCCTGCTGAAGGTGATCGGCGGAGATATACCCCGCCGCGAGGAGATCGGCGATGGTCTTGAGCGGGAGAGTCACCCGAAAGCCTTGCATGGCCTCGATCTCGTCATCATGAAGCCTGCTCCGATGCAGGACCAGGACTCCGGGGATCGCCGCGTTTCTCCGGAATTTCGGCGGCACGGTCATGTGTAGCTTGGCCGGCATGAGGTCGGAGAGGCCGTAGACGCTCAGGGCCGTTTCGTGCGAATAAACCCCCTGGGGTTTATTCGTCCGGTCGCGGGACCACAGTGACCAGGCGATCATGTCCGGGTGCTCGGCGACCGGGAATTTTACGAGACGGTAAACGCCGCGGCACTCTCGAATCCAATTGCCCGATCGCGCGTGGTAGTGGTGGTTCTTCTGGTCGAACCCCGCCTCTTCGGCCTGCTTGGCGGTGAAATAGCCCTGCTGCCCCTCCGCAATCTCGAAGAGGCGTTCGGAAGATTCCTTGTGCCGATGGAGTATCGTTGGCATACACAAATACCGTAGGTCCTACGGATATTATGATCCATCGACACAATTAAATCAAGTCCCTTGGGATTATGTACAAACACCGTAGGGAGTACGGTATTCATGTTAACGCCGCCATGAGTCCCGCCCGCCTCGCGGACGCCATCGGGATAAGGTTTCGAGATAGCCGAACATCTTGACAAGGCGGATTCATACCGCGAGAAATTTTCTCTATTGGAGGTCCAGCCGGAGGCGGTCTAAGGACGGATGGCTTTAAGGGCCTCGTCGGCTTGGGAGGGGGCATCGGCTCCGGCGACGCGAGGCTCTTGGCCCCAGCGGTAGGAGAGGCTGGCGCGATGGGCGACGCCTAGGTCGCCCATGGGGACGAAGGCGTAGCCCAGGCCCAAGCCCTCGTAGCCCCAGCCGATGCCGAAGGTGAAACCCGTGCCGGCCTCGTTCCTTCCATTGAAACCCGCGCGCAGGGAGGTCCTCTTGCCGAGGAAGACCTCGGCTCCGGTGGAAAAGAGCGCCCCCTCGCTCCTTTCCTTGGAGGCGTCGAGGGACAGCGTCAACTCCTGGCCCAGGGCGTCGAGGGAGAGCGCGGTCCCCAAGCGGACGTTCAGGGGGAGGGGTT
>CAYHRV010000252.1:0-4617 GCA_964359165.1 uncultured Elusimicrobia bacterium
TTCACGCTGACCGGCCTGCACATGCTCCACGTCATCGGCGGGATGATTTGGAACTCGGGCCTGCTCCTCTGGGGCGGCGGGGAGGGCTTCGATGACCCGCTCTTCACCGGCCGCATCGAATACGCCGGACTCTATTGGCATTTCGTCGACATAGTCTGGATATTCCTCTTCCCCGCCCTCTATCTATTATGACCGCCGACAAGCCTATCGACGTGCGGCCTTACCTGCTCGTCTTCGGGGCTCTCCTGGTCCTGACCGTGGTCACCGTCCTGATCTCCTACGTGCACCTGGCTCCCGGTCCCGCCATTCTGATAGGATTGGCGATAGCCTCGGTGAAAGCGGCTCTGGTGGCGGCCTTCTTCATGCATCTCAAGGGGGAAAAAGCGCTGATCTACGGACTCTTGGGCCTGGCCGCCTTCTTCGTCCTCTTCCTGTTCCTCCTGCCGTTCTTGGATATGCGGTGGATCGAGCCCCTGCAGGCGCACGCCGCCCCCGCGTCGGGCCTGAGCGCCGCTCCGGCTCCGGAGGCCCCGGTCCATGCCGTCCCTTAAGCAGTTCCACGCCGTCTTCATCGTATCCGCCGAGGGTCTCACGGCCTTTCTTGCGTATTGGGCGGCCCGAAGATACCTGGCCGACGGCGGCGCCGGCGATCTTTCGCTGGCGCTGGTCTCCTTCGTCTGGTTCGCGGCGGGCGCGGGGTACATGCGCTGGTTCTTCGCTCATGACTAGACTCGTCGCGATACTCCTGCTATTCGCCTCGGCCGGTGCCCGCCAGGCGCAGGCCTGCGCGGTCTGCTTCGGAGCCGGGGAAGGGAATCAAGGGATCATCAGCGGGCTGACCTGGGGGATCGTCGTCCTTCTCGGGGCCACGGGACTTCTTCTGGGCTCCCTCATCCTGGCCGTGCGGCGCATGGAAGCCCATAAGAGCGCGCACGACGCGACATGACCCTCCATCGCTTCGCCTTTCTCTGCGCTGGGTCCGCTTTTTTCCTGTTGATCGCCGGGGCCATGGTCACCTCGACGGGATCCGGGCTGGCCGTCCCGGACTGGCCGCTCTCCTACGGGCAGGTTTTCCCCCCCATGAAGGGAGGGGTCTTCTTCGAGCACGGCCACCGGGTGATCGCCTTCTTCGTCGCCCTCATGACCGGGATATTGGTCTTTTGGGTCTGGGCCCGCGAGAGTCGCCGGTGGGTGCGGGCCCTGGCCGCGGCCGCCGCCGCGGGCATACTCCTTCAGGCTCTTTTGGGCGGCCTCACGGTGCTCTACGGCCTCCCCAAGGCCGTCTCCATCGCCCATGCCTGCCTGGGCCAGACCGTTTTCTGCCTGCTCGTGGCCATCGCCCATGCCACTTCGTCGCCGCCGGACGCGCCGTCTCGGCCTTCGGAGGGACCCGGGTCCCTGGGCCGGCTTTGGGTCGCCGGCGCGGCCGCCGTCGCCCTGCTCTTCGTCCAACTCGTCTTGGGCGCCTCGTTGAGGCACACCGGGCAGGGGCTCATCCCCCATCTCCTCGGGGCCGTCGCGGTTTTCGCGGCCGTGGCCTGGACCGCCTATGGGGCCTACTCCTCCGATGACGCGCGGCCGGGGCTCCTCCGGCCGGCGGCCGTGCTTCTCCTCCTTCTGCCCGTGCAGTTCCTGCTGGGGCTGGCCGCCCTGACCGTCCGTTCTCATCGTGTCGCGGCCCTCAGTTGGCCCACCGCCCTGACCGCCGCCCATCTGGCCTGCGGCGCGGCCTTGCTCGCCTTTGCCGTGCTCTGGACATTGCGGGCCATTCCCTGGGTCTCAGAGGATCGGGGGAGAGCGTGAGAGGCTTCCTGGAGCTGGCCAAGCCCCGCATCGCCCTGATGTCCGCGCTCACGGCGCTGGCCGGCTACTGGCTGGCCGGGGGCAGGGATTGGGTCCAGGCCGGATGGCTGGCCGCGGGGACGCTCTTGGCGGCCTGTTCGACGGGCACGCTGAACCAATGCCTGGAGGTCGGTCCCGATTCCCGCATGGAGCGCACTCGCCGCAGGCCCTTACCGGAAGGAAGAGTGAGTCTGGCTCGGGCCGCGGCCTTCGGAATCTTCTGCGGGGCGGCGGGCCTTTGGATATTGTTCGCCGGATCGGGGAGCCTCGCCTGCGCCCTGGCCTTCGCCACCCTGGCGGGGTATGTCTTCGCGTATACCCCTCTTAAGCTCGTGACTCCCCAAAGCACCTGGATCGGCGCCGTCTGCGGAGCCATGCCTCCCCTCATCGGTTGGGCGGCGGCGACGGGCTCCCTGAGCGCCGCGGCGTGGTCGCTTTTCGCCATCCAATTCCTTTGGCAGATCCCCCATTTCCTGGCCTTGTTCTGGCTGCATCGGGAGGATTACATCCGCGCCGGCTTCCAGGTGATGCCCGCCATCGACCAGGACGGATCCGCGACGGCCCTGCAGATCGCCGTTCATTCCCTGACCTTGTGCCTGGCGGGCCTGCTGCCCCTTCTCATCGGGATGGCGGGCTTGCGCTACGGCTTCGGCGCCTTGGTCCTGGGCGCGGGTTTCGCGCTGTTGGGGCTCAAGGCGAGCTGGACCATGTCCCACGCCGACGCGCGCAGGCTCTTCCTCGCCTCTCTCCTCTACCTGCCGTCGCTCTACGGGATGCTCGCGGTACTTTAGAACTATCGGACGGTCTCGAGGGGGATCAGCCCTTCCCGGCGTCGGGCGTTGAGGCGCTCCAGGGATAGGCGGATTTGGCTCTCCACCCACTCGGAAAATTTCAGATGCGGGGCGAAGCCCCGGCCGTCATAGGAATATTCGAGCCCGGCCAGCAATTCCTTCTCCGGGCCTCCGAGCAGGGTCCGGGCCGGGAGCACGATAGCCCTCCCGCCGCGGCCGGCGCGTTCGACTTCCGTTCGGATGGCCGCCGTGGCGCTCCTGCGTTTTTCAGGCCAGTCCTCGCGCCAGGTTCCGTATTTCACCTCCTGGAATCGGACGCCTTTCCCCGCCGCCATCGCGCGCATCTGGGAAGCCAAGGAGGCGAGGTTCTTGAGCCACTCCTCGTTGTCGGCCTCGCTTTCGGCGCCGTGGGCGAGGAGGAACACCGTCTCGCTCTCGGGCCGCCGGCTCAGATCCATGGCCCGCTCCAGCAGTACCTCGGCGAAAAGAGGCGAGTCCTCTATCCCCCCCACCGTATCCAGGGCGAGGGGGCTGCGTAGGAGCGAGGGCCTCACCCGGGGGCCGTGGTGAGCGTGTCCGCCATGTTCCCCCCCGCCGCCGGGCGCGACAGCAACGCCGGGCGCGCCCAGGCCCAGCAAGAATTCGGTCTCCGGGCGGAAACTGCTCTCCAGGGAGAATACCCGGATGACGGCGCCCGCCCGAGCCCCGGAGGCCTCCAGGCGGCCCAGCGCTCGGGAAAGCACGGCCGCGTCGCCCATTCCGAAGGCCGGCTCGATGCGCCAGCGCGCGCGCAGTCCCTCCACCGCGTCGTCCATCGCCCTGTTCCATTGCAGATGGGCTCCATGGGCCATGAGCACCACGCCCAGGTCTTTTTCCCCCAGCGGGAGGCGCCGGTTGGCCTGGGCCCTGAGCCAAAGCGCCAGCGTCGGCTCCGGCGTCAGGTCCGTTCCGTCGAACAACGCCCCGGACTTGGCGGCCGCCGGGGCCCGCGCGCGCGCGAAGGCCATCATGGAATCGAGCCGGGGGGCGGCGTCGAAGAGGACGATCAGCGGCCTGAGCCCCCGTTTTCGGCGCTCGGAGAGGGCGCGCTCCAAACGGGCCCAGGACTCCCGTTTCCAGGATCTCAACGGCTCCTCGACCTCGAGGACCAGGACGCCGGAGTCGGCGAAAGCGCGGCCCGCCAGGGCCTCCTTGAGCAGCCCAGCCAGTTCGCCTTCCATGGCCCGGGCGCTCTCGGGAGTGAGCGCCCCCTGGGCGAGCAGGAGCACGGATTCCGCGCCGGGCTCGACCGTGAGGGCCGACACGCGATCCCTTAGAGCCGCCGCGGCCAGCGGATCGCGGCCGAAGGCCGGAGCGGCGAGCATCTTCATTCCGCCGCGGATCTCGTTCTTCGAGAGCAGCTCCAGCGAGGAGCGGAGCAGGGGGTGGCTCTCGCAGACGAAGAGCGGCAGGAGTATGGCCTCGCCGACCCCCTTCTCACGAAGTTCGGAGACTCCCCTGCTCAGATCGGTCCGCATGTCCACGGGGCTGGCGAAGGCGAGGGCCGCAGGCGCGGAGGATTTCCCCTGAAAGGCATCGAATGCGTCCTGGACCTCCGCGTTCCCCAGGAATCCACGGTCGGGCGCCAACACGAGGAAGCCGGTCCTGGCCGGACTGGCGGGGACTTCCGCGGCGCCGGAAGGGCGGGCCGCCGGCAGCAGCGCCGCCGCAAGAAAGAAGGCTTTCAGGAGCACCGGGCGCGGCCTTGAAGACGCGCAGCGCACTTCGTGCGCCGCGTACAGAGAAAGCGCGGCATCCGCTCTCCGTTCCATCGGGGGTAGTCTACATAACTTGCCGGTCGAGGCCAAACTTGTTATCCTGGGCCCGACAAAGTGAATTCCCCCCCCCTTCTCCCGACGGTAAACGCGTTCCTCAACGCGACGAGCGCCATCCTGCTCCTGCTCGGCTACCGCTTCATCCGGACAAAGAACGTGGCGGGGCATAA
>CAYHRV010000253.1:0-1296 GCA_964359165.1 uncultured Elusimicrobia bacterium
CGGTGGTAACGGGACTGGGGGGCGCCGGGTGCCGCCGCCCCACTAAACTTTCTGGGACCGGAGCGCGCGAAGCGCGCAGGTCCATGCCCCCAATTAGTGTAGAATCCATTAAGTGGAAACTGCGGATTATGCCGTCATCGGCGCGGGAGTCGTGGGTCTCTGCGTGGCCCGCGAACTCAAGAAACGCGAGCCCGGAGCCAAGGTGGTGGTCTTCGAGAAGGAACTGGACGTAGGCCTCCATGCCAGCGGCCGCAACAGCGGCGTCCTCCACGCGGGCTTCTACTACACCGCCGACAGCCTCAAGGCCCGCTTCTGCGCCGAGGGCAACCGGAAGCTATCGGCCTACTGCGACTCCAGGAAGATCCCCCTCAACCGCTGCGGGAAGCTCGTGGTCTGCAAGGACGAAGCCGACCTCCCGGCCCTGGAGGAACTCCTGCGGCGCGGCAGGGCCAACGGAGTGGACCTCAAGGAATTCTCGGAGGAGGACGCCAGGACGCTCGAGCCCAGGGCCAAGACCTTCAAGAAAGCCCTCTTCTCCCCCTCGACGGCTTCCGTCGAGCCTTCCCGCGTGATGCAGGCCCTGCAGGACGACGCGCGCTCCGAGGGCATCTCCGTGCGCTTGAGCGCGGGCTATCTGGGCCGAAAGGGGAAGGTCCTGCGCACGGCCGCCGGCGAGCTGGAGGCGGGCTTCACGGTCAATGCCGCCGGCCTATACGCCGACCGCGTGGCCAGGGACTTCGGCTTCTCCCAGGAATACCGCGTCCTGCCCTTCAAGGGCCTCTACCTCTACTCCGACGACCCCGCCGGGTCCCTGCGCGTGCACATCTATCCCGTCCCCGACCTGCGCAACCCCTTCCTGGGAGTCCACTTCACGGTCAAAGCCGACGGTCGGGTCAAGATAGGCCCCACGGCCATCCCGGCTTTTTGGCGGGAGCAGTACAAGGGCTTCGACAATTTCAGCGCCGGGGAGCTTGCCGAGATCCTCATGCGCCAGGCGGGGCTCCTGCTCTCCTCGGGTTTCGATTTTGGGGCGCTCGCCGTGCAGGAATTGCGCAAGTATTCCAAGGCCCGCCTGGTGGCCCTGGCCTCGGAACTGGCCCACGGAGTCGACCCCCGCGGCTACACCCGCTGGGCCGAGCCCGGCATCCGGGCCCAGCTATTGCACGTGCGCACCGGGAAGCTCGTCATGGATTTCGTCACTGAGGGCGACCGGGATTCCTTCCACATCCTCAACGCCGTCTCCCCGGCCTTCACCTGCGCGCTCCCCTTCGCCGAGCACGTCTGCGGCGAGATCGA
>CAYHRV010000253.1:1396-4607 GCA_964359165.1 uncultured Elusimicrobia bacterium
CCTCTTCTTGAGGAGCAGGAGGATGTTCTCCTTGCTGAAGATCCCCATGTCCGCCGGATTCTCCAGGAAGTTCCGGGCGTCCTCGACGACTTTTCTCCAATCGGCCTTCATCACGGCTTCGGCGATGATATCGCGCCAGGTGCTCTCCTCGGGCCGCGGGCCTTGCCATTTCATCTGACGCAAGCCATTTTGAAGAAGGAGCAGGTTCGGCGAGAGCTCCGGCCAGCGGGACAGATACCATCCGAGGTCGAAGAAATCCCGGCCCTTGGTATAGCGGCGGCAAAGAACGGCATTGAGCTTGCCGGCGAAAAGCGAGGGTCTGTCATGGCACAGGAAAGCGATCGGAAAGTGGCGGTTGACGAGAGCGGTTTCAAGGAGCGCGCCCTCGGGAGGGTTCGTGTCGATCTCGATCTTCACGCTCAGGTTCTGATTCTTATGCGGAGAGAGGCCTGCTTCATGAAGCAGGCCCGTGAACCGGACGAACGCGCTTTGGACGGCTTTCCCGTCGTCGCAAGCGACGCCGGCTTCGTAGCCGGCTGCCCTCAATTCCGCCTCGACTTTCTTGAGGAGAGGAACGAATCCGACAGCCTTGCCTTCGGCGCGGGAGAAGTCGAGATCCTCGGAGAAGCGGGGCACGGCGTAGAGGAAGCGAAGGGCCGTCCCACCCACGAAGGCCGCTGAGCGGAAGAACCCGGCGTCATGCAGGATGCGCAGGATGTAGGCTTGGAGATACTCCCGCAGGACATTGAGCTTTGCGTATTGCCCCTTTTGTCCCGCGGCCAGGGAGAGGGCATAGTCTTTCATTTGCGTTTCTCTCCGCCGGCGCGCGTCGGCAAGAGCGATTGGAGCGCCCGCGCCGCCCGTTCGATGCCCGGCACGGCGAAACGCTTGGCGAAAGCCGCCAGTTTGCGGGCATCGACTTTCTTCAGGTTCTGCAAGCGCAATCCGTCCAGGCGCTCCGGCGAGGCATCCGACCCCCTCAGGTAGAAGTAATCGAGCAGCGCCTTCTCGGGCGATGCGATATGCGCGGTCTGGCCGTTGACGGTGAGAGTCTCGTATCCCCAGAAGAGAGGACTTTTCACGTGTCTGTAGTCGAAGACCCCCAGAGGCGTGTTCAGCCGTTCCGGCCGCTTGGCGGTAACGCTCGTATAGACCGGGACTCCCTCGGGGATGAGCCCGTGGAATTCCAGGGCTTTTTCAAGACTGATATAAGACGGCCGATTGAGCAAGGAGGCGATATGGAACTCATTGGGTTCGGTCTTCCTGAAGGCGGGCGCCAGGATATAGATCCCGCGGCGCAATCGGATCAGATTCCCCTGCCTGCGCCAGCGGCTGACCTGGACCCTGTTCGCTGCGGGGGCCGAGACACCGGCAAGAAGAATTTCCGTCTCGATGACGGGCAGGTGTCCGAAGGCGACTAGGAAGCCTCTCCAATCCATTGCAATATATTAACAGACATGTTAACTAATTGCAATGGTATCGGGAGGCAAATCAAGGTGTGTCTCAAGTCCCCGTGCGCCCATAATCATCTTCGAGGCGCACGATGTCGTCCTCTCCGAAGTAGGAGCCCAACTGCACCTCGATGAAGACCAAGTCCGCTATGCCCGGGTTGGCCATGCGGTGCGCGGCCCCGATCGGTATTTCTATGGTCTGGCCGGCGCGGAGTTCCACGGACCGCCCCTCCACCGTGGCCAGACCGGCGCCCTCGGCCAAGGTCCATATCTCCCGGCGTTTTGCATGGCGCTGATAGCTGAGCCGTTTGCCAGGCAGCACGATGATGCGCTTGACCTTGTAGCCGGGAGTCTCCGCCAGTATCTCCCAACTCCCCCACGGCCGGGCATCTTTCAATGTGCCGTTGGATTCCATGAGTCGATTGTGCAAACGAGGTTGTAATGCTCCGATCTCTTGGCAAGGGAATCTATCGCGGTCAAGATACGGTCGACATCGCCCTTGGTAGCCATGGTGCTTATAACTTCGCGCACGTCGCCCCGCAGCTCGAGGACGGCCTTGTATAGGCGATCGATGTCGTCCTTGAGTTCGGCATCAAGCGACTTGAGATCGGATTTCTCCGCGGGGGAGTTCTCATTCTTGGCGGCCACGAAGCTATTTTGCCGGTTCCCGCCTTTCGGCACAAGGGCCCAAGGACCTAACGCTTGGACAGCGCCCGGACCCTGCGGACCAAGTCTCCCAGGGGTTCCGGCCGGTTCCCTTTCGCGATAGCGCGTAGCCCCAGAGCCAGCTCCTTGCGGAACCCCGACACTTGACGATGTATGTCCCGGGCGCTCACCCGCTGGTCCAAGCTGAAATCGCAGCTTTTCATGTCGAGCCGGGCGCCCAGGACGCTGATCAATAGATTCTCCGGGGAGGCTCCCGCATCGAAGCGTTGCGCCGCTTGCGCCAACTCGCGCAGCGTCATGGCGTCCTTGCGCTCCAGGATCCAAAGAAGGTCGTAGAGGTCCTTCTCGGCGCATCGGCTCACCAACGCCGCACCCTTGAGCATGAGGAGGGTGTCGAGGTCCGCCACCAGGATGTCTCCGGGAAGGCGCACGCTTCGGCCGCTCTTAAAGAGCGCGGAAGCGGTCGCGACATCAACCGTGAAGCGATGCCCCTCGAGCGCGCACAGAGCCCTGAAATAGACCGCGGAGTCCTGGCGCACCTCGACGCCGGCTCCGATGCCCTCCAGCGAGCGCACCGCCAGCGCCGCCATGCGCTGGCTCCCATCATCTTCGGCAAACAGATCAAGATCATCCGACCGGCGATGGCCCGCGTAAAATCCCGCCAACGCGGTTCCCCCCACCAGCATGCACCCGGATATCCTTTGGGCGAACACATGCCGCAACGCCCGCAGAAGCGGCGGGGGAAGGACACGCTCCGCCAGGGCTAGGTCAGGCTCGATTCCCATCGCCATAAGCATTCAAGCCCTTCGCGCCTTTGCGGCTGTATAAGGCGCTTGTAGTCTGGAAATCGAGTCCAGACCTCGTCTCCAAGGATGCGAGCGGCGCCATAGAGGCCGAAGACTTGGACGAGCCGCGCCGCCGCCTTGTCTTCGCCCCGGACCAAGGCAAAGACAAAATCGAGGAGACCGGGATAGAGGCGGTCCCAAAGAAGTTCTGCGGCCAAGGTCTCCATTTCCAGAGCGTCCAAATCGGGCGGCGCGGCCAATTCGTCCAGGCTGACGCCGGCGGCTCGGCTGAGGTTGATAAGATGCGAT
>CAYHRV010000254.1:0-4601 GCA_964359165.1 uncultured Elusimicrobia bacterium
TGAGCTCGTAGATGTCCACGTCGGAGTCCTTGCCTCCGTCGGCGGACACCGCGATGATGTTCCCGGTGGAATAGATCACGCGCCCGGCGCGCTTGGCCAGGATGCAGGCGCCCGAGTCCTGGGCCACCCGATGTTCGATGCCCGTGGCCACCAGGGGCGGTTCGCCCACCAGGAGGGGCACGGCCTGCCTCTGCATGTTCGAGCCCATGAGCGCGCGGTTGGCGTCGTCATGCTCCAGGAAGGGGATGAGCGCGGCGGACACCGAGACGATCTGCAGGGGCGAGACGTCCATATAGTCGACCTTCATGGGGTCGAGGATGGGGAAATCGCCCTTGCGCCGGCAGGCCACCGCGTCCCCGATGAAGCGGTCGCGCTCGATGGCGGAATTAGCCTGCGCCACCGTGTGCTCGTCCTCCATGTCGGCGGCGAGGTAGTCCACCTCTCCAGTGAGCTTCCCCTTGCCCGCTTTGCGGTAGGGGGATTCGATGAGGCCGTAGCGGTTGACCCGGGCCAGGCAGGCCAGCGAGGTGATGAGGCCGATGTTGGGCCCTTCGGGCGTCTCGATGGGGCAGATGCGCCCGTAGTGGGTGTGATGCACGTCGCGCACCTCGAAGCCCGCGCGCTTTCGGTTGAGGCCGCCCGGTCCCAAGGCCGAGAGCCGCCGCTTGTGCGTGAGCTCGGCCAGCGGGTTGATCTGGTCCATGAACTGGGAGAGCTGGGAGGTGCCGAAGAACTTGCGCAAGATGCCTACCAGCGGCGCGGTGTTGAGCAGGGTGCGGGGGGTCAACTGCGCCTTGTCCTGCACGCTCATGCGGTCGCGGATGACGCGCGCCATCTGGGCCAAGCCCACCCGTATCTGGTTCTCCAGGAGCTCGCCCACGCCGCGCACCCGGCGGTTGCCCAGGTGGTCGATGTCGTCGATCTCCACCTTGCAGGTCTTCCCCTCCGCCTCGAAACCGCTCGCGCCGTTGTTGAGGAGGATAAGGTACTGGATGGTGACGACCAGGTCTTCCGGGGTCAGGGTGCGCCGCCTCTCGGAGGGCACCTCGAAGCGCAGGTCCTTGCGGGAGGCGAGGACCTGCTGGAGCAGGCCCAGCTTCTTGGCGATCTTGTAGCGGCCGACCAGGGAGGTGTCATACTTGCGCAGATTCTTGAAGACCAAGTTGTCGAGGTATTGCTCCGCCTGGCCGGGGACGATGAATTCCTGGCCCCTGAGCTTCTTGTAGATCTCCTGCTGGGCCTCTTTGGCGCTCTTATAGGGGTCCTTGCGCAGGGTCTCCCAGATGGTGGGATCCTCTTTCTCCGGGTTCCCGGAGAGCAGCTTGACCTTGGAGATCCCCCGCTCCAGCATCCGCTTGATGGACTCATGCGTGACGGGGTGCCGGGTCTCCAGGAGCACCTCGCCGGTGGCCTTGTCGACCACGTCCTCGGCGCAGATGCGCCGGAGTATCTGGTCGGCGGTGTCGTGGGAGACCTTCGCCTCCTCGCAGGGGTAGAAGATCTGCAGGATCTCCGCGTCGGTCTCGATCCCGCACGCCCTCAAAAACGAGGTGGCCGGGAACTTCTTCTTGCGGTCGATGCGCACGTAGAGGGCGTTGTTGAGGTCGAACTCGAACTCGACCCAGGCTCCCCGGTAGGGGATGATGCGGGCGAAATACAGCTTGCGGCCCAAGGACGAGATCTTCTTCTCCTCGTCTTCCTCGAACACGATGCCCGGGGACCGGTGGAGCTGGCTGACGACCACGCGCTCGGCTCCGTTGATGATGAAGGAGGCGTTCTCCGTCATGAGCGGGATGTCGCAGAGCGTCACTTCCTGCTCGATGATCTGCTTGAGCTTGCCGGAGGGCTGGCGGGAGGAGAGGCGCAGGATCGCCTTCAAGGAGGTCGCGAAGGACGCGTCGTGGCCGCGCGCCTCTTCCGCGCTCGTGTAGCGGGTGGGGCCGAACTTATAGCGGATGAAGTCCAGCACCATGCTGCAATCAGCCGACTCTATGGGGAAGACGTCCATGAACGCGGCCTGCAGGCCCATGAGCTTGCGCTCGTTGGGGGAAGCGTCCTCCTGCAGGAAATCCGCGAACGAACGCTTCTGCATCTCCAGCAGGTCCGGCAGCTCCTGGACCTGAGGGATCTTAGAGAAGTTGATCTGATTCATTCACTCTCCCGCCGACTTCACCGATCGCCCGTCTACAAGAACGGCCGCCCCGGCTCCGGCCTCGCGGCCGGCGTCGGGGCGCCCAGTGATGCTCTGAGCCTATTTCAATTCGACCGTCGCGCCGGCTTCCGCCAGCTTTTTCTTCCAGTCCTCGGCCTGCGCCTTCGGCACGCCGTCCTTGAGAGTCTTGGGCGCGCCCTCCACGAGGTCCTTGGCTTCCTTGAGCCCGAGCCCGGTGAGTTCGCGCACGACCTTGATGACCTGGATCTTCTTGTCCCCGCTGGCCGAAAGGACCACGGTGAAATCGGTCTTTTCCTCGGCAGGAGCGGCTCCGGCGGCGGCTCCGCCCGCGGCAGGCGCGGCGGCGATGCCCACGGCGGCGGCCTTCACGCCAAACTTCTCCTCAACGGCCTTCACGAGCTCGGAGAGCTCCAGAACGGTGAGGCCCGAGATCGCCTCTACGATCTCGTCTTTTCCCAGCTTCGTCGCGGTCGTCATGTCTTTGTCTCCCTTTCTGTTGGATAGCCCCGCGGAGGCTCCGCGGGTTTATCCCGGCCGCCCGGCCGGTGCTATCAGCGGCTCTTACGCGGCCGCCGGCGCGGTTTTTCTCTTCTCCTCCAACGCCTGGAGGACCAGCACGAAATCCCGTATCGGCGCGGCCAGCACCGCCGCGCTCTGGCTCGTCGTGGAGTACAGCACCCCGGCCAACTGGGCCAGGAGCTGGGGCCTCGAACCGAGCTTAGAGAGCTTCTCGCAGTCCACGGGACCCATCCACTTCGCGTCCACGTAGCCCGCTTTGATCTTGAGAGCCGGGAACTCCTTGGCGAACTGGGCCAGGACCTTGGCCGCCCCCACCGGATCGTCCCCCTTGGGGATGAGCACGGCATTGGGTCCGGCGAAGAGCTTGGCGTCGGCGGCCGAGACGCCGGCCTGCCGGAGCGCGTGGTCCAAGATGGAGTTCTTGACCACCTTGTAGGAGCACTTGAGCGGCTTGAGCTTGGAGCGCAGGCTCGCCAGCTCCTGGAACTTGAGCCCTTGGTACTCGGTGAAATAGATGTAGGGAGCCTCTTTGAGGGTCTCCGCCAGGGTCTTCGACGCTTCTTTCTTCTGGGTTTTTGTCTGTTTCATATCACTTGAACCTAATGTTCAGCCCGGCCGCGTACTGTATCCCTCCGAGGAAGGACACCTCCGCGAACAACCCCTCCTTCTCGTATATCGGCAATTCCACGCCCAAAAACGGCGTCACCGCGTCCTTCATCCCGCCGACCCGCCCGCCGCCGCCGAGGTCCTTGAGCCAGGCCTGGGAGCGGACCCACTTCAGGCCGCCGTAGGGCTCCACTCCGACGCTCCAGCCCAACGGCTTGAAGAGATGCCCCGCCTCCACAGCCACCTGCGTCTGCATCAAGTCCAGCCTCTGGTCTATCTGCGTCTGCGCCGCGGTGCGCCCGGGCTGGAGCTCGTTGAAATAATACCTCTGCCACGACAGATTCGCGTCCAGAGCCACGCCCGGGGCGGTGAGCGTATCCGCCATCAGCACCGCCTTCACCCCCGCTCCGTAGAGGAACCCCGGGCGGTCGCCCGTCAGCGAGTTGACCACGCTCACGGACGCGACGCGCAGGGAATAGTCCCCGGCTCCCGCGGAGAGGTAATACTGAAAACCCTCGTGCGGCTGAAAGATCAATTTGAGCAGAACGGCCCCGCCCGAACCTTCCGCCTTCGTTTCCCCGGTGGAACCGCATGGAAAACTCACCGACGACGCCGCGGAAGCGATGCATACGCCGCTCCCGGTCATCGCGAAGCCCAACGCCTGGTCCCGGACGCCCTGGTAATAAACCAAGGCTTTCCATGACCCGGGCTTGAGCTGAGCCGAGGAGGTCCCCAGCGCCTGAGCCCATGCGGACCCGGACATCCCCAAAAGGACGGCCAGGGCGCAAAGCCCCTGCTTGAACGCTTTACCCATAATTTTTGAATCCGGCCCGGAAGAACCGGGCCTGAGTTCGCCGAGGAGTCAACGAGGCCGGCAGCGACCTACTCTCCCAACGCCGGATTGGGCGTTAGTACCATCGGCCCTGGCAGGCTTAACTGCCGTGTTCGGAATGGGAACGGGTGTTTCCCTGCCGGAAATACCACCGGCCTCGTTGACTCCTCGACATTTTTAAGGTGGGAGCGTGGTTGAACTTGCCGCCGATCGCGGCGCCTTCATCGTCGCGTGAACCGCTTCGAACTCCCCAGAGCACAAGCCAAACGTCCTTGATTGAAGAATACGGCCAAGCCTCACGGACGATTAGTATCGGTTGGCTGAACACGTCACCGTGCTTACACCTCCGACCTATCAACCCGGTAGTCTTCCGGGGTCCTTTAGTGCCCTTGCGGGCAAGGGAAGCCTTATCTTGAGGCGGGTTTCACGCTTAGATGCTTTCAGCGTTTATCCCTACCGAACACCGCTACC
>CAYHRV010000255.1:0-4545 GCA_964359165.1 uncultured Elusimicrobia bacterium
GCTCAGATAGCTTAAGCTATCCTCGCTCCTTGCGTCTAGCCGGAGCGCAAAATCGTCCGGCCAAATCGCGCATAATTATCCGGTCGGAGCACTAGTTGCGTAGGAGCTCGTCCGCGGCGTCGAGGACGATCCGGGTCGCGGAGGGGCCGATGGAATTGGTCTCCTCGTAGTGGGTCCCGGCGGGTTTCGGGGTCATGGAGCGGGTGGGCGCGACCTGGAAATCGTAGCTGGGAACGAGGTAGCCGAGTTCATCGTTGGCGAGCCCCACCACCCAGCCGTGGCGGCCTAGGCGCTCTCGAAGATAAGGGCCCTTGGGCGCGCGCTCGACCGCCGGGGGGTTGGCATTGCCCGGCTTGATGAAGGGATGGCCGAAACTCCGCGAGCCGTCGAATCCCCCCACGGCCAGCTCCGGGAAAAGCTCGCCCGGGATGCCGAGGATGTCGACGGGGCCCAAGCGGAGCCGGGAGACCTCGGTCTCCACCCAGGGCCGGGCTTTCTCCGGCAAGGGGAAGAAAAGCAGATGGCGGAGCGGGATGCTCAGTACCCGACGGCGGCCGAGAGGCCGCCCGTCTTGGTCAAGTATTCGATGGCCGAAGGCCAAGCTCGGAAGAAAAAGGAGGTAGCGGGAGTTCTCCACGGGAACGCGCACGACGCGAGAATCGAAGTCGAGCGGGCCGCCTGCGGCGCCGGCCTTGAGGGCGCGGTCTCCACGCGCGGCCGCCGGGCCACGATCCGCGCGCAAAGCAGCCAACGCCTTGTCCGCCAAGGCTTCTCCCACGCGCCGCATCTCACGATACTGCCCCTCGACTCCTCCCGAGTCGTCGGTGTCGGGGGTCATGAGCCCGCCGATGGAGCCCGAAAAGAAGACGCAAGCCCCGCCCGTGCGCTCCTCGACGCGGGAGCAGAGCTCTCCGGCGTAATCCGCGCTGACGCGGCGGTTCTTGGAGCCGAGCACCTCGGGGTGGCAGGACCAGCGCACCACGGTCCCGAGCACGCGTCGCTCCTTGGAACCCGGGCCTGGGAGGGCGAGCACTTGCAAGGCGTTGAGCTCGTCATCGAGCACCGCCGGGTCGCGGCTGTCCCGGCAGAGCCCTCTCGGGTCCACCTTCGCGGAGGCGGCGCGCAGTTCGACTCTCTCCAGGCGTCCGGAAAGGTCCTTGATCAGAGAAACCACGGCCTCGCGCACCCTTTTGCGGTAGCGCTTATCCACTCCGCTGACCCCGGGCAAAGGGCCCCAAAGCCCGACGGTGTCCGGTCCCGAATGCGTATGCGTGGCCGCGATGAAGAGGTAGCGCTTCTCCCCGGTCCAGCCTAAAAGGCGGCGGATCGCCTCGGTCTCTTCCCGGAAGACCCCCAGGACATCCACGGCGACGAGCGCCGCGGTCTTTTCCCCGTCGGATACCACCAGAGCCCTGGCATGCAGGGGATCGTGCACGCCTTCGGGCCTGCGCCCCTTGGCGCCGTAGCCCGCCAGCCAGATCGACTCGGTCTTCAGGTCCGGGGTGATGTCGACTTTACCCGCCGCGGCCCACATCGCCCCGCCCGCCAGGGCGGGGCTCGTGTTTATTACCGCCGTCCCAAAGAGCAGCGCCGCCAGGACAAGCCGCCGAAGGCGGCCGCGCGCAGTCCGGCCTCCGCTCGCGCAGTCTCTGCGGCGCTCAGGCCCGCCGCAGGGGCCGTGCGCCGTTTCCGGCCCGTTCATCGCCGCGGATCCTTTCAAGCGGCGAGCGCCGCCTGTATGGCGGCCACCAAGGCCTTATCCAAAGGCTCCGTGTCCGGACCGAAACGGGCCGCTACGCGGCCTTTGCGGTCGACGAGGAACTTGCTGAAGTTCCAGGGGATTTCCCCGTTGTGGCCCGAGCGCTTCGTCAAGAACTCATAGAGGGGATGCATCCCCTCCCCCTTCACGCGGATCTTGGCGAAGAGGTCGAAGGAGACCCGGTAGCGGGTGGAGCAGAACTCCTTGATCTCGGCCTCCGGCCCGGGCTCCTGCGCCCCGAAATCATTGGATGGGAACCCGAGGACCCGCAGTCCTCGCGCCTTGAAGTCGGCGTGAAGCTTTTCGAGACCTTCGTATTGGGGCGTGAACCCGCACTTGGAAGCCGTGTTGACGATGAGGCAGACCTTGCCTTCATATTCGGACAATGGGCGCGGGGTTCCCTCGATAGTATTCATCTCGAAGGCATATATCCCTCCGGCTTGCGCCTCGCTCTTATTCCCCATGAGAGCCTCCTTGGCCAGCCTCTTCCATTCCAGCATCCGGAAGAACGCCTTCGCGACGATCAGTCCGTTCATATGAGAATCATACTCCGCTCCCGCCCGCCATTGCAAAGGCCTGGACCCGGCGCCACGCAAGGCGCCCGTGTGTTCTTGCCCGCCTACTATCGCGTTAGGCCGTTCATTTTGTGGAATATTCGAGTATGCCGGCCCGTGCTCCAATCGTGATTCTTTTTTATAAGCCCTACGGGGTGCTCTCGCAGTTCACTCCCCTGGACGGGCACCCCTCCCTCGCGGATTTCGGGCTCCCCCCCAAGGTCTACGCGGCCGGGCGTCTCGACCATGACAGCGAGGGGCTCCTGGTTCTCACCGATGACGGAAGGACGCAGGCCCGCCTAAGCCATCCTCTGAACGGCTATCAGAAGACCTATTGGACCCAAGTGGAACGGATCCCCGCCCCGGAGGCCCTGGAGACCCTGCGCAGGGGCGTTCAGCTCAAAGACGGCTGGACGAAGCCGTGCCGGGCGGATCTGCTCCCGGAGGAGCCCACTCTCGCGCCCCGCATTCCGCCCATCCGCGCGCGCAAGAGCGTGCCGACCGCTTGGCTGGAGATCACCCTGGGAGAGGGGAAGAACCGGCAGGTGCGCCGCATGACCGCTGCCGTGGGTCACCCGACGCTCAGGCTCGTGCGCGTGCGCGTGGGGCCTTATACACTGGCCGGGCTCGAGCCCGGCCAGTGGCGCAGGTCCCCTGCGCCTCGGCCGACGCCGTAGAATAGGCGGCGACGCGGACCGCTATCTGTAATAGCGGTCCGGATTGTAGATGTAGTAGAGGTCGAAGGGGTCGAGGCGGGGCAGGCTCACGTAGCGCTGGCCCTTCTCGTCGATCTTCTCCTCCATGCGGTTGGGCAACTCCGGCTTCTTCCCCTTCTCCAAGCGGTCGGGGTCCTTGACCATGCCGGTCTCCCGGATCTCGTGGACGACCTTGCTCACCCACTTGAGGGCCACGGCCTTGTCCGCGAACTCCTCCCAGTCGCCGTCGGAGTTGTGCTCGTACATCTGCTTGGTCATGCCCTCGATGCTGGTCCCCATCTTCTTGGCCACGGGGTCGGCGAGCCGGCGGTACCATTCCTTGGCGATCTCGAGCTGTTCCTTGAGCTGGGTCATATTGCCCCACTGCATGGTGGACATCTGGTGGTGGAGGATGATGGCGTTGGGATAGGCGTAGGAATGGTCGGCGAGCGTCGTGATGACCGCGGCCATGCTCGCGGCGAAGGACTTGACCACCACATGGATCGGGGCCTTGCTCGCCTGCATGGCCTTGACGATGCGGTAGCCCTCCATCACCGAGCCGCCCGGGCAGTAATCGATGACGATGAAGATGGGGAGGTCTCCGGACTTGTTGTTGTAGTAGTGGATGCGCTCGGTGACATAGTCGGCCACCCCGCGCATGATGGGACCGTTGAGAGGGATGCGGCGGTCGGTCACGGTCAGGACGCCCTCTGAGAAGGGGTTCTTCAGGTAGTCGGGCTCCTTATTGGCCTCCGCCTTCCAATCCTCGTTCTTGGCCCGCAGATCGAGGTCCGATTTCACCCGCTCGAGCTTCCTCTTCAACTCGTCTTCCTCGAATTTCAGCTGTTTGGCCTTTAAGTCCAGGCGGCGCATCTCCAGGTCGATGGCCTTGCGCTCCGCCTCGTTGGCCGCCTCTTTCTGGCGCAATTGCTCGTCCTTGAAATCGTTGGCCATCTTGAGCTTCTCTTTCTCCTGCCTGAGGTCCCCCATCTCCTTCTTGTGCTTCTCCTCGTCGATCTGGTTCCCCGCGACGAGCCTCTTGACCTCGAGGTCGAGCTTCTTGTTCTCCGACTCCATGCGCAGGAGCTCGAGACGCACCTTCTCGGAGAAGAGGTCCGCCTGGGCCTTGAGGTCTTCCTTCTCATCGGTCAGCTTGCGCAGGCGCTGTTGGAGCTGCTGCTGGGAGAGCTGGTTATCGACGACGGCCTTCTCCAGGGCCTTCTTCTCCGCAGAGGGCTCATCCTTCTTCGGGGCGGCGGGGGAGACAGCCGGGGCCTCGGAGTCGCCGGCGGGCGCTTGGGCCCCGGCGCCGACGGCCAGGCCGGCGGCCAATACGAGCGCAGCGAGCTGGATCTTCATCATATACGGCCTCCCTTTGTACGCGGCGCACAAAGTGCGCTGCGCGTCTTCAACGAACGCCAAGGAAACGGCGGCAGGGGCATGCCCCCGGACGGCGGTCCCCCCGCGGGGGGGGCCCCCGCCAACCAAACCCAAATTGGGCGGCCGGGGGGCCCAAAAAATAAAATACCCAACGCCC
>CAYHRV010000256.1:0-4530 GCA_964359165.1 uncultured Elusimicrobia bacterium
GCCCTCACCGAGGTCATCCCGGTCTCCGGCATCCTACGCGGCGTCGCGCTATCGCTGGCCGCCGCCGTCGAGTCCCGCTCCGAGCACCCGTATGCCCGGGCCATCGTGTCCGCGGCGGCCCGGGAGGGGGTCGCGGCCGACCCCCCGAAAGGGTTCGAGGCGATTCCCGGCGCGGGCGCCCGGGCCATGGTGGGGGACAAGGACGTGAGGGTGGGAGCCAGGCGCTTTATCGAAGAGAGCGGCGCCGATTTCTCCGGTTTCTCGCGGCGCGCGGAGGAGCTCTCCGCCTCCGGCAAGAGCGTGCTCTACCTCTCGGTGGATGGGCGGCCGGCGGCCATGCTCGCCGTCTCGGACCCCGTGCGGGAGGGCGCCCGGGAGGCGGTGGCGGAGCTCAAGGAGGCTGGATTGCGCGTGGTCCTCCTGACCGGAGACTCGGAGGCCACGGCCGCGGCCGTGGCCGCGCAGGCGGGCATCGAGGACATCTCCGCCGGTCTCTCGCCGCAGGGGAAGGCCGCCGCGGTCCGCCTCCTTCAGAGGGAAGGCCGGGTGGTCTTCGTTGGAGACGGCATCAACGACGCCCCGGCCCTGGCCCAAGCCGAGGTCGGAATAGCCGTGGGCTCGGGCGCGGACGTGGCCGTGGACACCGCCGAGGTGGTGCTCCTGAGCGCGCGGCCCGAGTCCGTGCCGCGCGCCATAGCCCTCTCGGAAAAGACGGTCCGCTGCATACGGCAGAACCTCTTCTGGGCGTTCGCCTACAACGCCCTGCTCATCCCCGTGGCCGCCGGCGTACTCGAGCCCTGGCTGGGGATCTCCCTGAGCCCCATGCTCGCGGCCGCGGCCATGAGCCTCTCGAGCGTCTTCGTCGTGGCCAATTCCCTGCGCCTTCGCTCATTTCATTAATTTGCTTTAATCCCCCTCCTTATCCGCGACACCCCCGGATGGGATTGGGGGACGAAAGCCGTCATCAGGAGTCAGACATGGAACGCGCAACGGAAGGGCTTCCCCTCCTACAGGACGAGGGCATGTGGACTTTCGACAATACGCCGCTCACGCTCTTGCGGCGGCATTACGGCTTCCTCCCCGACCCCCCCTGGCTCGACCGCGTGCGCCTGGCCTCGGTGCGCTTCAACGACGGCGGGTCCGGCTCCTTCGTCTCCTCCCGCGGCCTCGTCCTCACCAACCACCATGTGGCGCTGGGCCAACTGCAGAAGATGTCCGGCGCCAGGAAGGATTATGTCAAGGACGGCTTCCTCGCGCGCGGCCCCGCCCAGGAGAAACGCTGTCCGGACCTCGAGATCAACCAACTGGTCTCCTTCGAGGAGGTCACCGCGCGCGTGAACGCGGCCATCGACCCCAAAGCCCCGGAGAGCGCCCAGAACGAACAGCGCAAGGCGGAGACCTCCCGCATCGAAAAGGAATCGGCCGAAGGCACCGGCCTGCGCTCCGACGTGGTGGAGCTCTATCAGGGCGGCGAATATTGGCTCTATCGGTTCAGGAAATACACGGACGTGCGGCTGGTCATGGCCCCGGAGCTGGAAGCCGCCTTCTTCGGCGGGGACCCCGACAACTTCACCTATCCCCGCTACGCCCTGGATTTCGCCTTCTTCCGCGTCTATGAAGGCGGCAAGCCCGTGCGCCCCGCCCATTTCTTCCCCTTCAGCGCGAAGGGCGTGGGCGAGGGAGAGCTCTGCTTCGTCACCGGGCACCCCGGTTCCACCGACCGCCTCCTCACCCTCTCTCAACTGCGCCTGCAGCGGGACACGCTGATGCCCTCGCGCCTGGAATTCCTGCGCGAGCGCCGGCAAGGCCTCGCGCGCTACGCCGCGGGCGGCGCGGAGCGCGCCCGGCGCGCGCAAGACCTCGTCTTCCGGGTGGAGAACTCCATCAAAGCCATGGAGGGCGAATACGAGGGGCTCCTGGAGCCCAGGACGCTCGAGGCCAAGGAGGAGGAGGAACGCATCCTGCGCAGACGGGCGCACTCCGACCCGGCTCTCCAGGCGTTCTCGGGGTCTTGGGATCGCGTGGAGAAGGCGCAGGCCGGGCTCGGACGCCGATATCGGGAGCTTTTCTTCCGGAAACTGCACGGCCACACGCTCATGGGGATCGCGGACACCGTGGTCCGCTACGCCGCGGAGGTCCGAAAACCCAATGAGAAGCGCTTCGAGGAGTACCGAGACTCAGGGCTGGAGTCCCTGCACCTGCGTCTCTACTCCCCGGCCCCGGTCTACCCCGACCTGGAAGAGGCCATGCTGGCCCAAGGGCTCTCCCTCTCGCTCAAGGCCCTGGGGCCCGAGGACCCCTTCATCCGGGCGGTGCTCCAAGGGAAGTCGCCCGAGGAGACGGCGAAGGAAGCGCTGGCTGACACACGGCTAAGGAACGTCCAGTTCCGAAAAAAGCTCATCGAGGGAGGACACGCGATCATCGAGTCCTCGCGGGACTCGATGATCGTACTCGCACGCAGGGCGGACCCCTTCTACCGGGAGATGCGCAAGTGGTACGAGGACGAGGTGCAGAGCGTCGAGCGCGCCGAGGGCACTCGCATCGCGCGGGTGCGCTTCGCCTGCCACGGCAAGACCCTCTATCCGGACGCCACCTTCACCCTGCGCATGAGCTACGGCCAGCCGGCTTCTTACGACGCGGGCAAGACGCGCGTGCCGCACAAGACCACGTTCGGGGGCCTCTACTCCCGCGCCGACGGCTTCGACAACACCCCCCCCTTCCGCCTTCCCAAAAGGGTCCTGGCCGCCAAGGCCAGGGTGCGCCAAGGCACACCGCTCAATTTCGTGACTACGCACGACATCATCGGCGGGAACTCGGGCTCCCCGGTCATCGACCGCAAGGCGCGCCTGGTGGGCCTCATCTTCGACGGGAACATCCAGAGCCTGGCGGGGAGATACGCCTATTCCCGGGAAAGCTCCCGGGCGGTCTCCGTGCACTCGGCCGGCATCCTCGAAGCCCTGCGCGCCATCTACGGCGCCAAGGCCCTGCTGCGCGAGCTGGCCGGGTAGGACCGGCGGCTAGCCGAGCGAGGCGTCGGGCAGGCGGAGCGTGAACTCCGCCCATTGCCCGGGCTCGGACTCCGCGCTCAGCGAGCCTCCGTGCCTCTGCGCGATGAGCCAGGACAGATAGAGCCCCAGCCCGCTTCCGCGCGTCTTTTCCGTTCCGGCCTGATGGAGGCGGGAGAACTTCCGGAAAAGCCTGCCCTTCTCCTCGGGCTTGAACCCCACCCCGGCGTTGCGCACCGAGACCTCGAGCCAGCCCTCCGAGACCCGGGCGCGGACCCTGATCTCCGTGCCTGCGAAGCCGTATTTGACCGCGTTGTGCAGGAGGTTGCGCAGGGCGACCCTCAGCAGGTCGACTCCTCCGCGCACGCGCAGCTCCTCCGAGGGGATGTCGACTACGATGTGCCGCCCCCGGCGGGCTGCCAATGCCTCGGTCTCCTCCAGGAGACGGAGGAAGAACTCCTTATCGAAGAGGATGCTCTCCCGCGAGATGGGCAGTTCCCCCGTCTCTAAGCCGGCCAAACCCAGGTAGTTCTCCACCATACCCGTCATGTCCGAGGCGGTGTTGAGCACCGAGCGCATGGTCTCCTCGACCTTGGGATCGACCTTGCCGAACATCCCCCCCACATAGCTCTCGGCGCGGGCCATGATCGAGGACAAGGGGTTCTTGAGCTCGTGGGAGATGAAGCCCAGGGTGGAGAAATAATCGCGCTTGGCGTCCTCGAGGGACTTCATGAGCCAGGCCCGTTCCACCGTTTGCGCGATGTGCTCGCGCACCTGAGAGAGCAGCCTCGCGTGCTCGACGCCGAGGGCCCGGGGCTTGCGGCTCGAAAGGAAGAGGAAACCCACCGGACGCCCTCCGACCTCCAGGGGCAGGGTCAGGCTGCAGCGCACGCCCTCCTTGACCAGGATCCGGGTCGATTCGGAACCGGGCCGTGCCCGGAGATAGCCCTCCAGGTCGCCGATGATCCGGGCCTTTCCGCCGAGGAGGATGCCCTGCAGACTGGAGCCCGAGAGCCCGGCTCCATAACCGGTCTTGAGCGCGGTGGCGCCGTAGCCGGACTTGCACCAGCGGGCCACCACGCGCGCGCCGTCCTCCTCGATGAAGGAGAGGCCGATCCGGTCCCGGGGGAAGACCCCCTCGGTCTCCTTCCAGAGGGACTCCATAACTTCCTCGAGAGACTTCTTGCCTCCCGCCTGCGAGGAGATGCGGGAAAGGGCGGCCCGGACTTCCGCCGAAAGGTCCTCGGCGGGCGCGGAGGTCTCGACGAAGTCGACCCCGGGGATGGCCTCCGGCTGTTCCGGCATGAAAGCAAGAGTAGCATAATGCGCCCCGACCCGGCGGAAGGCGGCGCGCCCTAATCCTCCACTAAGCCGTGGACATCTGGCGGGTGGGCCTGCCTCGAAACTCGTCATGCGTATACGCGGTCGGCCGAGGTGTCGGCCGCCGCTCGGCCGTGGCCCCGGGCCCCCCCCCCCGGCCCCCGGCCCCGGGGGGGCGGGGGCGGCCCGGCCCCCCCCCCCGCGG
>CAYHRV010000257.1:0-4526 GCA_964359165.1 uncultured Elusimicrobia bacterium
AGGACCGGCCGATGACGGCTATCCCTTCGGGAACATTCTTACGTGAGTTGACACGTACTTACGTTTGTTTTATAAGGATTGTTTTCAATCCGGTAGGTTGATCAGGAAGCGAGCAGAGTGAAGGAACGCGCGATGGCTTCGGCCGCGGGACAACGGTCGGCTTTGGGCGCGTCGCGGCGCTTGAACTCGACCTCCCCGGCGCCCAGGGTGCGGGCGCTGACGACCAGGCGCAGGGGGATGCCGATGAGGTCCGCGTCCTTGAAGCGCACCCCGGGCCGCTCCGGTCGGTCATCGAGGAGCGCCTCGACCCCCTTGTCCGCGAGCCCTGCGTAGATGCGCTCCGCCTCGGCCATGACCTTGGGGTCGTCGGTCTCCACCGGGATGACGATGACGGAGAAGGGGGCCATGGCCTTGGGCCAGCGGATGCCGTCGGCATCGTTGCCCTGCTCGATGGCCGCGGCCACGACCCGGGAAACCCCGATGCCGTAGCAGCCCATGACCATGGCCTTGGGCTTCTGTTCCTTGTCCAGGTACACCGCGCCCATGGCCTCGGAGTATTTGGTCCCCAGCTTGAAGACGTGGCCGACCTCTATCCCCTTGACGAATTCCACCCGCCCGCCGCATTTGGGACAAGGATCGGCGGGGGTGGCCATGCGCAGGTCACCCTCCATGTGCGCGGTGAAATCCCGTCCGCGGTTGATGTTTTTTAGGTGGAAATCCTTTTTGTTCGCCCCGGAGACGCCGTTGGCCAGCGGCAGGGTCGCGTGGTCCGCCACGACGCGGACCTCGGCCATCTTGCCGTCCTTGGTCTTCCAGCGCTGCAGTTTGACCGGGCCGGCGAAGCCCACTTCGCAGCCCGCGATATTGCGATACTGCTCTTCGGTGGCGCGCTCCAGGGTCCCATCCCCCAAAGCCGCGGCGAGCTTGGCCTCGTTCAATTCGTGATCTCCGCGGACCAGGGCCATGACGGGCAAGCCGTTATGGAGATATAGCTGGGTCTTCAGGAATCTCTCCGCCGGCACGCCCAAGAACCGGGCGACGTCCGACACGCTGGCCTTGCCGGGGGTGGAGACCTCCTCGCAGGGCGGAAGTTCGGCGGGCGAGGGCGGGGGGGGCGGGGCAGGAGGGCATGCCGCCCTTTCGATGTTGGCCGCGTACTCGCACTTCGTGCAGGAGACCACGGTCTCCTCGCCCGTCTCGGCGAGGACCATGAACTCGTGGGAGAAGGAGCCGCCGATGGCCCCGGACTGCGCCTCCACGGGCTTAAAGCGCAGGCCCAGCCGGGTGAAGGCGCGCGCATAAGCGTCGTAGACCTTGCGGTAATAGTCCTCGGCGTCGGCCTCGTCGGCGTGGAAGGAGTAGGCGTCCTTCATGAGGAATTCCCGGGCGCGCATGACGCCGAAGCGGGGCCGGATCTCGTCGCGGAATTTCAGGCCGAACTGATAGAGCATCAGGGGCAGTTGGCGCCAGGAGCGCACCTCCTTGCGCACCAGCTCCGTGATGACCTCCTCGGCCGTGGGCGCGAAGCAGAACTCCCCGTCCTTGCGGTCCTTGATCCGAAGCAGCTCCTTGCCGTAGACGGCCCAGCGGCCCGTGCGCACCCAGAGTTCCTTGGGCTGGATCACGGGGAGCCACACCTCCTGGCCTCCGATGGAGTCCATCTCCGAGCGTATGACGCGCTCCACCTTGCGCAGGACGCGCAGGCCCAGCGGGAGCCACTCATAGATGCCCGAGGCGACCTTGCGGATCATCCCGGCGCGGACCATCAACTGGGCGGAGACGTTATCCGCGTCCGAAGGGGCTTCCCGCAGGGTGGGGATGAGGTACTTCGATGAGGAGAGGCGCATCAGTCGGCCTTGGGGAGCTTGCCCTCATCAGCCGGCGCGGCCTCCGCCGCGGGGGCTGCGCGTGAGCCGTCCTCCTCTCGCGCGGTCCCTGCGGCGCTCTGGCCCGCCGCGGGGGCTGCCGCTTTCTCCTTCCGTTCCTGGCGGATGCGCATGATATCGTTGTAGGTGGCGAAGAGAAGTATGGACATGAGCACCGCCAGGCCCAGGGAATTGGCGTAGTTGACCACCTTCACCGTGAGCTTGCGGCGGCTGAGCGCCTCCCAGGCATAGAGCACCGCGTGGCCTCCGTCGAGGAGCGGGATGGGGAGGAGGTTGAAGAAGCCGATGGCCACGGAGATGAGGCCGATGAGGAAGACGAGGTCCTCGATCCCCGAGTGGGCGGCGCGCGAGACCATCTGCACGATGCCCACCGGCCCGGCCAAGTCCGGCTTCTCGCGCCGGTAGATCTTCTGGGCGAGCGTCTTGACCGTGAACGCCGTCCAGAACCAGCACTGATGAAGCCCCTCGCGCGCCGCGCCGGCGATCCCCAGGTCCTTATAGACGACGCGCGGCATGATGCCGATGATTCCATGGGAGGAGGCAGGGTCCAGTTGGGGGGTCACCTCCACGGTGGAGGACACGCCCTCGCGCTGATACTCGATGCGCACGCTCTTGCCCGGGCTGCGGTGGATGACCGAGGCCAACTCGTCCCAGGTCGAGACCGGGACGGAATCCACGCGAAGGAAGAGGTCTCCTTCCTTGAGGCCCGCCTTGGCCGCGGGCATGCCCGCGGCCAGCTCGCCGATGGCCGGTTCCTTGGAAGGCTCGGGCATCCCGCGCCCGAACACCACGCCGGTGAAGAGCAGGAAAGCCAGGACATAGTTCATGGCCGGTCCGGCGGCCACGATCAGGAGCCTCTCTCCCGGGGGGCGGCTGAAATATTCGTCGGGGTGGCCGCTGCAGTCCTCGATGGATTCCCCCGCCGGCTTCACGAAGCCGCCCAAGGGGATGGCGCAGAGCGAGAAGCGGGTCCCCGAGGAGGTGAAGCCCAGGAGTTCGGGTCCGAAGCCGAAGGCGAAGCGCTCCACGCGCACCCCGAAATACTTGCAGACCAGGAAATGCCCGCCCTCGTGGAGGAAGATGACGAGCCCGAAGGTGATCAGTACCGCGATGACGCTTAGTATCATGGGTTCCCCCGGACCGCGGCGCCCGAAGGACGCCGCCCGTTCTTTTTTATTAGATTTCTTCCTTTAGTCGTTGTTGCGTTTATTCTGGTGCTAATAGAGCCGTTCCTCGACATCCGCGCCGCCGCTTCCTGCGCCTTGGCCCGCGCCCATTGGTCGGTCTCCGCCACCTCCGCGAAGGAGGGCAGGCCCCCCGAGGGGCGGTGCGCGAGCATGGCCGACTCGATGATCCGGGGGATGTCCGTGAAGCGGATGCGGCCCGCCAGGAAGGCGTCCACCGCCACCTCGTTGGCCGCGTTGAGCACCGCGGGCATGGTGCCGCCGGCGCGCGCCGCCTCCTTGGCCAGGGAGAGGCATGGGAACCGCCCGAAATCAGGCGGGGCGAAGGTCAGCGTCCCCGCCGAGACCAGGTCCAGGGGCTCGATGACGGGCCGGGAGCGCTCGGGCCAAGTCATGGCGAACTGGATGGGCAGCTTCATGTCCGGGGGGGAGAGCTGGGCCAGCACGGAACCGTCGAGGAACTCGACGGCGGAATGGACGATGGATTGGGGATGGATGACGATCTCGATCTGATCCAAGCGCAGGCCGAAGAGGTTCTTGATCTCGATGGCCTCGAAGCCCTTGTTCATGAGCGTGGCGCAGTCGACGGTGATCTTGCGCCCCATCTTCCAGGTCGGGTGCGCCAGGGCCTCGGCCACGCTCACCCCATCGAGGCTTCCGGCGCGCTTGTAGAAGGCGCCGCCGGAGGCCGTCAGAAAAGCGCGGCGCGCCAGGGCTCCGAAGGCGCGCAGGCCGCCTTTCGGGAGCATGGTGCCGCCTTGGCCTGCGCCCCCTGCGGGAGAGGAGAAAGGCCGCCCTCCGGGGACGTCGGCCCCTCGGCCGACGAAACACTGGAACATGGCCGAGGGTTCCGAGTCCACCGGGAGTATCCGGCCGCCCCAGCGCTCGGCCTCGATCATGAACTGCTCTCCGGCCATGACCATGGGCTCCTTGTTGGCCAGGGCCACGGTCTTGCCGGCTTTCAGGGCCGCGAGGAGGGGAGCGAAACCGACCCCGCCCACCATGGAGGCGACCACGAGGTCCACCTCCGGATGGGAGACCATCTCGCAAAGCCCTTCGATGCCCGGCTCCAGGACCCGGGTCGCGTGGTCTTGGCCGCCGAGCCGTTCCTTGAACTCCGAGCGCGCCTTGGGGTCGAAGACGCAGACCATGGCCGGCTTGCGGGCGCGGACCTGCTTGGCCAGGGCGTCCACGCTGGAAGCCGCGGCCAGGCCCAGGACGCGGAACTGTCCCTCGAGTTCGTCGACCACGCGCAAGGCGTTGACGCCGATGGACCCGGTGGATCCCAGGATGACGATGTTCTTAGGCATTCGTTCGTGTTCGATGGGAGAGGCCGTTTCGTGGACCGGCAGGTCCAGTTTACGAATTTTCCCCCGGCCCCCACAAGCCGCTGGGGGGGAGTGTCAACCCCAAGTAGAAATGTCAGGTAGTTGTCCCAAGTAGAAATGTCATGGTC
>CAYHRV010000258.1:0-4508 GCA_964359165.1 uncultured Elusimicrobia bacterium
AAAGGCCTCCGCTTGCGTAGGCTTTGTTCCCGCCCTCGACTGGGAACTTGTACCCGGCTTCATTAACGCGGCGCGCAAAGCGCGCCGCGCATCAGGTATCATTATCTTTATGAAAGCCGATGCCCCCGCACGGGAGCTGGCCAGGCTCATCGAGGAGCTGGGCCTTCCCTCCCTCGCGGCGCGGGAGAAGGCCCGCGCGAAGCTCAAGCGCCTGACGGGAAAAGACTACGGAGCCGACCCGGGACCCTGGCGCGAGTGGTGGGAAAAACACGCGCGCCTTCACTGCAACCGCTGCGGCAAGCCTCTTTTCGACCGGAAGGTGTATTACCGAGTAAAGGCCCGCCTGACCTCCGAACCCACGGAGCTCCACCTCTCCGAAGAGGACCTTTCTAGGGATGCTTCGGCCGAGATGGAGACGCTTTTTAAGCGCCTGGAGGGCAAACCGGTCCAAGAGCTCGAGGACGAGGTGTTCGTGCTCCTCGACTATTACCTATGCCTTCCCTGCAAGCGGGCCTACGTGGCCCAAGTCCGCAAAGGCCCTGGCCGCTGATTTATCCCAAAACACCGTTGATTTCTATGGAAATCAACGGTGTTTTGGTCCTATTGGCACGAAAATTGATCCCCTGCTCTCGGACACGGAGGGATCATGAAGATAGGGTTCATAGCGATGAGCGGGGTCCGGGCGCAGAGCGAGGAGCTCAACCGGATCGGCCTGACCTTGCCGGGCTTCGTGGAACGCAAGCAGGTCATCGCCTCGATGCCGAGCCTTTCCTTGCTGACCTTGGCCGCGCTGACCCCGCCCCACATCGAGACCGAATACCGGGAGATAAAGGACCTGCGGGTAGAAGGCGGGCTTCCCGGCGATTACGACTTGGTGGCCATCAGCTCCTTCTCCGCTCAGATCGGCGACGCCTACAAGGTCGCGGACTCCTACCTGGCCCGTGGGATCCCCGTGGTGCTGGGCGGACTTCATGTCAGCGTCCTGCCCGAGGAGGCGAAGGCTCACGCGACGAGCGTCGTCATCGGGGAGGGAGAGCCTCTCTGGCCGCGGGTGGTCCAAGACGCCGAGCGGGGCGAGCTCAAGCCCTATTACCGGCAGGCTCCCGGCCGCTGGTTCGACCTCGCCGATTCTCCCGTTCCCCGCTACGAGCTGCTCGACCTGGCGAAATACAACCGCCTGACGGTGCAGACGAGCCGAGGCTGTCCCCACCGCTGCGAGTTCTGCGCCAGCTCCATACTCCTGACCCCCAAGTACAGGGTCAAGCCCGTCGAGCGCGTCCTTGACGAGGTCCGGGCCATCAAAAGGCTCTGGGATCGGCCCTTCATCGAGTTCGCAGACGACAACTCCTTCGTTCTGCGCGAGCACTACAAGGCCCTCCTGCGCGCCCTGATCCCGGAGAAGGTCCGGTGGTTCACCGAGACCGACATCTCCGTGGCCGAGGATCCCGAGCTCCTGGAGCTCATGCGCGAGAGCGGGTGCCAGCAGATACTCATCGGCCTGGAGAGTCCGCGCGCGGCCGGTCTCGACGGGCTGGAACTGCGCCGCAACTGGAAGTCGGGGCGGCTTCCCGGCTATGAGCGGGCCATCGAGCGCATCCAGTCGAGCGGAGTCACGGTCAACGGCTGCTTCATCCTCGGGCTCGACGGGCACGGCCCGGAGATCTTCGAGCAGGTCTACGAATTCGTCGAGCGCTCGAAGCTCTACGAAGTCCAGATCACGGTGCAGACCCCCTTCCCGGGGACGCCGCTGTATGCGCGGCTCAAGTCCGAGGGAAGGCTTATCGAGGAGGGGCGCTGGGACAAGTGCACGCTCTTCGACGTGAATTACATCCCTTCAGGCATGACGCCTAAGGAACTGGAGCGGGGGATGGTGGAGCTTGCGCGCAGGCTCTACACCGAGGAGTTCATCGCTCGAAGGAGGCGCGCCTTCAAGGAGGACTTCCGCCATGCCCGCTTGGCCGCCCGTTGACCGAAATGATATGAGACGCTATCTCCGGGTCCTGGCCTGGGCTTATCTGCTCGAAACGCTCGGGGAAGCCGCTTACCGGACGGGAGGCATGGGCATCGGACACCGTGCGGAACGGGAAAGATGGGAACTATTCGCGGATACCGAGGCGGCGATGAGCCTGCTCATCAGGGAGGAGTTCCTGCGCCTGGGCGTCCGGCCGCCGCTCCGGGCGGCTCAGATGACGGAACTGGCCGCCCGAGCCCTGTGCGGCCTGCTGGGCGCGCCGCTCCTTTCATCCCTGATTCGGCTCGTTCTCGGCCGGAGGCGGTATTCCCGCTGGGCCGACGAGTTCCGGCCGCGCAACGCTCCCCTATGGGACGCTCTCCTGGAGCACGAACGCAGGCAGGTCGAGCATTTCGAAGGGGCATGGTCCCTGGGGCATTGAGGAGGAGAGCGGGACTCCTCGGGTGCGTTCTCCTGCTTTTCGGGGCGCGGGCGATATTCTTCGCCCAATCAGGCGATGCCGGTCCGCCCGCGGTCGTCGAAAGTTCCGCCACGGAACGGACGGTCTTCCTCCTTCACGGCATCCTGCGCACCGACCGCTCCATGCGGCGCCTGGAGAAGACGTTGAAATCCCGAGGGTTCCAAGTCGTCAGCCTGCGTTATCCAAGCCGTTCACGAACCATCGAGGAGCACGCGGACTGGTTGGCCGCGGAGGTGAAGGAGAAGGGCCGCGGGGACCTCTATTTCGTCGGACACAGCCTGGGGGCCATCGTCATTCGGCGCTACCTCGCGGTCCATCATCCCGCCGATGCCAAGCGCTTCGTCATGATAGCCCCGCCCAATCATGGAAGCTTCATGGCGGAAAAGGCCGCCCAGTTGGGGGTCTACCGCTGGATCTATGGGTCCAAGGCGGGAATGGAATTAAGGTCTTCCAATGAGAACTTCTGGCGGGGCCTTCCGCCTCCCCCCATCGAATTCGGCATACTGGCGGGCGGGCTGGGTGACGACAAGGGCTTCAATCCCAGCCTGCCGGGCGACGACGACGGCACGGTGACCGTCGAAGAGGCCCGGCTCGAGGGCGCCAAAGACCTGCGGATCGTGCCGTATCAGCACAGCCTGATCCTGCTTCGAAAGAAAACCGCCGTTATGACCGCTGATTTCCTTGAGACGGGCAGTTTTAGTCGTTGATGTGCTGGTGGGGCGGTCGGCTGAATCCGGTTAGACAGTTCCTAGGCGTTTTTTCCACCTCTTCGGATCTTGCGCGCAGTGAAAGACCGAATAGATCACCAGATCGTTTCCCTCGATCTCATAAAAAAATAGCAAAGGGGAAGTGCCTCACCAACGCGCGACGGAATGTTTTATATATAAGGGCGTTTATTTCTGGATTTCTTTTCGCGAGGGCCAGGCAGGCGTCTACATTTCTAAGGAATTCCTTCCCTAGGCCGGATGATTGGCCCTCGTACCAATCATAAGCACCCTTAACGTCCTCAGCGGCTTCCGGGAGTAGAATGATGTCCCGCATCATCCTAGTCCTGGATTTTCTTCTTTACATCCTCCCAGCGAAAGGTGGATCGTGAATTTTTCTGATGCTTGGCCTTTCTTTGATCAAGCTCGGATTTCTGCCACTCCGAAACCGCAAGACCCTCGGGGTGCGCCGCGATATCGTCCCACAAATCCTCAACAAGCTGAATTTTCTCGGGAACACTCAGCTGGGATATCTTGCTGGATAGATTCGCGTTCATACCCTAAGTATAGTGGAACAGAGGCGATTTCGCCAGGGCAATTTCATTACTGAAAATTAATCTCTGCCAAGCGCCGCAGTAGATCTTGTGGATGCGCAAAAGCTCAATTTAGCCCGCGAGAAGTCGTCCCACCCGGAGAAAGGCTCTTAGCCCGTCAACAATGCATTCAGCTTCGTTAGGACTTCTGAAACAACCGCGTCCGGCAGCTTGCAGAGAAACCGAGAGCCGCGAGCGGTCCAATCCAGACTTTTGACATGATCCGACATTATGGCTCCAGCCGCCTTGAATCCCGGTGGAATGACGACTTCGAAAGGATAGTCTTTCACCTGCGTCGTTATGGGACAGAAAACACCGATTCCGGTCCGATGATTATAAAACTCAGGGGAAAGGGTCAGGGCCGGACGATGTCCCGCCTGCTCGTGTCCAGCCCGCGGCTCGAAGGATAGCCAGACGACATCGCCGCGCTTCGGGCAATAGGGATGGGGCATCTACCAAACTTCCTTTCCCATCGGGCGGCCCCAATCGGTCTCGGCATGAAGATTCCTCTTTGTAATACGCTTCACCAACTGCCTAAGCGACAGCTTCTTTTCCTTCCTTGGCTTCACGACCACCTCGCCGCCGACGACCGCAAGCTCCACGACCGAGCCCTGGTGAAGGTCGACGTCCTCCGCCAAAGACTTGGGGATACGCAGCGCCAGGCTATTGCCCCACTTCTGAACGGTCGCATTCATATAGACCTCCCGAAAGTATATACAATGAGTATACTCTAATTTCGGCGAATGTCAAGTGCGCGGAATTGGGGGTACCGAACGCCA
>CAYHRV010000259.1:0-4499 GCA_964359165.1 uncultured Elusimicrobia bacterium
TGTCGACTCCCGCGCTATTTGCCGTGCCGATTCCCGAATTATCTGAACGAGAATTTCCGGATCGTTCCGTTCCCGCCCCAAGTATAGGGCGGGAACGGAACGTGGTCAAGGCCTACGTTCAATTCAGGATAACGCGAGCGGGCCCCGCGAGTTCAGCGCGGGAGGATCCAGCCGCCGTTGAGGCGGCTGACTTTGTTTCCAGCGAGGAGCTCTTGGAGCGCGGCGGTGAGCGACTGGTTCCTGACCTTGAGCGCGCCGCGGAGCTGTTGCTGTGTGAGAGGCCCGGGACTGCGGCCGATGAGGGCGAGGACTTGGTCCTCAAGACCTGGCGGTTCGGGTTCGGGCGCTGTTGAGACGACCACGAGGCGGGGCGTGTCGTCGCCGACGAGAGTGAGGATGATGGGCTCAGGCGCCTTGGCGGCGCGATGTTCGACGGTGAGCCGGAGCTTGTCCTGGGAGCGCCCGAGGTAGAGGTTGGAGTCCCCCCAAGCGTGGAGGTCTGAGGAACCGCGCAGGGCCTGGCCGCCGGAAGATTCGCCGTTGGCCTTGCGGGTGTGGTGGACGAGAAGGACGGCGAGGTGAAATCGCCTCTGCAAGGCGCGCAGATCGGCGAGGAGAGCCGAGACCTCCATGGCAGAGTTCTCGTCGAGGCGATGGAGGCGCACGAAGGGGTCGAGGACGAGGAGGCGGGGCTGGTGTTTCTCGATGGCGGCAGCCAGGCGAGCATGGTCCTGGCTCAAGTCGAGCCGGAGCTGCTGGGCGAGGATGAGGAAGACGGGGAGGCTTTGGAAGTCCACACCGCGGGCAAGGGCTAGTCCGAGGAGCCTGGCGCGGACCTGAAGGGGCGAGTCCTCCGCGGCGAAGAGGAGCACGGGGCCGTGCTGTGGGACGGGGAATCGTCCGAGGCAAGGGCGTCCGCTTGCTACGGCCAGGGCCATCTCGAGGGCGAGGTAGGTTTTGCAGCACTTGGGCGCGCCGCCGATGATGCCGACGGCTTCATTGGCCCAAAGCTCGTCGATGAGCCAAGCGGGTCGATCGATGGGCTCGGGGGGCAAGTCGGCGATCTGAAGCACCTGGAGGGGCCGGTCCTCGGCGGCGGGCTCAGGGTCGTTCGCCATCGAGGATTTCCTGAACGATCTCATCGGTGAGCATCTTGGAGCGCTTGTCCAAGGCGCGCTGCATGGCCAGCGCGATGGCAGCGCCGACGCGTCTGGGGGAGCCCGCGCAAGCGGCGTGCAGGGAAGTCAGCGCCGTGGGAGCGAGCACGTTCTGCATGCCGACGGCGGTGAAGGCGTGGGCGATGAAGTCGGCGGTGTGGTCCGGCGTCAGAGGCGGGATGCGCACGCGCAAGGCGAGGCGTCCGGCCAAAGGAGCCAGGGCAGGGCGCGCGAGGAGGCGCGCGAAGGAATCGGTGGCGACCAGGACGAGGGACATGAGGGTCCTGTTGTGGCTCTCGGCTAAGAGGCGCAAGAACTCGACGCCCTGGATGGGAAGCTGCTGCGCCTCGTCGAGGACGATGACGGGGTGGGGTCCTGAGGCGGCGAGCTTTTCGAGTCCGTCCGAGAGCAGTTGGGCGCCCTTTCCCCGGCGGAAGCTCGATTCCAAGCCCAGGGCCTCGGCGACGCTGCGAAGCAGGTCGCTGGGGCCTACGGGTTGGCCGACGAGGTAGAGGGGCCTGAAGTCGCGGGGGTTGAGTTCGGCCATGAGGAGGCGGCAGAAGGAGGACTTGCCCAGGCCTGGGGGCGCGGTGACGAGCAGGTGGAGGCGGCTGGCCAGCGCGTTCTTGGCTTGAAGGAGGGCGGCGTCGAGGAAGTCGGAGCGCCAGAGGGGCTCGGGGGCGCAGGCGGGCGGGAAAGGATGGCGCTTGAAGCCGAAGAAGGCTTTGAGGGTGACGGTGTTATTCATGGTTCCTCCGTGGTTCATTGGACTTGAAAAGCCTGCTCGAAGGGGGAGTCGGGGGCGTGTAGCGGCCGGTAGAGCACGCGCTTGGTATCTTCGGGATTGAAGCGGACCAGCACGTGCGAGCCGGCGAGTTCGGCGCGCACTTCCCAGAACTTGGCCGCGACGCGGATGGTGGCGTCGGCGTTGACGCGGCGAGAGGCTTCGATGAGGAAGAGGTCGTCGATGGCGAGTTCGGCGGGATGGCGGACGTCGTCGGGAAGATTGAGCAGGTAGAAGTCGAGCGGAGTGGTGGGCTTGCCCATGAGCTCGGTGAGGGAGGAATGGGGCGTGTCGTGGTATTCGGCGAGGAAGCGCGCCCATTCGAGCTGGACCTGTTCGAGGGTCGGAAACTGCGGCAGCCTAGGGAGCATCTGAAGGCGGACGGTGAGGAAGAATCGCTCGAGGCGGGCTTTGGAAGTGGCTCGATAGGGAGCGGCATGCACAAGGTGAATGCTCAGGCGCGCGCAGGCGGAGCGCAAGACCAGCGAGCGGTAGTTGGCGCCGTTGTCAACGAGAAGGCGATGGGGCAGGCCGCGGGCGAGGACGGCCTCGCGTAGCACGGGCATGAGAGCGAGGACGTTGTCGCGCAAGGTAAAGGCGCCGGCCATGATGACGCGGGAAGCGTCGTCGAGCAACGCGATGAGGAAGCACTTGCGCTTCTTGCGTCCGGGCCCGTAGACCTCGGGGCCGTGCATGGTGTCGGCCAGCCAGAGGAGCTGGGGTACGCCGACAGGACGGCGGCGGAAGGCTTCCTTAGGTTCCAGGCGCCTTCGCCCCTTGAGCAGCCGGTAGACGGGCTTGATGGGTACGGGGCGGGCAAGCTCGCGCTGGAGGTGGCGCTGGACGGCCTTGATGGTCCAGCCCGGGTGCTCGGTGGCGAGCTCGAAGAGCTTGGCGGCGGTATCGGGGTCGAGGGCGCGGGAGCGTCCGCGGTCGGAGCGCACCTGGTTTTCGAGCGCGTCCAAGCCGTCTTTGCGGTAGCGCCCGAGCCAGCGAAGAAGGGTCTCGGCGGAAAGAAAGACGGGCGCGCCGTCGGGACTGTTCTTGACCTCGGCGGCGAGTTGGCGCGCCAGTTCGGCTAGCGAGACATTGGGCGCGCGGTGCAGCAAGGGCGCGATGAGCGAGAATCGCCAGAGAGCGAGTTCGGATTGGGCCATGTGTTCACCTCCCACGCCGCAAGGATAACAGGAAATAACCTGTTGCGGAATGGCGGAGTTGTGTTGGCGAGCCAGAGAAGGGCGAGCGCGGACGTGGAACGTAGGCGGCCAGCGCGGGAAAACAGGAGCGCGGCGCCGGTGCGACGGCTCAGGCGGCGCCGCGAGGGCGCGGGGCAGACTTCGGGATCAGCGCGGCGCATCCTTCCCGCCGCCGCGGCCAAGAGGCCAGATCAGCGAACATAGACGCCCACGACCGAGAGCTTGGGCTCAAGCTCTTTCCAGCCCCGGAAGAGATTCGCGACGACCGTGGGCTGCGTGTCGGCCAAAGTCGTGAGGAAGACCGGAGCCTTGAACGCGCCCTCGTGCCGAGGCAGGCGCAGCTTGGGCAAGGTGAGCAGGAAGCGCGCTTTGAGATACCGCAACGTCCCCCGGGCCGCGCGCACCCGCCGCGCCAGCGTGTTGACGCCCACGCCGGCGATGAACAAGGCGTGCAGCCATTCGAGGATGAAGCCGGCCCTGACGCCGCAGTAGGGCAGAAGCGGATCGGGCAAAAGCGAAAAGGTGCGCTTGACGATGGCGCACCGGTAGCGGGCAATGTCAACGCGTTTGGAAGGATCCTCCGGGTCGCCGGCGTAGCGCTGGTAGTAGCCCCAGTGGGTCCAGTGCGGGGCCGCGTCGATAGGACAGTAGGGACAGCGCGACGGGACGGGACAGGGCGGCAGGCTCAACCGCCGCAGGGAATCGCTTGCGAAGGACAAGCCCTTCATGGCACCATATCGCAAGGCCGGATTGTATCGTATTGACGCCGGGAGGAGACGATGAGCACGATCGAAACGGACGTGGACACTTTGAGCAACCAAGCGTTGGACGCAATCGAGGCGCGCAAGTACGACGAGGCGGAGAAGCTCTGCCAGCAGCTTCTGCGCGAGCATCCCGGCTCTTTCGACGGTCATGACCGCGTGGGCGAGCTGCGGGAAATCCAGGGACGGTTTGGCGAGGCGGTCGAAAACTACTCGAAGATGCTGGCACTGGTCAAGAGCAACCCGTCGGGAACGGACGCGGACACGCTTAAGTACTGCACCGAGAAACGGGACCGGGCGCTCGCCAAGGCGAAGACGATCGCGGCGGCGGACATGCCGCGGGAGAAGATCGACGAAGCGCTGGCCATGGCCAAGGTCGCCTTGCCGGCCAAGGACTACGAGGTTCTCGAGAAGATCGTACGCTCTTACCCGGCCCTGCTTGAGGCCCTGAAGAAGTAGGCTCTCGGCCGTGTTCCGCCCTGATGGGCGTAACGCGGCCTGCGATCTTCCCGCGATCGGCAGCTACGACCGCGATCAAGCCGCGTCAGATAGTGCGGGAATGTTCAGTGGATTTGGGGTCAAATAGCGGGGAGCTCGACAC
>CAYHRV010000260.1:0-676 GCA_964359165.1 uncultured Elusimicrobia bacterium
TGGGCGTCGAGATCGACACCGCCACCGCCCGTCTTTTCGAGGCCGATGCTCCGGGGACTCTGAGCGCGACGCTCGAGCCCGGAGCCACCGCCTATCTCATCAGTCCGGCCAGCATCACGATCCTGGGCAACTTCAACAACCAGGAAGTCGAGCTCTCCGCCACGGGGCTCGACACCTGGGGCGTGGATACCGACGAAACGGCCGAGATCGACAAGGTGCAGGTGTACGCGTTGTTCGCGGTGAACAAGGCCTCCCGCCCGGTGGAGGGCGAGTTCGGCCAGGGCGGCGACGGCCGGCACCAGGTGACGGGGACTGCGAAGGTGGCGGGCGAGACGCTGGCGGGCGTGGAGAACGACGACCTGACCGGCAACCGCTTCGAAATCGCGAACGGGGACATGACGAACGGGACGAACATGGACGGCTTGGCGGTGGGTGCGGCCAAGCAGTTGTGGCTGAGGTTGGACATTCCGCCTTACACGACCGATGAGCAGCAGCAGAGGATACAGATCACGCTCACGGCGGTCAAGGGCAACATCAACTAGGGGGACATGCAATGAAAAAGGGGACTATGCCGTGCACGAAGGTTGAAGCGAACGGAGTTCAAAACAACGGCCGCCGGGAGGCGGCGAAAGGAGGCAGTGCGATGAACACGGTGAAATGGACGAAGGGGTTGGGC
>CAYHRV010000260.1:776-4499 GCA_964359165.1 uncultured Elusimicrobia bacterium
TGAGAACCAGAGGATCGTGGTGACGCTGACGGCGGTCAACGGGCGCCTCAACTGAGGGGATGCGAAGGATGCTTCACGAAGCGAAGACGGGAGGAGTGCGCCCGGAGGGACTCCGGGACGCGAAAATCAACGGCCGCCTGAGGGCGGCGAAAGGAGGCAGTGCGATGAACACGGTGAAATGGACGAAGGGGTTGGGCCTGGTGATGGGCCTGATCTTGGGGGCGGCGGTGACGCGGGCATGGGCGGATCCGAACACGAGCAACGACAAGGACTCGCTGACGATCACGATCCAGCCCAACGTGGACCTGGGGGTGGACGTGGACACGGCGACGACGAAGTTCGTTCTGCCCGGCGGCAACCTGACCGGGACGATGGCGATCGGCGCGACGGACTACCTGGTGTCGCCGGCGTCGGTGACGATCCTGGGGAACTTCAGCAACCAGGAGCTGGACCTGCAGGCGGCGGGACTGGACACCTGGACGGTGGACGCCGATGAGATAGCGGCGTCGGACCAAGTGCAGGTGTACGCGATGTTCACGGTGAACAAGACGTCGCGGCCGGTGGAGGCCGAGTTCGGGCAGGGTCTGGACGCCCGGCACCAGGTGATCGGGACGGTGAAGACGGCCGGGGAGACGCTGGCCGGCGTGGAGAACGACGACCTGACGGGCAATCAGTTCGAGATCGCGAACCTGCAGATGACGAGCGGGACGAACATGGACGGCATCGCGGTGGGGGTGCTCAAGCAGTTGTGGCTGAGGCTGGACGCGCCGCCGGCGACGACCTCGGATGAGAACCAGAGGATCGTGGTGACGCTGACGGCGGTCAACGGGCGCCTCAACTGATGCAAGGAATGAAGCCAATGAAACGGGAGGACAGCATGGAACGGTCGAGAATGAGATGGAAGGCGGCCGCGCTGGCGCTGATGGGCCTGGCCGCCTGGGCGGCGCCGTGCCGGGCGAAGATCGGTCTCTCCTCGCAGTTCGTCAACGTGGTGCTGGAGAACCTCAAGCCCGGGGGCGTCTACAACATCCGGGAGATCAAAGGGGTCCCCTACACCATCAAGAACAGGGGAGACTCGCCGGCGGAGGTGGTGCTCGAGGTGATCATGCCTCCCACCGCGCATCTGCAGGCGCCCTATGAGCCCATCCCGGACCCGACCTGGCTGCAGGTCAACCCCTCGCGCCTGCGCCTGGGCGAAGGCGAGATGGGGTTTAGCGACCTGATCATCTCGGTGCCCAACGACGAGAAGCTCAGGGACCGCCACTTCTGGGCCCAGATATGGGGGCACACGGTGGGAACGGGCTTGCTGGCCGTGGGGGTCAAGACCGACATCCGCTTCTCCATCGGCAAGGGTCCGGAGACGCTCGCGGAGGAGAAGAGGCGCAAGGCCATGGTGGACCTCAACTACGACCTCTGGCCGAGCGCGCTCTACGTCAAGAACGCGCGGCCCGGTCCCTACGACGTGAAGAAAGAGGAGAAGCGCTCCTTCAAGATCACCAACAGGGCCGAGAAAGCCGTGGACCTGGTGTTCAAGGCCGTGCCGTGGCAGTCGGGCGTGAGCGCTCCGCAAGGCTACGAGAAGATCGAGGACTTGAGCTGGGTGAAGCTCTCCCCGGACGCGGTCTCCGTGGAGCCGGATTCCGTGCAGGACATCAAGCTGCTGCTCGAGGTCCCCGAATCCATGAAGGGGCGCAAGGTGGCCTTCATCGTCCAGGTGAGCCTTCCCATCGGGGTCATCGTGGGCGCGTCGCATCAGGTGTACCTGGAGGTCCCGGCCGACCGCTGAGGGCCGAGGATGACGGAAAAATGAGGAGCTGAGAGGAGGAAAGTGGACTTCGGAAGGCCGTACGATAGCGGGCACGACATGAGCGCAGCCGGTCCCCGGCCGCGTTGGGCGCGGCTGTTGGCCGCTGCCTTGGTGCTCCTGTCCTCGCTTCCGAACCCCGCCTTCGTGCGCGTCGCGGCCGCGGAGACCACGCGTCCGGACAGCTTTACCCTGACGGCCAAGGTCCAGGACATCTGGCCGCCGGCGTCCATCACGAACCTCGCGGGCATCGCGGGCGGCGAAGGGCAGGTGCTCCTGCAGTGGTCTTCTCCCGAGGAGAGCGCGGGCGTCTCTCCCAAGGGCGTGCCGCCGGTGCAATACCAGATACGCGCCGCGACGTTCAGCGTCGCGGACTTGGGCGGGGACACCACGGCCTGGTTCAACCTCGCCTCGCCGGTCCCGGCTCCTCCGCCTCTGGCGCCGGGATCCATACAGTCGGCTCTCACCATGCTCGAAGTGGCGACGACCTACTACTTCGGCCTAAAGAGCGTAGACGACGTCGGGCTTGTTTCGGATGTGGACGCCAAGACCAAACTCGGCTCCAACCAAGCCAAGGTCGGGGTCAAGGGAATCGCCGGCGTCACGGACATCAGCGCGACTCCGGGCGCGGGCATCGGGTCCATCGACCTCTCCTGGTCCGAGCCAAGGCGCATCGGCCACATCAACCCCCTGCGCTACGAGATACGCGTCTCGACCACGGGCCAGATCGCCAACAACGCCCAATTCGAGGCGGCTAAGCCCCTATCCGCGTTCTCCCCCTCCACGCCGCCGGCGGCTTCGGAGGCCGGCAACCGCGCGTTCTTCACGGTCACGGGCCTGGTGCCCGGCAAGACCCACTATTTCGCCATGCGGCTCGCCGATTCCGGCTTCCCGCCCTTCGCCGGGACCTGGGTGCGAAATGTCCCGGCGGGGCTCAACCCCAACAACTTCTCCCTGCCGACCTTCCTGCTCGTGGAGCCGGACGCTGTCACGGACTTGAGCGGGCTGGCTAGCGACATCCCGCTCCAGGTGAAGCTGAGCTGGACCGCGCCGCAGACTCCCGGCGGCCTGCCTCTGGACCACTATGTGATCAAAGCCGCCACGCGGAGCATCGCGGACCTCGCGGGCGACACCACGGTCTGGTTCAACCTGCCTTCGGCTTTGACCTACACGGTCGCGGCCTCGACTCCCGGCACAGCGGAGACCTTGACGCTGAACGGACTCACCGAGTCTACCAGCTACTTCTTCGCCATCAAGGCTGTTGATAGCTATGGACAGACCTCGACGATCGACTTGAGCGCGGCCGGAGTCGCTGCCCAGGTCCGCGCACGTCCTCTCCCCGCGGGCACGATCATCGACCTCACCGCCCTGACCGGGACCGCGGCCGGGAGCATAGACCTCTCCTGGACCAAGCCCGTGACAACGGGCCTGACGCCCCCCTTGCGCTACGTGGTCCATGGTTCCACCACGGGACAGATCAACGACAACACCGGCGTGTCGGGGACGCCGGAGTTCGGCGAATTGATAGGGACCACGGAGACTTCCTTCGCCTTGACGCTCACCGGGCTCGATGCGTTCACCACCTATTACTTCGCGGTCCGCATACACGACGGCCAGGGGATCGAGACCAATTGGGCCAGGGACGCGGCCAATGGGATCAATGGCAACAACTCCGCCGTGCCGTTGTTCACGCCCATGGCGCCCGATCCAGTGACGGACTTGACGGCCCTGGCCGGATCAGCCGAGGGCGAGATCGCCCTGAGCTGGACGGCGCCGCGCAACCAGAACTTCATCCCCGTGACCTCCTACGAGGTCCGCTTCGCTACCTTCCCCACCGCCGCGGCCGGCGGCGTGGATGATTGGTTCGCCTTGGCCGCATCCTCGTCGATACTTGTCTCCCCGGCGGGCATTCCCGGAAC
>CAYHRV010000261.1:0-4495 GCA_964359165.1 uncultured Elusimicrobia bacterium
GGAGCACCTTCTGCACCGCGCGGGCGATGGTGTAGTGTTCCTCCCACACGATCTTGGGGTCCAGGATGCGCGAGGTCGAATCCAGCGGGTCCACGGCCGGGTAGATGCCGAGCTCGGCGATCTGCCGCGAAAGCACGGTGGTGGCGTCGAGGTGGGTGAAGGTCGTGGCCACCCCGGGGTCGGTGAGGTCGTCGGCCGGGACATAGATGGCCTGGATGGAAGTGATGGAGCCGTTCTTGGTCGAGGTGATGCGCTCCTGAAGCGCCCCTACCTCGGTGGTCAGCGTGGGCTGATAGCCGACGGCGGAGGGCATGCGTCCGAGCAGGGCCGACACCTCGCAGCCCGCCAGCACGAAGCGGAAGACGTTGTCGACGAAGAGGAGCACGTCCTGGCCTTCCTTGTCCCGGAAGAACTCGGCCTGGGTCAGGGCCGTCAGGGCCACACGCGCGCGCGATCCCGGCGGCTCGTTCATCTGCCCGTAGACGAGGACGGTCTTGGAGAGGACGGGGCTCCCATCCTGCAGTTTGGCGTGCTGCATCTCCAACCAGAGATCGTTGCCCTCGCGGGAGCGCTCGCCCACTCCCCCGAACACGGAGACTCCTCCGTGCTGCTTGGCCACGTTGTTGATGAGCTCCATAATGATGACGGTCTTCCCCACGCCGGCCCCGCCGAAAAGCCCGACCTTGCCTCCCTTCATGTAGGGCTCGAGGAGGTCGATGACCTTGATGCCCGTCTCGAATATCTGCGGATGGGTCTCCTGGTCGGCCAGCGAAGGCGGAGCCCGGTGGATGGGGAGCTTATCCTTGGCCTCGATGGGTCCGCGCAGGTCCTTGGGATCGCCGAGCACGTCCATGAGCCGTCCCAGGCAGGCGCGGCCGACGGGGACCGTGATGGGGGCCCCGGTGTCCTCGACGGCCATGCCGCGGCGCATGCCCTCCGTCGGGCCCAAGGCGATGGCGCGCACGGTGTTGTCTCCCAGGTGCTGGGCCACCTCCGTGGTGACGACGCTTCCCCCCCCGTCTTTTCCGTTGCCCCCCTCTCCCATCTTGATCTTGAGGGCGCTGTACATGGCCGGGAGCTTCCCGGAGGGGAACTCCACGTCCACGACCGGGCCGACGACTTGCACGAGTTTTCCGATGTTCATGTTTCTCCTAATAAACAACTGCTCCCATATATTATGAGGCTAGGGCCTCGGCGCCGCTGACGAGCTCCGCGATCTCGCGGGTGATCATCGCCTGGCGGGTGCGGTTGAGATTGAGCGTGAGGGCGTCGATGAGCTCCCCGGCGTTCTTTGAAGCCGAATCCATCGCGTTCATGCGCGCGGCCAGTTCCGCCGCCTGCGACTCGAGAAGGATGCGCAGGAGCTGGGCCTTGAGCGCCCTGGGCAGGAGCGCCTCGAGGAGCCTCTCCCGGCGCGGCTCGAAGCGGAAGGCGAAGGCGCGCGTCTTGCCTTCTTGAGCCGCCTCCGGCAAGGGGATGGGCAGGAGTTGGGCCTCCACCACCCGCTGGGACACGGCGGACTTGAATTCGTTGTAGATGGCCGTGACCGAGGAGGCCCCTGCGTCCATGTAGGCGTCGAAGACCGGCTTGCCCAAGAGTTCGGCGTGCGCGAAGGAGACCTTCGGGAATATCCCGGTCAGCTCGCAGAGGACGGAATGCTCGAAGCCCTTGAGCCGGGATAGGAAATCCCTCCCCTTGCGCCCGACCACGGCCACGGAGACCTTCCGTCCCTGATTGCGCCTGAGCCAGTAGAGCGCCGCGCGCAGGAGGTTGGTGTTGAACGCCCCGCAGAGCCCCTTGTCGGCCGTGACGAGGACCAGGACCGCCGCGCCCGAGGAGCGCTTGTCGAAGCAGGGATGCACTTGGATCTCGCGCCCGGCGTCGTGGTCCGCGCGCACCTCGAGGGCGGCTAAATCGCGGACCGCCTCGTCGATCTTGACCGCGAAGGGGCGCGAGGAGAGGATGGCTCCCTGGGCCCGGCGCATGCGCGCGGCGGCGACCATCTTCATGGCCTTGGTGATCTGCTGGGTCGACTTGACCGATTTGATCTTGCGCCGTATCTCGCGCAGGGATGCCATGCTATCCTCCGGCTCCGGAGGGGGCCGGCTGGGGCCGTGTTCCCAGGTAATCCGCTATCCCTTCCCCCGCGGGATAGGCGGCCTTGAAGCCCAGGACCCGCTCCGCCTCCTGGGGGTCCCCCAGGGTCTGGTTCTGATAGAAGGAGTAGGGATTGTCGAAGTACTCCGGCTCCAGCGCGGTCCCGGCGGCCCGGTTGAGATGCCGGATGACGGCGTTGAAATCCGTGCCCTTTCCCGTGCAGACGTTGAAGACGCCGCGCCTCCCCCAGGAAAGGGCCCGGAGGTTGGCGGCGACCACGTCCTTGACGTAGATGAAGTCCCGGTATTGCTCGCCGTGCTTGAAGACGCGCGGGCGCCGCCCCGCGCGGATCTGGCCATGGAGCTGCCAGATCATGCTGGCCGCCGTCCCCTTGTGGTTCTCGCGCGGGCCGTACACGTTGAAATAACGCAGACCGACGACCCCGATGCCGTCGTGGGCCGCGGCGAAATCCGAGGCCGTGCGCTCCATGACCATCTTGGAGAACGCGTAGATGTTCAGGGGCGCGGGCGCCTGGCTCTCCCGCATGGGACAGGGCCCGGGGCCGTAGACCCCGGCCGAGGTCGCGTACACGATGGTCTTGGTGTCGTAGGAGAGCGCGAACTCCAGGACGTTTCTAAATCCCTCGACGTTGACCCGCATCATGCGCAATTGGTCGGTGACCGTCGTGTCCGTTATGGCGGCTTGATGGAAGACCGCGTCCACAGGTCCCACCCGCTGGGCCCAGTCCTGGGGGGAGCAGATGTCCCCGCCGATGACCTCCCCGGAGAAGCCCTTGAGGTTCTCGAAGTGGCCGGAACTGAAATCATCGAGGACGCTCACCTTCCAGCCCAGGCGTTCGAGTTCCACGGCCAAATTCGACCCGATGAAGCCCGCGCCGCCCGTTACCAATGCCCGTTTCATAGGGCCCTTTTCTGCACCACGACCTCCAGGGGGACGCCCGGCAGGAGGCTCGTCTCGGAGACCTTCTTCATGAGCCCTTCCGGGACCTTCTTCATCCCGGAGGAGGCCAGGCCGGAGGCGTCGAGCCCCACCAGATAGAGGAGCACCTGCTTGTCCCATTCGTTGATGCCCTGGGCGGCGTCGTAGTCCTTGCGGCATTTCTTGAGGAACCGCTTGAGAGCCCCATGGTCGCCCATGAGGTAGGTGGCCAACGCCATGGGGGCGTTCTGCTCGGGGACGAAGCTGAACACCGCGGAGAGGTCCGTCTTGTCGATGGCGACGAGCGCCTCGACGAGGCTCAGGCTGATGAGATAGGTCTGCGCCGGGGCCGGAGCCTGGGCCGCCGATCCCCCGGCCGAGAGGGCCGCCGCGAGCAGCCCGCCCAGCACCGCCTTCGCGATCCGATCAAGCATGGAAGCCTTTCTTGAATTGGGCGCAGGCGGCTTCCATCCTTCCCTTCAGCGCGTCCGAGAGCTCCCTCTTCTCCCCGATCTCGGAGAGGATGTCCCCATGCTTGCCGGCGAAGAACGCGCGGAGCTCGCCCTCGAAACGGCGGACGGCGCTCACCGGGACGTCGTCGAGGACTCCGCTGATTCCGGCGAAGAGGACGCAGACCTGCTCGGCCACGGTCATGGGCTCGTATTGGTCCTGCTTGAGGAGCTCCACCATCCTCTGCCCGCGGGCGAGCTGCTGCTGGGAGGTCTTGTCCAGGTCCGAGCCGAACTGGGCGAAGGCGGCGAGCTCGTTGTATTGGGCGAGGTCCAAACGCAGCTTCCCGGCCACCTGCTTCATGGCCTTGGTCTGCGCGGCTCCGCCCACGCGCGAGACAGAGAGGCCGACGTTGACGGCCGGCCGCACCCCGGAGTAGAAGAGCCCGGTCTCCAGGTAGATCTGCCCGTCGGTGATCGAGATGACGTTGGTCGGGATGTAGGCGGACACGTCGCCCGCCTGCGTCTCGATGATGGGAAGGGCGGTCAGGGAGCCTCCCCCGTTCTTGTCCGAGAGCTTGCAGGCGCGCTCCAGGAGCCGGGAGTGGAGGTAGAACACGTCGCCCGGGTAGGCCTCGCGCCCCGGCGGGCGGCGCAGGAGGAGCGAGAGCTGACGGTAGGCCTGGGCGTGCTTGGAGAGGTCGTCGTAGATGACCAGCACGTCCCGGCCGGCCCAGAGGAACTCCTCTCCCATGGCGCAGCCGGAGTAGGGCGCGATGTAGAGCAAGGGGGCCGGCTCCGCCGCCGAGGCGCTGACCACGATGGAATACTCCATCGCCCCGTGGTCCTCCAGGATCTTGACCACGTTGGCCACGGTGGACTGCTTCTGGCCCACCGCCACGTAGATGCAGACGGGACGCCGGGGGGAATCCTTCTGGTTGATGATGGCGTCGATGCCGATGGTGGTCTTGCCGGTCTGGCGGTCGCCGATGATGAGCTCGCGCTGTCCC
>CAYHRV010000262.1:0-4452 GCA_964359165.1 uncultured Elusimicrobia bacterium
TGATGGGACGCCAGATGCAGAAAGACGCGGGGCTCGAGCCGCAGGTCGCCATGACGCTCCCCCTGCTCAACGGCCTCGACGGGCGCAAGAAGATGTCGAAATCCTACGGGAATTCCGTCGGTCTCAACGAGCCTCCCCGCGAGGTCTTCGGCAAGCTCATGAAAGTCTCCGACGAGCTCATGGGGAGCTACTTCGAGCTCTTGACCACGCGGGACATGGGCGAGGTCGCGCGCCTGCACCCGATGGAGGCCAAGAAGGCGCTCGCCGAAGAGCTCACCGCGCGCTTCCACGGGCCCGCGGCCGCCAAGGCCGAGAGGGAGTTCTTCGAATCCGCCTTCTCCCGGCGCGAGGTCCCCGAGGATGTGCCTCGGGCGGCGGTCACGGAGGAATCCCTGGGCGCCTCCTGGAGCGCCTTCTTGGCCTCCATCGGCGCGGCCAAGTCCCGCAAGGAGGCCCAGCGCCTCCTCGAGCAGGGCGCCGTCTCCGCGGAGGGCCTCAAGCTCCAGGACGAGCCCTTGCAGGCGTTCTTCTCCGGCCGTCCGGACGGTCCCGTCCACCTGAAAGTCGGGAAGCATCGCTTCTTCCGCCTCGTTCGGGAATCTTGATGGGGCTCGGGACTCTCCTGCTCGCCTTGAGCCTCCCCCTCGCCGCGCAGGAGGGGTCGTGGGACGCGCGCGTGAGCGCGGTGGAGGGAGAGGTCGAGATCTTTTCGGAGGGGGCCCAGGAAGGGGCCGCGGCCGAGGCCGACATGCCGCTGGAGGACGGAGACCGTCTGGTCACCGGCCCCGAGTCCAGGGCCGAGCTCGCCCTCGACGCCGAGAGCCTCATCGAGCTCGGTCCGGACTCGGAGTTCATCGTAGGCTCCCTCGACCCCCGCGACTCCTGGTTCACTCTCCGGCTCGGGCTCCTGAGCGCGAAACTGCGCAGGCTCTTGTCGGACTCGCGCTTGCGCGTGCGCACGCAGGGGGCCGTGGCCGCCCTGCGCGGCACGGAATTCAGCGTGGAGACCTCCGGCCCCGAGGACACCGCGGTAGCGGTCTTCGACGAGGGAGAGGTGTCGGTCAGCAGCGCGGGCGAGGAGGCGGACTCGCGCGTCACGCTGGGGGCCAACCAGGAGACGGAGGTGCTCCGGGGCCGCAGGCCTCTGCCTCCCCGCGCCCTGCGGCGCATGGCGCGGATGCGGGAGCGGCTCAAGCACATCCGCTCCCGTCGGGAAACCCTGCGCAAGCGCTGGAAGGCCCTCCCCCCCGAGAAACGGCGCGAGCTGCGTGAGAGGATGCTCCAGAAGAGGGAAGGCCGGCGCGAGCGCCTCCAGGAACGCGGCCGGCAGGGGCGCGAGCGCCTACACAAGCGGATCGATGAGAAACGGGGCCGGAGAAAGGACGGCGAAAAACGCCGCTGAGACCATTCCAGTGACCCGCTTCGCGCTGTCCTTCGCGATCGGGGCTCCCCTGCTCGTGTTCTCGGCCCGCCAGGCGGCCATGTATTCCCTGCCGAAACTCCTTTTCCTCTGCGCGGCCTGCTGCGCGGCGTGGGCGGGGCTCTGGCTGGAGTCCTTGCGCCGGCGCGTCCCCCGCCCCACTCTCCTCGATGCCCCGCTCCTGACCCTGGGCGCGGTCCTCCTCCTTTCCGCCGCGTTCTCATCGGACGGCTGGCTGAGCCTGGTCGGACACTACCGGGCCTACTTTTACGGACTGTTGCCGCTCGGGCTCTGCGCCGGGCTTTATTATGCCTGCGCGTTCTCCCGGGAGAGCCGCTCGCCCGGATTCCTGCTGGGCGTCCTGAGCGCGGCCGGCGCGCTCTGCGGCCTCTACGGCGTCCTCCAGGGAGCGGGCCTGGAGCCTTTCATCGGGGTCGGAAGGCTCCCGGAGGGGGGCCGGGTCGTCTCCTCCATGGGCAGTCCGGTGTACCTGGGCGCCTGTCTCGTCTTGAACATCCCCGTGGCCCTTCACCTCGCGCTCGACCGCGGCGGTTTTCCCCGAGCCTTGGGCGTCTGCGCCCTTCTTTCTTGCGGCGCGGCGCTTCTCCTGACGCTATCCAGGGGAGCCTGGCTCTCCGCCGCAGCCGGGGTTTTCGCCTATCTCGTCCTGGCCGGGCGGGTCCGCTTCCCCGCGCGCAGCGCGCGCGCCTGGGCCGTCGTAGCGGCCGGCGCGCTCCTCCTTCTCGGCGCGGTCTTCCTCTCGGCAGGCCGGTTCCGGCGGCACTCCGTCTCCGACGCCGCCCGCCTCCACCTCTGGCACAGCGGTCTGCTCATCTCGCTTCATCACCCTTTGCTCGGGACCGGTCCGGACGCCTTCGAGAATGCTCTGCGGCGGGAAAGGACCCCCGGCCTCATCCGCTCTTTGGGCCCCTCCCAAGGCCAGGCGAGCGCCCACAACGACCTTCTGCAAGCCGCGGCCACTCTCGGGCTTCCCGGGCTGGCCGCGTATCTCTGGCTTCTTTGGGCCCTGGCCGCTTCCTGCGCCCGGGCCCTCAAAGGTCCGTTGCGGCCCGAGGCCGCAGCCATCTCCGGGTCCCTGCTCGGCCTTTTTCTCCAGGCCAAGCTCAACCCCGTCCCGCTTGCGGCCCTCGCCGCGGCGGCCGCGCTGGCGGGTCTCGCCGAGGGAGCGGGAGCTTCGCAGAAGGATGGACCGGCCTCCCCTGCGTCCGGTCCCCCCGGCTCCTGGGAGGCGGCTGCGGCCGCAACCGTCCTGCTCCTCGCGGCGCTCGGGGTCGGGCGTCTCTGCCTGGCGGATTACCATCAGAAGCGCGCGCTGGTCCTCTCCTCGGCCGTGGAGGAGGCTCCGGCCGTTGATTCCTGGAGGTCGGCGATGCGCTTGAACCCCTTCGAGACGAATTACCGGATGTCCTACGCGCGCTTCCTCTTCGCGAAGGCCGATAGGACCGAGGACGCCCGGGAGGCCGGGCGGATGCTGGCCGAGGCCGTGGCCCTGGGGAGGGAAGCGGTGCGCAGACGGCCCGGGGATATCGACGCGCTGCAGACTCTGGGCTCGTCGTTGATCAACGCCGGACGGCGGGGGGATGCGCTCGCGCTGGAGGAAGCGGACCGGGTCCTGGAGAGGGCCCAGGAGATGGATCCGAATTTCCCGCCCCTCCTTCAGAACCGGATACTCCTCGCTCGGCTGCGCGGGGATGCCTCCAAGGCGCGCGAACTCTCCGACCGCTTGACGGCTTTGCTCGATTTTCGGCGGGAAAAGTGATAAATTCCAAGGTCATGACCGAGGACCCCACCACGCTCTCCGAGATACCCGTGCGGCGGGAGTACGCCGCCCGGGATATCGAGGGAGCGGACCTCGCCGCGCGGCTGGGAGAGCCGGGCCACTACCCCTTCACCCGGGGCCTCAAGCCCTCGGGCTACCGGGCCTCGCATTGGACCATGCGCCAATTCGCCGGACACAAGAGCGCCAAGGACACCAACGCGCGCTTCAAATATCTGCTGGAGCACGGCGAGACCGGCCTCTCCACGGCCTTCGACCTGCCCACCCTGATGGGCGTGGACGCCGACGACCCCCGGGCGGCCGGCGAAGTGGGGCGCGAAGGCGTGGCCGTCTCCTCCCTGCGCGACATGGAGGAGCTATTCTCAGGCATCGACCTGGCCAAGGTCTCCACCTCGATGACCATCAACCTTCCGGCGCCCGCCCTGCTGGCGATGTATCTGGCCGTCGCCGAGAAGCAGGGGGTCCCGGCCAAGCGGGTGCGCGGCACTCTCCAGCTCGACATCCTCAAGGAGTACATCGCGCAGAACGAATACCTCTACCCGCCGGAAGCCTCGATGCGCATCGTGCTCGACACCATCGAGTACTGCGTCAAGGAGGTCCCCCGCTATTACCCCATCTCCATCTCGGGCTATCACATCCGCGAAGCCGGGGCGAGCGCCGTCCAGGAGTTGGCCTTCACCCTCGCCGACGGGATGGAATACGCCCGGCGCCTGGCCGGCCGCGGCCTGGCTCCCGACGATTTCGCCCGGAGGCTCTCCTTCTTCTTCGACGTCCACAACTGCTTCTTCGAGGAAATCGCGAAGCTCCGCGCGGCCCGGCGCATCTGGGCCCGCTTCATGCGCGAGGAGATGGGGGCCAAGAGCGAGATCTCCTGGATGCTCCAGACCCATTGCCAGACCGCCGGGGTGTCCCTGAGCGCCCAGCAGCCCCTCAACAACCTCGCGCGGGTCTCCTACCAGGCTCTGGCGGCGGTGCTGGGGGGCACGCAGAGCCTCCACACCAACTCCTACGACGAGGCGCTCGCCCTCCCCACCGACGAGGCGGTCATGCTCGCCCTGCGCACCCAGCAGGTCCTGGCCGCGGAGACCGGCGTCGCCGACACCGCCGACCCCCTGGGCGGCTCCTACTACCTGGAGAGCCTCACCGACGAGATGGAGCGCAGGGCCTTGGACATACTCGCCAGGATACGCGGCCTGGGCGGAGTGATCCCGGCCATCGAGAAAGGCTTCTTCCA
>CAYHRV010000263.1:0-4444 GCA_964359165.1 uncultured Elusimicrobia bacterium
ACCCTCCACGTCCGGCTCGATCTCTCGGTGGACTTCCGCCGCTCCGTCGTGGACGGAGTCTGCGCCCTCACCCTGAAAGCCTTCCGTCCGACGCGGCGCATCCGCCTCGACGCCTGCGAGATGCGCGTCTCCTCCGTGCGCGCCGGAGGCCGGTCCATCTCCTTCCGCCACCGAGACGGCGTCCTGGAGGCGGCGCTTCCCAAAGGCCTCCTCCCCGGTGAAGAGGCGCTCCTGGAGGTGCGCTACCGCCTCGCGCGCCCCCGCCTCGGCCTGCGTTTTGTGCCGGCCTCCAAGCTCACGCGCAACCGCTGGCCCCAGCTTTTCAGCCATGGACAACCCGACGACACGCGCTGCTGGTTCCCCTGCCATGACGCCCCCCACGAGAAGGCCACCACCGAGCTGCGCGTCAGCGTCCCCAAGGGCTATTGCGCCGTATCCAACGGAGTCCTCGTTGAGCGGCAGGCTAAGGGCGGGCGGGAGAGCTTCCATTGGCGCATGGACCACCCCCATTCCCTCTATCTGGTCTCCCTGGCCGTGGGCAGGTTCTCCGAGGTCCGCGACGACTGGGAAGGCGTCCGGGTCTCCTACTTCTGCGAGAAGGGCCGCGAGGCGGACGCCGCCCGGGGTTTCTCCGCCACCCCCCGCGCCCTGGCCCTGTTCTCCCGGGCCTTCGGCATGCGCTACCCGTACGCGAAATACGCCCAGGTCGCCGTCTCCCGCTACCCGGCCGGCGGGATGGAGCATACCACGGCGACCACGCAGACCGACGCCTGCCTCATCGACGACCGCGCGTCCCTCGACAACGACATGGACCTGCTCGTGGCCCACGAATTGGCCCATCAGTGGTTCGGCGACCTCGTCACCTGCCGGGACTGGTCCCACGCCTGGCTCAACGAGGGTTTCGCGACCTACGCGGAATACCTCTTCCTCGAAGGCGCGCGCGGGCGCGACGAGGCGGACTACGAGCTCCGCCAGTGCGCCGGGGCTTACCTGCGGGAGGACGCCGGGCGCTACCGCCGCCCCATCGTCTGCAACACCTATAAATACGCCAATGTCCTCTTCGACCGGCACCTCTATGAGAAGGGAGCCTGCGTCCTCCACATGCTCCGCGGGGAACTGGGCCCGGAGGTCTGGGGGAAGTCCTTGGCGCACTATCTGCGCAAGCACCGCAACGGCAGCGTGGAGACTTCCGACTTCATCGCCGCGATCGAGGACTGCTCGGGCCGCAATCTCCGGGGCTTCTTCGACCAATGGGTCTTCCGGTCGGGGCACCCGGTCTTATCCATCTACTACCGCTTCGACCCCCGCGCCCGAAAGGCGCGGATGCGCGTGCGCCAGACCCAGAAGGAGGCGGCGTACCGCCTCCCGGTGAGTTTCCGCTTCACCGGAGAGGGGGGGAGTTGGACCAGGGATTTCCATGAGCAGGCCGACAAGAAGGAGGCCGTGTTCGAGTACCGCCTTCCCGGCGAGCCGGCCCTGGCCGAGTTCGACCCGGAGCACCGCCTCCTGGCCAAGATCGACGAACATAAGCCGCTCGGTCTCTGGCTCGGGCAACTCTTCTCCGGGCCTACCGCGCTCGGCCGCATCGACGCCGCGCACGCAGTCGCCCGCTGGGGGGACGCCCAGGCGGTCCGGGCGCTCGGCGCGGCTTTCCGGCGGGAGCCCTTCTGGGGGGCTGCGGCGGAGATGGCCAGGGCGCTCGGGTCCATACGGACCGAGGCGGCGCTCCAGGAACTCAGGTCCCTGCTGGGGGTCCCCCACCCCAAGGCGCGTCGGGCCGTGGTCACCGCCCTGGGGGATTTCCGCTCCCGGAACTCGGCGGGGGAGCTTTTCCGCTTGATGCGCTCGGACCCGAGTCTCAACGTCCGGGCGGAGGCGGCCCGAGCCCTGGGCAAGACGCGGGACGGTCGTTGGGGAGCGGCGCTCAAAAAACTCCTTAAGGAGCCTTCCTATTGGGACATACTCGCCTGCGGGGCGGTCGACGGCCTGGCTCAGATCCGCGACATCGGTCTGCTCCCCGTGCTCCGAAAAACCGCGGGCGCCTCCCGCTCTCATCCGGCCCGCAGCACGGCCTTGCGCGCGCTGGCCTCCTTCGTAAAGACGGACCCCGAGGCGCTTTCCTGGATCGCCTCCTCGCTCGACGACGAGGATGAGCGGGTGGCCCTGGCCGCCCTTCAAGCGCTTTCCTCGGCCGGAGACCCGGCGTCCCTGCCGGTCCTCGAAGCCTTCCTGAAGCGCACCCCCCACCAGCGCCTGAAAGTCCAAGCCGAAGAAGCGATCGCCCGTTTGAAGGGAGACTCGGAGCCTAAGTAATCGCCCTGCGCGTCCAACGCTCGGCGTTGAACGCGGAGGGCTTTTTGAAAACGCGCGGCGCACTTGTGCGCCGCGTACAAATTGCTAGAATACGCCGCAGTCCGCGGAAAATCCAGGGATTTTCCGCGAGCTGCGCGAGATGGCGCGGTAGCTCAGAGGTTAGAGCGGGCGTTTCATAAGCGCTAGGTCGCAGGTTCGATTCCTGCCCGCGCCACGGATTTGACAACCGTGCGGAGGAATGGTAATTTTTTCGCTCGGATTCCCCGCGTCCCCGCGATGGGGCGTATGATCGGGAGACCCCCGCGAACGCCTGCGGGGGCTTTCGGGGGAAACGTTCGGTAATAAAAAGGAGAGATCAGAATGGCCGACACAGTGGTGGTCGTCAGCAAGGTGAAGTCGATCGTTAAGGAGGCGGGTTTTCGCACCGGCGGCGACTTTGTCGAGGCTCTCTCCGGCAAGGTGACCCAGATCATCCAGGCGGCCATCGAGAAGGTGAAGGCGGACGGGAAAAAGAAGACGCTCGGGGCAGAAGACCTTTAGTCCGGTCCCGGCGCGTCCGCCGCGCTGAGAGAACTGGTGAAGACTTTCCGGGATTTCATGGAATCCGCCCTATATTCCAGGAGCGGTTTCTATCCACGGAGGAAGTCCGGGGAGGATTTCTATACCTCCCCTGAGTTGAGTCCTGCCTTCTCCCGCATCCTGACCAAGGAGATCGTCTCGCGCTTGGACTCCGTGTCCAAGGCCATGCCCCGGTCTCCCCTATTCATCGTGGAGATGGGTTCCGGCGATGGAGCGCTGGCCCGTCAGATCCTTCACTCCATCCGGATTTCACGCCCGGACCTCCACGCCCGCCTTCGCTATGCCCTCGTCGAGCGGGTGGAAAGCCTCCTGCTCGAGAGCGTGGCCTCCCTGGGGGAGGAGGGGAGGGTGCTGGGTTATAGCCGTTTGGCGGACCTGTTGCCCGTATGCGGTGTGTTCCTCTCCAACGAGCTGGTGGACGCCTTCCCTGTTCATGTGCTGGAGAAAAGCGGCGGCCGGGTGGGAGAAATCCATGTAGTGGAAGAGGCCGGAGGCGGGCTTGGGGCACGCCTCGGCGCCCCCTCGGCTCCGGAACTCGCACGCGAGGCCGAAGCGGCGGCCGAGTTCCTGCCGGAAGGCGGCCGCCATGCCGTTTCGCTCGACGCCATCCGCTGGATTCGGGAAGCCGCCTCCAAGCTCCGGGCGGGGGCCCTCATCACCATCGATTACGGGCATCGCGGCGGGGGTCCGAACCCTCCCCGAAGTTACCGCCGCCACGCCATCGGCTCCGACCTGCTTGCATCTCCCGGGGAACAGGATCTGACCGCGTCCGTCGATTTTGACGCGCTCATCGAGGCCGGGAGGGTCGCCGGGCTCGTGGACGTCCATTATTCGACTTTGGGCCGCTTCCTGCTGGACCGGGGAGTGCTCGACCTCATCCCCCGGGGCTCCTCGGCGGAGGAATACTCCGAGCGCAACCGCGTCAAGACGCTTTTCCACCCCGACGGGATGGGGGAATCCTTCAAGGTGCTGATCCAGGAAAAAGCACACGCCCGGGCCGAGTCCGCCGATGAGGGCCCCCTCGCGCCGTCCCCGTGGTGGCGGCAATGATGCTTGAATATCTGACCGTCTACGCCTTCCTCCTGGTCGGACTGCTTTTCGCCGCGGGCTCCCTGATCGCCTCCGACCTCCTGCGCCCCTCGGTGGCTGACCCCATCAAGGGGACCACCTATGAGTGCGGCATGGAGGCGGTCGGCACGACGGAGATCAAGACCAACATCCGCTTCCATGTCTTCGCGTTGCTGTTCGTGATCTTCGACGTGGAGACCCTGTTCGTCTATCCCTGGGCGGTCACGGTGAGGGATGTCGGTCCACTGGCCTTGCTGGAGATGCTGGTCTTCCTGGGAGTGCTGTTCCTGGGATTGCTCTATGCCTGGCGCAAGGGGGCGTTGGAGTGGGAGGCCTGAACGCCCTCCCGAAGGGAGGGCGCGTTGACTATGAGGATTCTTCCTATGAAACAGAATAAGGCCCCCGAACGAGCACGCCCCCGCGGGGGGCGTGCTGACATGGCCCCCGGACGGAAGCACACCCCCGCGGGGGGTGCGCTGACGGG
>CAYHRV010000264.1:0-4415 GCA_964359165.1 uncultured Elusimicrobia bacterium
TTCGGGGGGCGGCGGCAGGGTCTGGCCTGCAAGATCGGTCCCGGGGCGCCGCGGCGTTCTCCGGCCCCTTCGGCCGCACCTCGGCCCGGCCCCGCGCACATTCCATGCGGATCCCGCTCCTTTTCGTTTCGGCCCTCCTCCTGGGCGCCGGCGCCCGGGCGCAGGAGAGCCCCCTTCAAAGTCTGCTCGCGCGGGCCGGGGAGCTCCGCCTGGCGGAATCGGACGCCTGGGCGAGGCTCCTCCATTACCGCCGGGGGCCCATGGGCTCGATGCGGAGCGAAGCGCGCGGGGCGGACTTCTTCCTCTCCCCCTCGGGCTCCGGTTCCCCGCGCGCGGAGCTGGAGGCCACCCTGCGGGCCTTCTTCGAGCAGCCCGAGCCCGATGAACAGAAGAGACAGCACGCGCAATGCCGCTTTCCGGCGCGCTACGCCTGGCTCAAGGAGCGCCTCGCCTTCGACCCGCGAGAACTGCCGGAACAGCCCTGCGCGCGCTTCAAGGCGTGGCGGGGGGCTCCGGACTCCCTGACCCTCGTCTACGCCGACGCCTACCTGAACAACCCCTCGTCCATGTACGGACACACCTTCCTTCGCCTCGATGAACGGGGCCGGGAAGACGGAGGGCTCCTGGACTACAGCCTCAATTTCGCGGCGCAGACCGACACCCGGAGCGGAGTCCTCTTCGCCCTGTTCGGGCTCACCGGAGGCTTCCCGGGCCGCTTCTCTCTCCTTCCCTATTACATGAAGGTGCAGGAATACAACAACCTCGAGAGCCGGGACCTGTGGGAATACCGCCTCGACCTGGGCACGCGCACCGTGGACATGCTTCTGCGCCATGCCTGGGAGCTCGGCTCGGCCCATTTCGATTACTATTTCCTGACCAAGAACTGCTCCTACCAGCTCCTGCCCCTCCTCGAGGCCGCCGACCCTTCCCTGCGCCTCTCCGAGAAACTGCCCCTTCAGGTGGTCCCGGCGGACACGGTCCGCCTCCTGCGCGAAAGCGGGCTCGCCGGTCCGCCGCGCTACCGCCCCTCGCTGGTCAGCCGGATGCTGGAGGGGAGGAAGGGACTCTCGAAAGACGAGCTCGGCCTCGCGGCCGGTCTGGCTCAAGGACCGGAGGAGGGGCCCCTGGAGGAACTAGGCCGTCTGCCGCCCGAAAGGCAAGCGGCCGTATTGGACTCCTCCCTGGACCTCCTGCGCTATCGAGCCGGGTTCAAGGAGAAAGACGCCCCCGAAGTTCTTCGCAAGGAGGCCGGCCTGCTCAAGAGACGGAGCCGCCTCGCGCCGGGGACGGCGCTCGAGGTCCGGACACACAAGTCGCCGGTGGAGGACGGCCATGAGACCGCGCGCTGGGGCTTCGCCCTCGGGGCCGGAAAGGACGCGGCCTTCGAGGAATTCTCCATCCGCCCGGCCCTGCACGACACCCTCGCCCTCCAGAGAGGGTACGTCCCGGACAGCCTGCTCGAGATGTTCGGCCTGCGCCTGCGCCATGACCGCCGCAACGGAGGGATCTGGGTGGAGGAGGCCACGGCCGTGAACATCGCCTCCTTCTCTCCCCTCGACCCCTGGATACGCAGGCCCTCCTGGAAGGCGGCCTCGGGCCTGCGGAGCCTGCCGGAGCTCGGCTGCCGGGGAGCCCGTTGTCTGGCCCCGGTCCTGGAGGGAGGCTCGGGCCTCTCCTGGAAGCCCGGCGGCGGGAGCCTCCTGTACGCGTTCGCGGAGGCCGAACTGTCGGCCGGAGGCGTGTTCGAGAAAGGCGGCCGTTTCGGGGGCGGCGCGGCGGCCGGGGCCGTGCTCGACTTCGGCCGGGCGGGACGGCTCCAACTGGAGTCCGGCCACCGCGACTATCTTCTGGGCGACGGGAGAAGCCGCTCTTCGGCGAAGCTGGAGTGGTGCCTGAGCCTGGGACGGGACTCGGAGCTTCGGGTCTCCTTGACGCGCAGGACCCCGTATCAGGAAGCGAGCGTCGGCCTCAACAGCTATTTCTAATTTGGTAAATTGACGGCCATGGGGCTTTTCCTCCTCCGGTTGGGACGCTGGCTGCGCGGCGGGCTCGGCCATGTGGGCAACATCTCGGACATGGCCTGGGCCATGCTCCGGAGCATCTCCCGCCTCGGGGAGGTCGACCTGCGCCTCCTGCTCAAGATCACCCTCGATCAGACCCGCTTCAGCGGAACCCAGGCCATCTTCTTGATCGCGGCGATCGCCACCATCCTGGGCGGGGTCTCCATCATCCAATCCTTCAGCGTGCTCTCGGGGCTGGCCGACGACCTGATCGGAGCCTTCCTCGTGGGACTCATCGTGCGCGAAATGGCTCCCCTGGTCACGGCCGTGGTGCTCATCGGCCGCTCCGGCACGGCCATGGCCACGGAACTGGGCTCCATGCGCCTCAACGGGGAGATCGACGTGCTCCTGGCCCACCGCATAGACCCCCTGGTCTTCGTGGTCCTCCCCCGGATGCTGGGAGCCATGCTGGCCATGCTCATCCTCTGCGCCGTCTTCAACCTCATGGGCATCCTGGGGGGCTTCGCGGCCTCCATGCCTCTCATGGACCTCTCCTTCGCGCTCCTGCGCGGGCGGGTGCTCGCCGCGCTCACCAACCAGGACCTCGTCCTGACCGCGGCCAAGGCGCTCCTCTTCGGAGGCAGCACGGCCTTCATCTCCTGCTACTTCGGCTTGCGCGTCCAGCGCTCTCCGACGGAACTTCCCCGCGCGGTGACCCGCGCCGTGGTCACCTGCCTGGGCGTGGTCTTCCTCGTCGACGGCATCCTGGCCGCTTTCGTGTACCTGCTATGAGCGCGCTCGAGCTGCGCGCCGTGCGCTTCCCCAAGGGCCCTCTCGAAGCCCTGCCGCCCTTCGACCTGTCCCTGGAGCGGGGCCGGTGCACGCTGGCCTTCGGCCACGGGGTCAAGCGCCTCCTGCTCAAGGTCTGCGCGGGCGTGACCCGCCCGGTCTCCGGAACGGTCCGCGTGGACGCGCCGGCGGGACGCTTCCCCGTGAGCTACATCCCCCACGAAGGCGGGCTCCTGAGCAACCTGACCCTCGTGCAGAACGCGGCCCTCCCCCTCGTCTACCATAAGGCCAGCCCTCCCCGGGAGGCTCAGGAGGCGGCCCGCGCCGCGTTCGAGGAGCTCGGAATACGCGCGATGGCCGATCATCTCCCGGCCCTGGCCGGAGTCTCCAACCGGCGCCTGGCCCAGTTCGTACGGGCCCGGCTCATGGACCCGGCGCTCCTGGCCGTGGAGGAGCCTTACGGCGAGGCGGAGGCCCACGCGGCCAAGGCCATCCGCCTGATGCTGAGCCAGGTCAAGTCCGAGGGCCGGACCGCCCTCTTCCTCGCGGCCTCGGATCTGCGCGCCTGGCTGGACTTCGGCGACGCCTTTCTTTTCGTGGGGCACGGCCGCATGGACTATTTCCCGGACCGCGAAGCCCTGATGTCCTGCTCCGACGCGGAGATCGGATCGTTCATCGGCTGAGATCGAGGAGGCGAGGATGGATTTCGACAACAACGACGTGGCCGCCGGAGCCCTGGTCGTGGGGGTGGCGCTCCTCTTCCTGGCGATGCTCCTATTCGTCAATCGGGAGCGCCTGACCTCCAACACCACGCCGGTCAACATCCACCTCACCGACATCGCCGGCATCGAGCCCGGCGTCGACGTGATCTACAAGGGCTACAAGGCCGGGAGCGCGGACCGCGTGTCCATCGCCTACGAGCCCACCTTCCACTTCGTCGTGCGCCTCGCGGTCAAAAGCGAGATCCGCCTGCGCCAGGGCACCAAGGTCATGGTGCGCAACAAGGGCTTCGGCGGAGCCAAACTTCTGGAGCTCATGCCTCCGGCAGACGAGACCACGGCCCCGTCCGTGGCCAAGGACGCTCTGCTTCCCGTGGTCTCGGACGCGGACCTCATGAAGCAGGCCAACGCGGTTCTGGGGCGAGTCGAGGAGGTGGTCAAGAGCATCCAGGGAGCCGACCCCGGCACCCAGATCAAAGCCACCCTGACCCAGCTCCAGGGCACCATCACCGGGACCAACCGCTTAGTCGGGAACCTTAACCTGCTTCTGGAGGAGAACCGCGGCGACATCAAGTCCACCCTCGGCCAGACCCGCCGGTTCACCGAGGACTCCTCGGCGCTGCTGACCAAGCGCCGCACGGAGATCGAGCGTTCCCTGGCCAACCTGGACGCGGCCATGGCCCATCTGCCGGCGATCCTTCAGAACGTGGAGGAGTTGACCGCGGACCTCAAGAAGAACCCCTGGCGGCTCATCCGCAAAGGCGAGCCCAAGGACGCTCCCAAGCTCGACCACGCCCATCCGGCCCCCCAATAGCCGGCAGGCGGGCGCCCGGCCGGCCGCTACCCGCCGTTAGGGCCTGGCAAACAATAACTGATTCAATTTGGAGGGCCGAGTTTGAGGTGAGTT
>CAYHRV010000265.1:0-4388 GCA_964359165.1 uncultured Elusimicrobia bacterium
AGGTGACCCTGTCACTCCGCGGCTGGATGCTCGCCCTCACGCGCAAGGCGCGCGACTGGCGCGAGGGAGCGGAGAAGCTCGAGGTGCTCCTCAAGAACGGCAAGGCGCTGGAGCGCTTCAAGGCCATGGTTAGGGCCCAAGGCGGGGAGCCGCGCGTGGCCGACGACCCCGGACGCTTCCTGCCCCGCGCGGCGAAGAGCGCGGAGTTCCTCTCTTCGGGCGAGGGCTTCCTCTCCCGGCTCGACGCCCGTCTGGTGGGCCGCGCCGGCGTCTGCCTGGGCGCCGGACGCGACCGCCAGGAGGACGCCATCGACTACGGCGCGGGCATCCTCCTGCGGCGCAAGGTCGGCGAGCGCGTGCGCAAGGGGGAATGCCTGGCCGAGCTGTTCGCCGCTGATAAGGCGCGCCTGGCCGCGGGCCGGGAGCTATTCGCCCAAGCCGTCGCGGTCTCCCGGGCCCGACCCCGGGTGCCGCCCATCATCCTAAAGGTGGTCAAATAATCATGAACAAAGTCACGGTCGTGGAACATCCCCTCCTCGAGGACATCCTCTCGCATCTGCGCGACAAGTCCACCCCGACCCGCCGCTTCGCGGAGCAGATGGACGCCGCGGGCGTGGTGCTGGGGCTGGAAGCGCTCCGCTCGGCCAAGACCCAGACCGTGCAGGTGAGCACCCCGCTCAAGACCGCCGCCTGCCGCAAGCTCGCCCAACCCGTCTGCCTGACCGCCATACTCCGGGCCGGACTGGGCATGATGCCCGGCCTCGCCCGCGTGCTCCCCGAGGCGCGCATGGGCCACATCGGGCTCTACCGCAACGAGGAGACGCTCAACCCCGTGCGCTATTATGTCCGCCTTCCCTCCGGCCTGGACAAGACCCTCGTTCTGCTTCTGGATCCCATGCTGGCCACCGGAGGCTCGGCCGCGGAAGCGGTGCGCATCCTCAAGACCGACGGGGCCAAGGAGATCGCGTTCGTCTGCCTTTTGGCTACGCGCACGGGCCTGCGCCGCGTCCACCGCGAGCACCCCGACGTGCACATCTATACGGGGGCCATCGACCCGGTGCTCAACCAGAACGGCTACATCGTGCCCGGGCTGGGAGACGCCGGGGACCGGACTTTCGGCACGGTCTGATTCCCGGTCATGGCTTTCCCCCCCCGCAGCCTGGTCCGCGACGCGCTCAAGACCGCTCCCGGCGCCTCCCTCGCCCTGGCCGGCTGGGTCAAGACCGTGCGCCTGAGCAAGGGCGGCTTCTGCTTCATCACGCTCAACGACGGCTCCTGCCAGGCCAGCGTCCAGGTCGTGGCTGATAAGTCGCTTCCCAACTACGAGAGCGAGGTGGCGTTGCTCGGGGCCGGGTGTTCCATTCTCGTGAGGGGCGCGGTGGTCGCGAGCCCCGGAAAAGGCCAAGCCGTGGAGGTCAAGGCGTCGGAGGTGCAAGTCCTGGGAAAGGCCGATGGGGAGACCTACCCCATCCAGCCCAAGAAGCACACCCTGGAATTCCTGCGCGAAGTGGCTCACCTGAGGGCGCGCACCAATCTCTTCGGCGCGGTGGCGCGCGTGCGCAACGAGGTCTGCCGCTCGGTGCACGACTTCTTCCAGTCCGAGGGCTTCCTCTACGTCCACACGCCCGTCATCACGGCCAGCGACTGCGAGGGCGCGGGGCAGATGTTCCGCGTCTCGACGCTCGACCCGGAGAAGCCCCCCCGCGGCGCGGACGGGAAGGTGGATTTTTCCCAGGACTTCTTCAACAAGCAGGCCTATCTCACGGTCTCCGGCCAACTCGAGGGCGAGACCTACGCCTGCGCCCTGGGGAAGATCTACACCTTCGGGCCCACCTTCCGGGCGGAGAATTCCAACACCCCCCGCCATCTCTCCGAATTCTGGATGATCGAGCCGGAGATGGCCTTCCACGACATCGAGGACGACGCGGCCTTGGCCGAGCGCTTCCTCAAGGCGATGTTCCGCTCCGTGCTCGAACGCTGTCCCGAGGACCTGGCCTTCCTCTCCAAGTTCAACGAGGTGGACCTGGCCGCGACCCTGCGCCCCATCGTGGAGAGCGACTTCGCGCGCGTGAGCTACACCGAGGCGGTGGACCTGCTCCAGAAAGCGGGCCGCGCGTGGGAGTACCCGCCGACCTGGGGCAGCGACCTGCAGACCGAGCACGAGCGCTGGCTCACCGAGGAGAAGTTCAAGAAGCCGGTCATCGTGACGGATTACCCGGCCAAGATCAAGTCCTTCTACATGCGCCTAAACGACGACGCCTCCGCGCACGGCGGGGAGCCGACCGTGGCGGCGATGGATGTCCTCATGCCCAGGATCGGCGAGATCATTGGCGGTTCCCAGCGCGAGGAGCGCCAAGCCGTCCTGGAGGAGCGCATCCGCAAGGCCGGGATGCGGCCCGAGGACTACTGGTGGTATCTAGATTTGCGCCGCTACGGCACCGTGCCGCACGCGGGCTTCGGCTTGGGCCTTGAGCGCGCGGTGCAGTTCGTCACGGGCATGGCCAACATCCGCGACGTCATCCCCTACCCCCGCGTCCCCCGCTCCGCCGAGTTCTAAGACCCGGATCGGGGAGATCTCTTCCCTGCCCCTCGATGACGGTTTGAGTAGCGCTCCATGTCCCGGACCTCCCGGATCTTGCGCTCCAGCCTGGGAAGAATCTCCGGATCCTCCTTCAATTCCGCCAAGGAGCGCAATTCGGATCGGATCAAGGAAAAATCCAATCGGCGAAGGTTCCGTATCAAGATGCCTTCGACATCGGCCCAGTCGTGGTCGCGGCTGGCGAAGCACTTGTGGATGACCAAGTCCTCTGCGCTGCAAGTCCTCAAGCGGCAGCCGGGCGCGAAGGCATGCGGGGAGGCTCGCGCGACGGAACGCTCCTCAAAGGGGACCGCGCCTAGGGCGACGTCTAGGGGAATGCCGGCGGCGTCCTTCAAGAGGAGGACGCGGGATCGTAGAGCGAACTCCGCGGCATCATCGCGCCTGCCGCGGAATTCCCGAAGGAGCGCGCCGATATGGCGTTCCTCCTCCCCGAAACCCGTCAGGAGGGTCAAATCCACGTCGTTGGTCAGGCGCGGTTCTCCCCATCGTTGCACGCTCAATCCTCCAATGAAGCAGAAGCGCCAATGATTCCGTTCGCAGACTGCTTGAAGCCTATTAGCCGCCCGATAGAGGGGGTTGAGGTTGGGCATGGTGGAAGGCCGCTTGCTGGAGGACGAGACCCGGGATGCGCCGATTCCGTTCTGGAAAGGCGGACGCCGGGACCAGCCGCAGGAGGATGTCGCTGGCCGCGCGAGCCTCGCGGGCGGTCATCGTGGATAACTCGAGAAACCGCTGGGTGCGCAGGGCCCTGTCCGCCGCAAGCCGCTCTCTCCGCCATCGTTGGATATCCGACGCTGTCATCGTTGTCTGGGCATGCTGGAAGATTGAGCTTCTCAGCCGCTTTCCTCCTGAGTATGATAGTCTAACACAAGGATCTCGGTTCCGCCATAGCAGAGAGACCCGACATGGATCGGGTCAGTCCGTCAGGGCGAGATAATCCCAGCCCCGCGTCGCGCCGTTGCAGATGTAGAGCCTGTTATTAGTGGTGTCGATGGACATGCGTCCCCTCTCCGTGTCCGCGTCGCAGTCCCCGGCGGCGGGAGCCCCGGCGTTGTTGTCCTCGAACTGCGCGTATTTCCCGTCCGGGACATGCAGGGCGGATTGGGGGCTCACCGTCCCGATGCCTACGTTGCCGTCGGGCTGGATGCGCATCTTCTCGGTGTTGCCCGCGTTTGGACCGGTGTAGAACAGTATCCCTCCTTGGGTGGTGCCGTTTCCGCCGGTCTGTGTCAGTACCAGGGGATTGTTCTGGGCGTCGCCCGCGTGGATGGTGATTCCGACATTGCCAAGAATGTCGACATAGCGGTCGGCGTCATAAGTGAAGCGCGCGGGGAGGGTCGTGTCGAGTACTTCCAAGCGGGCTCCCGGGGAGGTCGTCCCGAGGCCGACGCGCCCGTTCGAAACAGCCATCGTCGAAGTTCCGACCGAGAAGGCGCTGCCTTGGACGGTCATGCTGCCGCCCGTGATCTGCTGCCCCGAGACATACTCATTGCTCGTGACGTGCAGCTTGTAGGCGGGGCTCGTAGTCCCGATGCCGATGCTCCCATCCTCTTTAATGCCGAACACGTCGGTGACGGTGGAGAGGGCCCCGCCTGTTCCGGAGGGCGCGGTGCGCAGTTTCAGGACTCCGGCGGTCGGGTCGAACTGCCACACCGAAAGAAAACCGCTGGTGCCGTAGATGAAGCCACTGCCGTCATGATATCCGTTGAATGTGATATGCGGGTGGTTGGTCCCGATGGCAAGGGGGTAGGTGGTCCCGAAAAAGGCGTTCGTCAGACCGATGGACTTC
>CAYHRV010000266.1:0-4370 GCA_964359165.1 uncultured Elusimicrobia bacterium
AAATAGCTAGCGAGACCGAACTCGCGGCAAATTCCGATGGAATTTTCCGCGAGTTCGGGATAAGCTTGCCGCCGGCTTTCCCGACGAGGTCAAACCCGGCAGGGAGCCGCGTTCAGGCGCTTGCGCAGGGCTTGCAGTTCCTCCTCGAGCCCTTGCGGCAGCCGGTCACCGAACTTCTCGAAGTGCTCCTGGATCGAGTCCAGTTCGGCGATCCACGCGTCCCGACCGACATGGAGGAGTTCCTCCATGTCCTCCTTGGAAACCCGAATGCCCGAGACGTCCAGCGCACCCTTTTCAGGAAGGAGCCCGATAGGGGTCTCCACCGCCTTGGCCGTCCCCTCCAGCCGTTCGAAGGCCCACTTGAGCACGCGGGAATTCTCGCCGTAGCCGGGCCATAGGAAGCGCCCCTCCTTGGACTTGCGGAACCAGTTGACGTAGAAGATCCTGGGCAGCTTGGAGGGCTCGGCCTTGCGGCCGAGGGCCAGCCAATGCGCGAAGTAGTCCCCCATGTGGTAGCCGCAGAAAGGCAGCATGGCCATGGGATCGCGCCGGAGGGTTCCGACTTTCCCTGCCGCGGCCGCGGTCATCTCGGAGGAGGCGGTCGCTCCGAGGAAGGTTCCGTGGCGCCAATCGAAGGATTCCACCACCAAGGGCAGGACCCCGGCCCGCCGGCCGCCGAAGAAGAACGCCGAGATCGGCACTCCCTTGGGGTCTTCCCAGGCCGGGTCGATGGCCGGGCATTGGCCCGCGGGCGCGGTGAAGCGCGCGTTGGGGTGGGAGGAAGGCTTGGGGGAGGAGGGGGTCCACTCCTCACCCAGCCAACTCGTGAGCCGGGCCGGCTTTTCCTCCGTCATCCCTTCCCACCACACATCGCCCTCGGGAGTCAGCGCGGTGTTGGTGAAGATGGAGTTGCGCGTGGCCGAGAGCATGGCGTTCTTGTTCGACTCCATCGAGGTCCCCGGCGCCACGCCGAAGAACCCGTACTCCGGGTTGATGGCGTAGAGCCGCCCGTCCGGGCCGAACTTCATCCACGCGATGTCGTCGCCCACGCACTCGACCTTCCAGCCGGGGATGGTCGGGATGAGCATCGCGAGGTTGGTCTTGCCGCAGGCGCTGGGGAAGGCGGCGGCGAAATAGCGCTTCTTGCCCTTGGGGTCGGTGATGCCCAGGATGAGCATGTGCTCGGCGAGCCAGCCCTCCTCGCGCGCCATGACCGAGGCGATGCGCAGGGCGAAGCATTTCTTGCCCAGGAGAGCGTTGCCTCCGTAGCCGCTGCCGTAGGACCAGATCGCCCGCTCCTCGGGGAAGTGCACGATGTATTTTTCATCCGGGCTACAGGGCCAGGCGGAGTCCTTTTGCCCGGGCCCTAGCGGCGCCCCGACGGAATGCAGGCAGGGGATGAAGTCCCCCTCGCCGAGGACATCGAGCACGCCCTGGCCCATGCGGGTCATGATCCTCATGCTGCAGACCACGTAGGGGGAATCGGTGATCTCCACGCCGATGTGGGAGATGTTCGAGCCCAGGGGCCCCATGCTGAAGGGGATGACGTACATCGTCCTGCCCTTCATGCAGCCGGCGTAGAGCTTGGTCAGCTTCTCCTTCATCTCCCGGGGATCGCACCAGTTGTTGGTGGGTCCGGCGTCCTCCTTGCGCTTGGAGCAGATGAAGGTGCTTTGTTCCACCCGGGCCACGTCCCCGGGGTTGGAGCGGAAATAGTAGCTGTTGGGGCGTTTCTTGTCGTTCAGTTTGACGGCCATGCCGGACTTCACCATCCCGGCCATGAGGCGGTCGTACTCCTCCTGGGAGCCGTCGCACCAGTGGACGGCCTCCGGCCGGCAGAGTTTCGCGGTCTCCTCGACCCACTCCCGAAGTCGCTTGTTGGATGTCATCGTAGACGGCCTCCTAAGGCCATACCCTACACCTTTCCTGGATAAATTTGCAATGCTGCAACGCAGCGCACGGAGTGCGCTGCGCGAGTGTTGACAGGGGTCCGAGGATGGAATATAATTTTAGCAGTCTAGTCATTGGACTGCTAATTTAACGGCCGGAGACATCATGCGCCATCTCGACCCGAAGACCGCGGAGGAACGCAAGAGGAAGATCCTCAATTGGGCGGTGGATCATTACATCAAGACCTCCCGCCCGATCGCCTCCTCCGTCGTGGCCGAGGCCGCGGACCTCGACCTCTCCAGCGCCACCATCCGCAGCGTGCTCAAGGAACTGGAGGACGAGGGTTATCTCGCCCAGCTCCACGCCTCCTCCGGCCGGGTGCCGACCGACCGGGGCTACCGCTTCTACGTGGATTACATCCATTACGTCCAGCGCCTGGCCTCCGACGAGAAGGAGAGCATCGAGCGGCAATACCGCAGCCGGGTCGAGGAGCTCGACCGCCTGCTCGCCCAGACCTCCCGGCTGCTCTCCCATGTCTCCCATGGAGCCGGGCTGGTGCTCTCCCCGCCCATGGAGAAGCAGACGCTCAAGCGCCTGGAGCTCCTTTGCATGGGAGGAAGCCAGATATTGGCCATCATCGTCACCAACGCGGGCCAGGTGCGCCATTGGCCCATCCGGCTCTCCTTCGTGCCTTCGGCCCAGCGCATCCACATGCTCAACCGCTTCCTCAACGACCACGTGCAGGGGAGGTCCATCCAGGAAGTGCAGGCTGTCCTGGCCTCCCAGGTCGAGCAGGCCGAGCGCGAATTGAGGGACGTGCACGCCTTCGCCAAGGACCTGCTCAAGGAGCTGGAGACCGCGGTGGAGCCCGAGGAACTCTTCATGGAAGGGGCCACCACCGTGGTCGCCCATCCCGAGGAGTTCGCGGACCTGCGCGACATGCAGAGGCTGGCGACCGTGCTCGAGGAGCGCAAGGCTCTGGCCGGGGTGCTCCAAGAGCAGTTCCATCAGGAGGTGCGGGCGCCGCGCGCGAAGGATGGCTCGCCGGTGCGGGTGCTCATCGGGCAGGAGAACGCTTTGCCGGAGTTCAAGAACCTGAGCCTGGTCACCACCACCTATCGTCTCAAGGATAGGGTCGTGGGCGTGCTGGGCGTGCTGGGATCCAAGCGCATGGAGTACTCCCGCATGATGTCCCTGGTGGACTACATGGGCGAGATGGTCAGCAGGACGCTGGAAGGCTGGGATGGCGAAGAACAAGGGACAAGAAAGTCCCTCCGCTGAAGCGCCTTCCGCGGAGGCCCTCGACGCCGCGCCGGAGGCCGCCGCCCCTTCCGGGAGCGGAGAACAGCCGCCCTCCATCCCCGCGGCGGGGCCTGGCGCCGCGGCCCCCTCCGGGAGCGGAGAACGACCGCCCTCCGAGGACCGCGGCCCCATGGCCGCGGACGACAAGGCCCTGCTCGACCAGCTCCTGCGGCTCAAGGCGGAGTTCGAGAATTACCGCAAACGGGTGGACCGCGACCGGCCCCAATGGGAGCGCGCGGGAAAGAGCCGTCTGCTCGAAAGGCTTCTTCCTCTCTACGACGTCCTGCTCTCGGCCCATGAGGCCGTGCTGCGGCACAAGGAACGGCTCGAAGGCTCCGAGGAGCTCGCCACGGGCCTGGAGCTCATCTTCAAGGAGTTCACCAAGCTCTTCGAAGCGGAGGGCGTGGCGGTGATATCGAGCCTGGGAAAGCCCTACGATTTCAATCTTCACGAGGTGCTCGGCCAAGTCGAAACGGCCGAAGCCCCGGAAGGGACGGTCGTCGATGAGGTCGCGCGCGGCTACACGCTGGAGGGGAAAGTGCTCCGCCCCGCGCGCGTGAGAATTGCCAAGCCCTCGACCCTCCCCCGCGGGGAGGGTTGAGCGTCGTTGAGGGGGCGGATCGTCTTTGTCTTTAGGAGGAACCTATGGGAAAAATAATCGGTATAGATCTTGGGACTTCGAACACCGCGGCCGCGGTGCTGGAGGGCGGCAAGCCCACCATCATCCCCTCGGCCGAGGGCACGAGCGTGGGCGGGAAGGCCTTCCCCTCCTACGTCGCCTTCACCAAGGACGCCCAACTGCTCGTGGGCGAGCCCGCGCGCAGGCAGGCGGTGGCCAACCCGGACGGGACGGTGACGGCCTTCAAGCGCCGCATGGGCGAGGACTTCCAATACGGCCTGCAGAGCAAGAAGTACACGCCCCAACAGCTCTCCGCCTTCCTCCTCCAGAAGGTCAAGCGCGACGCGGAAGCCTTCCTGGGCGAGCCGGTGGACAAGGCGGTCATCACCGTCCCGGCCTACTTCAACGACAACCAGCGCCAGGCCACCAAGGACGCGGGCCAGATCGCGGGCTTGGAGGTGGTGCGCATCGTCAACGAGCCCACCGCGGCCTGCCTGGCCTACGGCATCGACAAGAAGGGCAAGGACGAGAAGATCATGGTCTTCGACCTGGGCGGCGG
>CAYHRV010000267.1:0-4304 GCA_964359165.1 uncultured Elusimicrobia bacterium
GCCCGTCATGCAGCCGTCGGAGACGATGGCCACGACCTTGTGCTTCTCGCCCTTGAGGTCGCGGGCCGCGGCCAGGCCGAGGGCGGCGGAGATGGCTGTGGAGGCGTGGCCTGCGCCGAAGGCGTCGTAGTCGGACTCATCGCGGCGCAGGAAGCCGGAGAGGCCGCGGAACTGGCGGATGGTGCCGAAGCGGTCCTGGCGCCCGGTGAGGAGCTTGTGCCCGTAGGTCTGGTGTCCCGTGTCCCAGACCAGTTTGTCCTTGGGGGTGTCGAAAGTATAGTGCAGGGCGACGGTGATCTCGGCCGAGCCCAGCGAGGACCCCAGGTGGCCCCCGAGCTTCGAGACGGTCTCCAGGATGCGGCGGCGGACGGCGTCGGCCACCTTCGGGAGCTCCTCCACGGGAAGAGCGCGGAGGTCCTTGGGGCTGTGGATGGAGTCCAGCGGGTCGATGTTCATTTGTCCCTCGTGACGACGAATTCGGCCAAGCCGCGCAAAGCCTCCGCGGCGGGGTCATCCTTGAAGATCGAGAGCGCGGCGCGGGCGCGGGCCGCCAGGTCCCGGGCCAGGTCCCGTGAAGCGTCGATGCCGTAGAGGCGCGGATACGTCAGTTTGCCGTTGTCGGCGTCGGAGCCCCGTTTGCCGAGCTTCCTCTTGTCTCCGACGCGGTCGAGGATGTCGTCGGCGATCTGGAAGGCGAGGCCGAGGCGGCGCCCGTATGCGCGCAGGGCCCGGCGGCGGGCGGCGGAGGCCCCGGCGAGCACGGCCCCGGCCTCCAGGCTGGCGGTGATGAGCGCCGCGGTCTTGTGGGTGTGGATGTAGTCGAGCAGACGCCGGGCCCGGCCGCGTCGTCCGTTCCTGAGTTCCGAGTCCTTCCAGCCTTCGGCGTCGATGTCCGCCGCCTGGCCGCCCACCATTCCCCGCGCCCCGGCGCCGGAGGCGATGACGCCGATGAGGTCCGCCGAGGCCGCGCCGTCCAGGCCGAGTTCCCGGGCGTTGAGAGCCGCGACCTCGAAGGCCCAGGTCAGCAGGCCGTCTCCGGCCAGGATGGCCAGGGCCTCCCCGAACACCTTGTGGCTGGTCGGCTTGCCTCGCCGGAGATCGTCGTCGTCCATTGCGGGCAGATCGTCATGGATGAGGGAATAGGTGTGGATCATCTCCAGGGCGCAGGCGGCCTTGAGGACGCGGCGGCCGGGGAGGCCGCAGCATTCGGCCGCGGCCATGGCCAGGACCGGGCGCAGGCGCTTGCCCCCGGCCAGGAGGGAATAGGCCATGGCGCGCGCGACGCTCTTGGGCGCCGGCGCGAGGAAGGAGATGGGCGCCCTTCCCCGGGCGCGGAGAAGGCGCCTGAGCTCCCGCTCGACGAGCGAGGCGCGTGCGGCGAGGTAGCGGTCAAGCGGCGGGTTCTGTCTCATGGCGCGCGACAGTTTCGAGCCAACCCTTCAGGAAAAGCCCCAAGCCGCGCAGGGCGGAGCGCTGGCGCAGCCCTAGGCGCAATAGGAGCGGGATGTCCATGGGGCGCCCTAGAAGGTATCCGGCCAGGGAGCGGAGGGACTCGTCCTTGGGGGCCTCCTCGGGCATGCGGTCGTCGACGCCGTCGAGGACCACCCGCGCGGCCGCGAACTGAGCTCCCCGCGCGCGGGCCCAGGAGCGGACGGAGACCGTCTCCATGTCCACGGCCGCGGCCCGTAGGCTCTCGCCGAGCATGCGCTTTTGCGCGGGGTCGAAGGCCACCCGGTCTTGGGAGATGACCGCTCCCATGTGCAGGCGCAGACCCAGATCCTTGGCCCGCAGGCGCGCGGGTTCCAGCCAGGTTTCCGGAACTCCGCGGGCCTCCAATACCAGATCGCCCGGGGACATGCCCGGCTGGAGAGCGCCGCAGAGGCCCACGCTGAGCACGGCGAAAAGCGGGGTCCGGGCGGGGAGGTCGAGGCTCTCGAGGGCGCGCCGGGCGTTTTCGGGGCCGATGCCTGTTTTTACGAGGAGCAGGTCCATCCCTCCGGCCTTCCCTGTTCCGGAAGAAGAGAGCGACAAGGCTTCGGCCAGAGGTCCGCCCTCCCACCGGGTTGCCGTCGCCAGGAGGATCATGCGACTGCGGCCTCCGCCCGGACCCAGGAGGGCGGGACGGGGGCATAGCCGTTGGCGACGAACCAGCGCGCCGCGTCCGCCAGGGCTTGCCGGGCGGGGCGGGGAGAGTAGCCCAGTTCCCGGACCGCTTTCGCGCTGTCGTAGAACATCGGGTGGCGGGCCATGCGCACGGCGTCGAGGGGAGCCCGGGGCTCCCCGCCGAAGAGGCGGGCGCGCGCGGTATCCGCCGCGGCGAAGGCATAGGCCAGGGCGTAGGGCGTCTTGAAGCGAGGGGCGCTCAGTCCCGTGGCCTCTTCAAGAAGGTCCAGCGCCCTCTTGAAGGTCAGGTTCTCCCCGCCCAGGATGTAGCGCTCGCCTACGCGGCCCTTGAGGGCGGCCAGCCAATGCCCCTCGGCCGCGTCCCGGACATGGACGACGTTGAGGCCGGTGTCGATGTAAGAAGGCATCCTGCGGTTGAGGAAATCCGCCACGATGCGGCCGGTGGGGGTCGGCTTGATGTCGTAGGGGCCGATGGGCGCGGCGGGATTGACCACCACGATAGGGAGCCCCTTGCCGGAGAGCTCCAGGGCCGCGTTCTCGGAGAGCCATTTCGACTTCTTGTAGGGGCCGACGATGTCCTCGACGCCGGCATACCGGCAGTCCTCACCGGAGGGCGGATCGCCGGGCCCATGGGGGGGGCGCACGGCGGCGACGCTGGAGCAGTGGACGATGCGCTCCGTCCCGGCCGCGCCCGCGGCCTCCAGCACATTGACGGTGCCATGGATGTTGACGGCGTACATCGCCTCCGGGTCCGGGACCCAGATGCGGTAGTCCGCCGCCACATGGAAAACATACCGGGCTCCAGCGCAGCCCACGCGCAGGGCCGCCTTGTCGTGGAGGTCTCCTTCGATGAGCTCGACGGGGAGGCCCTCCAGGTTCTTGCGGTTGCCTCCCCGGCGCGCCAGGCAGCGGACTCTCAGCCCCTTCGCGAGGAGCAAGCGCGCAAGGTTGGCTCCGAGGAACCCGGTGCCCCCGGTGAGGAAGGCGGCGTCCATCAGGCGCCTTTCTCCGCCGGCGCGGAAACAGGGAAGCCGGAGGGGACTCCGGCGCCGTAATCCCGGGGATAGGCGGTCTCCGCCTTGCGGGGGCCGCGCACCGTGGCCAGATCCACGAGCATCTCGAGGAACTTTCCAGGACCGGAGAAGGCGTCGAGGACCGCGGAGGGCTCGTAGCCCACGTGCGTCATGCAGTTGGCGCATTTGGGGTTGCCGGAGCGATGGCCGTACTCCGACCATCGCGTGGTCTCCAGGAGTTCGCGGTAGCTCTTCGCGTAGCCCGCGTCGGCCATCAGGTAGCAGGGTTTCTGCCAGCCGAAGACGTTGCGCAGGGGGATGCCCCAGGGCGTGCAGTCATAGTCGCGCTTCCCCTCGAGGAAATCAAGGTAGAAGACGCTGTGGTTGAAGGGCCAGCCTTTCTTGCGCCAATCCTTGAGCGTCTCGCGGAACCATGCCTTGGTCTGCTCGCGCTTGAGGAAGAGCTCCTGTTGGGGGGCCTTTTCATAGGCGTAGCCTGGGGAGATCTCCATCCCGTCGACCCCCAGGTCGACGCAGTAGTCGAAGAATTCCCGGAATTCGGCCGAACTCTCCCCTTGGAAGATCGTGCTGTTGGTCATGACCCGGAAGCCGCCGGCCTTGGCGGCCCGGATGGCGGAGACCGCGGTCTTGAAGACCCCTTCCCGGCAGACCACGCGGTCGTGCGTGCGCTCGGGGCCGTCGAGGTGGATGTTGAAGATGAGATACGGGGAGGGGCGGAAGCGGTGGAGGTTCTTCTCGAGGAGGATGGCGTTGGTGCAGAGATAGACGTATATCCCCCGCTCGGTCAGGCCGGAGACGATCCGGTCGATGTCCGCGTGCGCCAGGGGCTCTCCGCCGGCCACGGACACGATGGGGGCGCCGCATTCCTCGGCCGCCTCCCAGCATTCCTCGGGCGAGAGGCGCTTGCGCAGTATGTCGGCGGGATACTGGATCTTCCCGCAGCCCGCGCATTCGAGGTTGCAGGCGAAGAGCGGCTCGATCTGCAGGACCAAGGGATAGCGTTCGACCCCCTTGAGCCGCTGCTTGAGTATGTACGAGAACACCGTCCACTGCATCCGCGCTGGAATCCCCATGTCAGCAGGCCCCCCGCGGGGCCTGCTCGTTAGGGGGCGCGCCAGCCGTTTAATAAGGGATCTTACATTGATT
>CAYHRV010000268.1:0-4292 GCA_964359165.1 uncultured Elusimicrobia bacterium
GCCTTGCCTACATAGAGTACGCTCAGGGCCGCGGCCCGCATGATGTAGCCGCCGCACGCGTGTGGAAGCCCGCGGCGGACCGCCAGGCCCGCCGCCGTCATCTCAGCTCGCGCATCTTGACCCCCGCCAACACGCGCGGGATGTCCCTCTTCCTGAAGACCCCCGCTCCCGGCACCTTGGCGCTGGCCGTGGCCAGCGCCGCGGCGAAGGCCAGGCCGCGGGCCTTTGGCCAGCCGCGCAGGCGCGCGTGCGCCAGCGCGGCCAGAAAGGTGTCTCCGCAGCCTATCGGGGTGGTGATCGGGACGGCGGGGGCTTGGACGCTCAGGCGCAGGCCCGGCGCGGCCAAGACCGCGCCCTCCGATCCCAAGGTGATAACCGCTTCGCGCGCGCCGCGCCGAAGCAGGCGCGCGAGCGTCCTTGCCAGGTCCGCTTTCCCCGTCGGCAGGTCCAGGGAGGCCGTTTCCTCGCGGTTGAGCTTGACGAGGTCTGGCCCCGCGCGCAGGGCCGGCCCCAGCGCCGGAGCGCTCGTGTCGAGGAACACGATCTTGCCCGATCGTCGGGCCGGAGCGATCAGACGCGCATAGGTGGCCGGAGCGAGCCCTAGCGGCAGGCTTCCAGACAGCACGACGATTCCCGCCTTGGGAAGAAGGGCCCGGTACGCCTTCTCTAGACGCTTGAAGTCCCCGGCTCGCACCACGGGTCCGGGCTCGTTGAACTCCGTGGGGTCGCCTTCTCCGTCCAGGATGGAAAGGCAGGTGCGGCTCTCCCCGGCCTGGAGCCTGATCCACCGGGCCGCGATGCGCTCGCGGCGCACGCCGTCCTCGATGAAGCGGCCGCTATGGCCCGCGGTGAAGCCCAGGAGGAAGGGATGCTCACCGAGCGAGCGCAGGGCCCTGGCTACGTTTACGCCCTTGCCGCCGGGCAGGGCCAGGAAGCTCGCGATCCGGTTGCGGCGCCCGGGGGAGAGGCGGCTCACGGAGACCGTCTTGTCCACCGCCGCGTTGAGGCATAGGACCAGGATCATTCCGTCAATTATACCGCTTATACACAGCGACGAAAGTCGCTGTGCGTTGGGAATGGGTGTGCTCATCGACAACTACTTTGAACCCGCGCAGCGCACTTCGTGCGCCGCGTGCAAGGACCGGCCGGGATTGACCGCCCTCGACGGAAAGGCTATAATCCTCCTCGGACGCACATATAGGAGCGGCGATTTATGGCAAAACTGAAGACCGGACGGCATACCACCGCGATCAAGACCTATCGTCAATCGCTAAGGAGGGCCGTGCGCAATCGTGCGCTCAAGAAGACCCTCCGTCTCGAGGCCAAGGGCCTCCTGGCCGCCGCCGGATCGAAGGACGCGCCGAAGGTCCAGGAACTGCTCAAGAGCGTCTCTTCGGCTTTCGACAAGGCGGCCAAGGGCAATACCATCCATTGGAAGGCGGCCGCCCGAAAGAAATCCCGTCTGGCCGCGCAGGCGCGCAAACTCCTGGCCGCGACTCCGGCCTCTTAATAAACGACGGCTACAGATCTACCGAAAGCCCCCGCCCTCAGGCGGGGGCTTTAGCTTGCCCGCAGATCCTGAGCGTCAGCCGCTCCAATTCTATCCCCGGGTCCAGCCAGGACTTGGATTTCAATGACACCTCGACTTCCAGGCAGGCGCGCAGGCAGGCCGTCAGGCGGGCCTCCCCCAGCTTCCCGACCTCGCGCAAGAAATGGGGCAGGAAGGAGGGATGCAGACGCAGTTCGCGGCCGATCTGCTCCTGCGGCAGGCCGGCCTTGAGCATCCGCTTGGCCTTCAACTGACGGTTGAGGATGGTGACGATCTTGGGGAGTATGGTGAAGTGCCCCGCGTCCTCTTCCATCATCCGCCGCAGGAGCGCGATCGATTTCACGGCGTCCCTGCGCTCGATGGAGTTCTGGAACTCGAAGGGACCCGTGTCCCGGCGATAGCCCAGACACGCCTGCACCTCCGCGACCTGGGCCTCTTTCCTGCCCCGGAGGAAGAGCCGCAGCTTCTCGAGTTCCCCGCCGAGAATCCCCCATTCGGTCCCGGATTCCTGCACCATGGCCTGGGCGCCCTCCTCGGAGAGCTCGAAGCCGAGCGCCTTGGCCTGGGAGCGCAGACGGGAAGCCGCCTCCTCCGGGGCCAGGGGACCGAAGACCATCAGCCCGCCCAGGCCCGCGGCGGCCGAGGCCACGGGGTCCTTGAAGTCGGCCTTGCGCTCGGAGGAGAGGAGAGCCAGCGTGGTGCTGGGCAGGGGTTCCTTGAGATAGGCGGCCAAGACGCGGCGGCCGGACGCGCCGAGCCGGAGGTCCCGGCTGAGCACGAGCCTGCGCTCCGAGAACATGGGGGGCGTCAGGCAGGCCGAGACGATCTCGGCCGCCTGGGACTCCGAGGTCCCCGTGAACTCGCTCAGGTTGAAATCATCGACCCTGAGCGCGGCCTTGAGCGCGGCCATGGCCGCGCTCTTGGCCGCCGTGTCCTCGCCGAGCATCAAGTACACCGGCCTGAATTGGCCCTTGGCCCATTCGCGAAGGGCCGCTTCCGTGGAAAGCTCCCTGGAAGCCATGCCGCTTCAGTAGGGGTTGGGGTTGAACGGAGAGGTGGGGAGTTTCGGGGCTTCCTGCCCCGGCGGGGCGTCCCCGGTGATCTGGCGCTGGGAGGCTCCCGTGACTGCGCCGAAGCCCTCGACGGTGCGCTTGACCAGGACGCGGGCGAGCACGTCCCAGACCAGCTCGCGCGCCTGCTCCTCGGTGATCCCGCCCTTGAGCGTGGACGCGGTGAAGGACTGGATGCCCTCGAGGTTGGGCTCGGACCAGAGTATGGTGTTGGTGGTCCGGTCCACGAAATCGAGGTTCGCCAATACGATGAGCTTGTAGGCCGTGGGCGTGAGCACCGAGTCGTACTGCGTCGGGGTCAGGATGTAGCGCTTGAGCGTGACGAGGACCAGGCCGTCGGCGTTCGATTCCGGGACGAGGGGGTAGCGGCCGTCGCGCAGGAACTCGTCGCGGATGCGCAGGGTCAGCTTGTCCTCCAGGCCGAACTGCTGGGTCTTGTTGATGACGGGCCGGATGGCGATGCGGCTGATGTGCTGTGGGAGTATCTGAGGAGTGGGCCGATAGGCCACGTCGTCCCCGGCGCAAGCCGCCGCGCCCAAGAGCAGCGCGGGCGCGGCCGTTCTTGTTAAAAACTTCCTTAGCGACCCTTTGGCTCGCGTGGCTCTCATCTGCCCTTTCATTTTACCACGATATTGACCAGCCGGTTGGGCACGACGATGACCTTGACCACCTTCTTGCCCTCCAGCGTCTCGCGGACCTTGGGACGCACCAGGGCCAGTTCCCGGACCGCGCTTTCCGGGGAATCCGTCGGCGCCGAGATGCGGTCGCGCGCCTTGCCGTTGACCTGGACGACGAGCTCGACTTCCTCGTCCTTGAGCCGGCTCGGGTCGTAGTCGGGCCAGGGGGCCAGGGAGAGGAACGGCTCCTTGCCCAGGCGCTCCCAGAGCTCCTCGCTCAGGTGCGGGGCGAACGGGTTGAGCAGGGAGAGGAAGGCCTCGGCGTCCGCGCGCGCGGGGGGCTTCTGGGAGGAGAGCTCGTTGAGGTAGATGTCCAGGGCCGAGATGGCGGTGTTGAATCGGAAGGCCTCGATGTCCGAGCCCACCTTCTCGATGGTGCGGTGGCGCAGGGAGAGGAGCCCCTCGCCCTCGGCCAAGGCCGGGGCGTCCTTGAAGAGCAGCCAAACCCGCCGAAGGAAGCGCACCCGGCCCATGATGTCCTTCATGTCCCAGGGTTTGGAGTCGGCGAAAGGCCCCATGAACATCTCATAGAGCCGGAACACGTCCGCGCCGTAGCGCGAGACGATGTCGTCGGGGGTGACCACGTTCTTCTTGGACTTGGACATTTTCTCGACCTGGGCGGAGAGTTCTTCTCCCCCTTCCCGCAGGATGGCCTTCCCGTCGTCAGTGAAGGCGACCTTGTCGTAGCCGTGGTAGACGCCCTTGGAGTCGCGATAGGAGAAGGAGAGTATCATGCCCTGGTGGCGCAGCTTCTTGAAGGGCTCCGTGGTGGAGACCAGGCCCGCGTCATGGAGCACTTTGTGCCAGAAGCGCGCGTAGAGCAGGTGGAGCACGGCGTGCTCCGAGCCGCCGACGTAGCAGTCGACGGGCATCCACGCCCGCTCCTGGTCGGAGGACCAGGAGCGCGTCGTATTTTCGGGGTCCGTGAACCTCAGGTAATACCAGCAGCTCCCGGCCCATTGCGGCATGGTGTTGGTTTCGCGCTTGGCCGGCCCC
>CAYHRV010000269.1:0-4284 GCA_964359165.1 uncultured Elusimicrobia bacterium
TTGGCCGCCATCAGCGTCCCCGCTCCCATGGCCGTCGCCCCGAGGCCGGCCACGAGGAGATTCCCCTTCGAGTAGCCGAAAAGCGCCACCACCGCTCCCCCGACGGCCAGGGCGAGTATCACGGGATTCGCGTTCCAGAACGGGTCGATACGGCGGATATGGTAGCTCATGAGGTTCCCCCCAATGGATTCATGCACGGCGACTTTTGTCGCCGTGTATGTCGTGAATGCTTTTTAGCAGTTAAATCACCCGCGCGCAAGGGCGCGCGTCCTTAGGCCAGAGGGCCCGTGGTCGCGCGCTTGGGCTCGAAAAGGATGAGCGTCCTGCGGAGTTCCCCCTCTTCTTCCAGGTGCACGGCCCGGACATGGCAGGGCTCCTGCCGGAACATCGTCTCGGTCTCGACGACCTGATTGGGACGGTCCAAGGCGACTCCCACCAGGCGGAGCACGTCCTGCTGCTGGTTGTCGATGACGTCGAGAAGATGCATGCGTGCGTTGGGGTCGGTGGAGGCGGCCACCGGGAAATTGGTGTAGAGGACGGTGTTGTCCTCGTCGACGACGATCGCGCGGTGCGCCTTGGAGACGACCGCGGTCAATATCGACTGCCACCAGCGCTGTTCGGCCACCCCGCGCTGCTTCTCCTTGACGATGGTGCTGGCCCGGTCCGTCTTCACTTTTTGGAGGAACATGCTCAGCATGTTGGCCAACTCCCCGATCTCGTCCTTGCGCGGCTGGAATTTGAGGTCGAGGTTCTTGAAGGAGATGGCCTCCACGGCGTCGCGCAGATGGAGAAGAGGGCTGATGACGAAATGGTGCAGGAAGAAATAAAGCGGGATGCCCAGCAGGAAGAGCACGCCCACCGCCCCCAGGACGTATTTGCGCATGGCCTGGGCGATGACCTCCTGCACCCCTTCCCGGGACACCTGCATGTCCACGATGCCGACCACCTCCCCCCGCACCGCCAAGGGGATGGCGATCTCATAGAGCGGCAGGTTCGGGACGGCGCGGACCTTGGGCGTCTTCGAGAGGTAGGCCTGCTCGACGGAATCGGTCGGCGGGGGGAAGCTCTTGGCGAACTCATCCCAATCCTTCCCGATGAGGTTGGCGTCCTTGAACCAGCGCACGGCTCCGTAGCGGTTGAGATAGACCAGGGAGGCGATGCGCTCGTCCTTGGCCAAGGCCTCGCTGACGATCTGATACTCGTCCATCGTGATGGAGGATTGCCGCTGGCTCAGGCCCCGGATGAGCTGATAGGCCTGGGTCTTGACCAGGTCGATGGCCTGCTGTTTGAGCTTTTCGTCGAAAGTCCACTTAAAGAGGTTGAAATAGAAGATGCCGCCGAGGAACATCACGTATACCCCGATGACCAGATACCACAAGAACCATTTAGTAGCTAATTTCACGTGTCAGCGGTTCCCCCGCGGGGAGCCGCTCGTTCGGGGGATCTCCGCCGTTCCATCGGGAGCTTCCTTTTGTTCGTTCCCCATCTTATCCAGCCGTTCCAGCCCATTGCGGCAATCCGCCTGCGCCGGGTCGATCTGGGCGCAGAGCGTCCACTCCTCCCGCGCCGTCGGCAAGTTCCCTTTCTGGAACGCGGCCAGGCCCGCGTCCCAATGAGCCGCCGCATCCCGCTGCGCGCCTTCTTGCACGGGAGGCTGCGCGGCGCCCGCGCGCAAGCCCGCCTGCCCGGCGGGCACGGGCGCGGAGGTGTCCGCGCGCGGGGAATTGACCGCGGAACTCTCCATACGCGCGTCCGAGGAGCGCTGATAGGCATCCCGCCCGAACCCGATCCCGTAGTAGACCCCCGCCGCCGAAAGGGCCGCGAACACGCCCGTCCCGATCCAGAGCCCCCTGGGAAGGGCGGCGGGGGCGCTCACGGACCGCCGCCGCCGTAGGTCTGGTCGATGCGCTGGAGGCCCGCCGCGCAGTCGGCATGGGAAGGATCGAACTGCTTGCAGAGTATCCACTCATCGCGCGCCTTGGCGATGTCGCCCTTGGAGTAGGCGACGATGCCCTGATCCCAGTGCTTCTGCGCCGTGCGCCGGAGCTCGTCGGTGTTCTGCGCCGGGGCCTTCTCCTCGGGAGGAGGCTCGTTGGCCTCGAGCTTCTTCTTATTCGCCTGGGCCTGGGCTTCGGCCTCCTTCCTCTTGCGCGCGTCCTCCTCCTCTTCTTGCTTGCGGCGCTCCGCGTCCTCCGCGGCTTTCTTATCCTCTTCGGCGCGGCGCCGCCGGTCGTCGGAATCCTTCTGCATCTGCTCCTTCGCTTTCGCGATCAGATGATTCGCCTTCCGGGGGTCATAGCCGTGCTCCACCGCCTTGTTGAAGAGCTCGATCGCTCGGCGATACTGGCGTTCCTTGTACTTCGCCCTGCCGTCGGCCACGTGCTGGTTGGCGATCTCAAGGCGGATCTCCGAGATGAGCTTCTGCGCCTTCACCTCCCCCGGTTCTATCGTAAGGACCTCGTCGAGGAGCTTGAGGGCCGCGTCCACGTTCCCCTGGCCGTAGTGGTTGAGCGCCTCCTGGAGCTTCTCGTTGGCCTCTTGGCGCCGCAGTTCCGCCTCCACCTTCGTGATCGCCCCCACCAAGCGGGGATAACGCGGGTTCAAGACGAGGGCCGAATACCACTGATCGAGGGCGTCCCGGAGCCGGTGGAGCTGGTAGGCCTTCTGCCCCCTGCGGAAATGCTCGTCGGCCAGTTCGCCCCGGATCTTCTTGAGCCAGTAGCGCGCCTTGAGATTGCCGGGGGAGAGCTTGACCGCCTCCTCCCAGCGCTGGGACGCCTCGACGAGCCGCCCCTGGTGGTAGAGCGCCATCCCCTCCGTGAAGCGGTTCTCGACGAGGTTCCTCTCCGATATCCTCGGCCGGGGAGCGCCGGTGAGCTCGATGGAAGCCCGGTGCAGTATGGCCGCATCCTGGAAGCCCGGATCCATGGCCAGGACCTTGCCCGTGAGCTCCCGCGCTCCGTCGAAATCCCCCTGCCGGTAGAGGTCGTAGGCGTTCTCGTAGATGGTGCCCAGCAGCTTGTGCATCAGCTTCCCCTTCTCGAGCTGGACGGTGTAGAGGTACTTCTTGGCGGCCTCGTTGGAGGACACGGCCCCGAGCTGGGTCTTGGAGAAATCCAGGAAGAGGCTCTCCAGGGAAGGGGATCTGCCCTTCTCCTCGCTCTTTGCCGAGAGCGGGAGAGCCCAGGCCAGGCAGGCCGCCGCCAATAGGAGGCGCATCAGAATCCGAACCCTCCTTTCTGGAAGAGGCTCAGGAGCATCGGCGCCAGGATAAGGATGAACACGGTCGGGAAGATGAAGAAGAAGATGGGGATGAGCATCTTCGTCGCGGCCTGCGCGGCCGCCTTCTCCGCGGCGTTAAGGCGCCTAAAGCGCATGTCCCCGGAGAAGTTGCGCAGGAGGTCCACGAGGCTGGTTCCGAGTTCGTCGGACTGGATGATCAGGCCCACGAAGGAGCGCACGTCCTGCAGGCCGGTGCGCTGGGACATGCGCCTGAGCGCGTCCCTGCGGGCGTACCCGAGGGAGACCTCGTTGATGGTCTTCTCCATCTCGGTCTCGAGCTCGGTCTTCTTGGTCATGGACTGGATGATGCGCTCGAAAGCGCCCATGTAGTCGAGGCCGGACTCGATGGTCAAGGCCGCGAGATCCACGAACGCGGGGAAGTTGCGGATGATCTCCCTCTGGCGCTCCGCGATGCGGGACTTGAAGTAGAAGTCCGGGAGGAAGAACCCGCCGAAGAACCCCGCGACGGTCATCGTCGGGTTGTCGGTCAGCAGGTATGCGAAGCCGGCCGCGAGGACCATGGTCATCTCTTTTATGTGGAGGATGTTGATCGGGTTCGGCTTCTCCGGCTTTCCCAGGAGCATGTGCGTATTCTCGAGGATGGGCCCCATGCGCGCGGTGAAGATCAGAAAGAAGTCGATGCGTTCCAGGAGGCTCCCCTGCGGATTGACGGACTCGAAAACATTGACCTCGCCCGGCCCCTTGGGCGCGAGGCGGGTCAGCGAGGACGCCTCCTCCTTGGGAGGGGCGAGCAGCCTCTGGATGAGGGAGAATACCGCCATGGAGCCCAGGAGGCCCAGGGCGAGGAGCACGAGTTGTATCGGTTGCATGGGCTTATACCTGGATGTCCGCGAGCTTGCGGACGATCCCCATCCCGATCGTCATCCATATCGCGCAGAAGGCGACGGTGATGACTCCGATCAGGCTGAAATAATACGCCGACATGACCTCGGGCTGGAATATCCACATCATGACGAGCATGGCCCAGGGCATGAAGCCGAC
>CAYHRV010000270.1:0-4278 GCA_964359165.1 uncultured Elusimicrobia bacterium
AGAAGGGGTCCGGTTACGTGGGACCGTAGGGGGTCCGGATACCTGGGACGTGACAGTCGAGGTTTTCTGCCGGTACATCATCCGGAATGGGAAGGCTGTATACCCGCGCAACGCGAGGTACTTCCACTTCTGGGTGAAGCCGAAAAACTAGACGACTAGTTCCCCGGCCAGTCTCTCTTTTAACAGAAAGTCTCCCTTTTGTCAATAGATTGGGTCTTGACATTACTTGAGCGGTCAAGTATACTATTGTTATGAGAATCCTAACCAAAGAAAAGCGGGTCGCCGTAGTTGCGGCCTTGGTAGAAGGCAACAGCATCCGATCCACTTGCCGCATGACGGGCGTGGCAAAGGGAACCGTCCTAAAGCTATTGGCCGACCTCGGACGGGTCTGCTACGAATACCAGGACAAGACCTTGCGCGGGCTCCATTGTAAGCGCATCCAGGCCGATGAGATTTGGTCCTTCTGCTACGGGAAGGAAAACAACCTTCCAGAGAATCTAAAGTATCGGAACGGCTATGGTGATGTTTGGACATGGACAGCCATTTGCGCTGATTCCAAGCTGGTCGTGTGCTGGCATGTCGGGGACCGCAACACCACCGACGCCCATGCCTTCATCCAGAACCTTGCCGAACGCATGGCCGACAGGATTCAGATTTCGACAGACGGGCTAGAAAGCTACCTTAAGGCTATCGCAGAGGCTTTTAACAACAATGTGGACTATTCGCAGATCGTGAAGGTCTACGGCAAGCCTGAGGGAAAGAAGGGCTCCCACTTCATCCCCAATGAGGTCCTGGCGGTTCGGAAGGAATCGCAGATCGGAAACCCTGACATGGCTCACACCTCTACAAGCTTTGTCGAACGGCAGAACCTCACCATGAGGATGAGCATGCGCCGATTCACACGCTCTACCAATGCTTTCTCCAAGAAGCTGGAAAATCTCAAGTACGCTATTGCCTTGCACTTCATGTACTACAACTTCTGCCGCATCCATCAGTCCCTAAGATGCACCCCGGCGATGAGGGCGAAAGTCTCTGACCATGTTTGGGAGATCGGGGATATTTTGGCCTTGCTTCCAAACTGACCCACTACCAAAAGTTTGCCGGCGGAGGGACTCGAACCCCCACGGTGCCGAGCACCGCGCGATTTTGAGTCGCGTGCGTCTGCCAATTCCGCCACGCCGGCGTTTATGCCATTACAGCACTTTTCGGTGTCCGGCGGAAAGCCCGCGCGACAGGGTTATTTCGCTTGGGGCTGGCTGCCCACCTTATTCCGGGCTGGCGAAAAATTCCGATGGAATTTGTCGCCAGCCCGGTCCGGCTATGGTAAGATAACCCCTTGGGCGCCATGAAGAAGATACTGGTCGTGGACGACAACGCGGCCTTCAGCGAGCTCATCGAGATGGTGTTCAGCGGCGAGTATGAGGTCCTCAAGGCCCAGGAGGGGCAGGAGGGGCTCCGGCTCGCCCAGGAGCGCCGTCCGGACGTGATCCTCCTGGACGTGATGATGCCGAAGGTCTCGGGGATCGAGATGCTCAGGATGCTCCAGGCCGACGCGGACACGCGCGCCATCCCCGTGGTCATCCTGACGGCCAGCCACTTCGACCCGTCGACGCAGGGCATGTTCAAGGAAGAGCCCAATGTCCGCTCTTTCCTGCGAAAGCCCTGCGGAGTGGAGCTCCTGCGCGGCGAGATCCGAAAGGCGCTGGAACACGGGGGGACCTGATGTCCGAACGGAGCGTCCTTATCGTCGACGACGACCAGGCCTTGGTGACCATGCTCCGCGACGGCCTGGAGAACCTGGGCTACCGGGTGGCCTGCGCCTATGACAGCCTGCAGGGCGTGCTCATGGCGCATCAGATCCGTCCAGATATCATTATCCTCGATTTCCACATGCCGGCCGGCGGCGGGGCCACGGTCTACGAGCGGCTGCGGGGCTCGACGGACACGGCGCGCACCCCCATCGTCTTCACGACCGCGGCCAGCGTGCAGGAGGTCAAGGGCAGCATCCGCTCCACGCCGAACACCTACTTCCAGCAGAAGCCCGTCACGCTCGAGCGCATGCAGTCGGTCCTCGAAAAGATCCTGGACACCCTGCCCGTGCGCCGCTCGCCCGGCGCCCAGGCCCGCCCGGAGACGGCGCCGCCGCGCCCCGCGACGCTGTCCGCCCCGCCCGCTCCGGTCTCTCCGCCGCCGTCCATGACGCCGACGAGGACTCCGATCCCGTCGACCCCTCCGCGTCCCGTGTCGCCCCCGTATTCGACGCCCCCGCGTCCCGTGACGCCCCAGCCCTCCATCACCCCGCGCGCGACGCCGCCCCCATCCATGGCTCCCCGGGTGGTGGACCTGCCGGTCCCGGGCGGCATGGGGGGTGGCGCGCCCTCCGGCGGGCGGCATCACGAGTTCGAGGTCCGGGTGCTTTACGCCGACACGGACAAGCTGGGCATCATCTACTACGCCAATTACTTTAAATATTTCGAGGCGGGGAGGACGGAATTGTTGCGCTCCCTGGGGGTGCGCTACAAGAACCTGGAGTCCGACCGAGGCCTGTACCTGCCGGCCGTCGAGGCGCGCTGCGAGTATCTCTCGCCCTGCCGCTACGACGAGTTGCTGCGCGTGAGGTCCTGGCTCTCCTGGGTGGGGTTGGCGAGCCTATGCTTCCGACATGAGATATTCAACAACGACCAGGGGGGGCGCCTGGTTGCGCGCGGTTTCTCCCGCCATGCCCTCGTCAACGACTCCTGGAAGCCGGTGCGAGTCCCCCGGGACCTGCGTTCCGTCCTGGAACGCTGCGTCATAAGAGACTGAAACAGCCCGGGACTTCGTCCCGGGCTCGGTTCCCTACCCTAATAAGGCGTGACCGATCGTCGTTCTATAAATATGGGACTTCCACGCCCTTGAGGGTCAGCTTGGGCGCGGTCTGCGTCTCGGTGGAGTACCAATCCCAGGCCACTTCGATGAGAGCCTTGACCACGCAGGCGGCCGGGACTCCGAAGACGAGGCCGATGAAGCCGAACACTTTTCCGCCGACCATCAGCGACCCGAGGAACACGAGGGGATGCAGGTGGACCGAGTGCCGGGCGATGATGGGCTGAAGAAGGGCTTCATCGGCCAGGCGGATCCCCGAGAAGAGGAGGATCACCTTCACCGGGGCCCAGAGGGTGTGGAACTGGAAGAAGGCCACCAGTCCGCCAACGACCGCGCCCATGGCCGCGCCCAGATAGGGGACGAAGCTCGAGATGCCCGAGAGCGTGGCCACGCCCAGGGCGTAATCCACCCGCATGGCCATCAAGCCGACATAGGAGGCTACGCCGATGGCCAGCGCCACGATGAATATGCCCCGCAGATAGTTCCCCAGCGCGGTGTCGATCTCGCTGAGGACATGCAGGACCTGCTCGACGTAGCGGCTCGGGCACGCCTGGATGGCTTTCTGGAGGATGTCGTCCGCGTCGGTGAGGATGAAGAAGGAGATGAAGGGCACCAGGAAGAGGAGGGAGAGGAGCGGGAAAAGGCTGAGTATGTAGGTCGGTATCTTCGGCAACTGCTCCATGATGGGGTTGTACATGTGAAGGTTCATCTTCTCCACCAGGGACTGCCCGAAGGGGAGGCGATGCGCCACATCGGTCTGCAGGGCCGTGAAGATCTCCTGGATGTGGGTGAAGTACTGCGGGGCCCGCCCCTGGAGCAGGGCGAGCTCGGAGGTCATGGCCGGCACCAGGAGGCCGGCCGAGAGCGTGACCCCGGATGCGATGATGAGGTAGAGGGCGGCTACGATATGGGAGCGCTTGAGCCCTTTGGCCTCGAAGTGGTGGATGATGGGGTTGGCCAGGTAGGCGACCACGAAGCTGAGCAGGAACGGGATGAGCACGTCGTGGATGTGATAGAGGAAATAGAGCACGCCGAGCCCGATGAAGAGCACGGGCCAGGCGAAGGAGGAGGGCTTGCGCCTGGAGGGGGCGCTCATGCCTTGCTTTGGGGCCGGGGGTCCGAACCGACCGTCGTGAGCTCCTGGGAGGTCTTGCGGAGCCGGGAGGAGAGGAGGCGCGCCAAGTGGGTCATGATCGCTATGCCGATGCGGGGATGGGAGTGGAGCATCTCATCGAGCTTGGCCCGATAGAGCAGCAGGAGCGAGGAACGCTCGGCCGCGTGGGCCGAGGCGGAGCGGGGAAGCTGCTCGAGGAGAGCCATCTCCCCGAAGAAGGAGCCGGGGCCCAGGACGGCAAGGACCTGGGGCTTGCCGTCCTGGCCGAGTTTTGTCAGCTCCACCTTCCCGGTCTCCAC
>CAYHRV010000271.1:0-4262 GCA_964359165.1 uncultured Elusimicrobia bacterium
CCGGGTGGCCCTGGTCCTGGGCGACAACATCTTCTACGGCCACGGACTCCCGGGCACTCTCAGGACCGCGGCGTCGCGCACGCGCGGGGCCACGGTGTTCGGCTACCAGGTCCGCGATCCGGAGCGCTATGGAGTCGTCGAATTCGACGCCAAGGGGCGGGCGGTGAGCCTGGAGGAGAAGCCCTCCAGGCCCCGCTCCTCCTACGCGGTCACCGGGCTCTACTTCTACGACAACGAGGTGCTCGACATCGCCCGGGGCCTCAAGCCCTCGGCGCGGGGCGAGCTCGAGATCACCGACGTCAACCGCGCCTACCTGCGCCGGGGAAGGCTCAAGGTCGAGAAGCTCGGGCGGGGCATCGCCTGGCTCGACACCGGGACGCACGAATCCCTCCTGCAGGCCTCGACCTTCATCCAGGTCATCGAGGAGCGCCAGGCCCTCAAGGTGGCCTGTCTCGAGGAGATCGCCTACCGCCAGGGGATGATCGGGCGCTCGGAGCTCAAGCGCCTGGCCGAGCCCATGAAGAACAACGAATACGGCAGATACCTCCTTCACCTCCTTAACGAAAGCGCTTCCTGACCATGCCCAAGTTCCTTGCCACGGACCTGCCCGGCGTGCTCCTCATCGAACCGGAGGTGTTCGGCGACCAGCGCGGGTTCTTCTTCGAGTCCTACCACGAGTCCAAGTACGCCGCCGGAGGCGTTCTTCCGAAGTTCGTGCAAGACAATCATTCCCTCTCCGCCAAGGGCATCCTGCGCGGTCTCCATCTCCAGCTCAGGGAGCCTCAAGGCAAGCTCCTGCGGGTGCTGGAGGGGAAGGTCTACGACGTGGTCGTGGACGTCCGCCGCGGCTCGCCGGACTTCGGACGCCGCTTCTGCGTCGAACTCTCGGCGGAGAACTTCAAGCAGATCTACGTTCCGCCGGGCTTCGCGCACGGCTTCTGCGTGCTCAGCGAACGGGCGCAAGTGGAGTACAAGGTCACGACCTTCTACGACCCGGGAAGCGAGGTCAGCCTGCTCTGGGACGACCCGGCCCTGGGCATCCCCTGGCCCTTCAAGGACCCGGTCCTTTCCAAGAAGGACGCCGCCGGAAAGACCCTCGCCCAACTGTCCGACATCCTGCCGACCTTCTAGTAATCCTCTAAGGTTCCAATTTGGCACCTTAGAGGGAGAGGTCAGATTTGTCGTCGGTTGGATTAAGGGTGAACCGTGGATGTTCGAGTCGTCGGCTTATCCCGGCTTCGCGATGAATCCCGTCGGAATTCGTCGCGAAGCCGGTCTACACTAGAACTTGACCCAGACCGAGCCTTCCCGCACCTCGACCGGGAAGATGGGGATGTCGACGCCCGCCTCGGTGATGCATTTCCCGTCGGAGAGGTCCATCTTGTAGCCGTGGGCCTTGCAGCGGACGACATGGCCGGTGAGCTCGCCGTCGATGAGGTTCTCGCCCAGGTGGGGGCACTCCGCGGCGGAGGCGTAGAAGCGCTTGCCGGTGTTGAAGACGATGATATCGAGGGCGGAGAGGGGAAAGAGCTTGCGACTCCCGGGAGGGATGTCCTCAACTGGGCACAACTTCTCCCACTTGGGCATAAGTATGGGATACCGTAGCACAGCATTTCCGTTTTCGCAAGCGATATTTTTGTCCTGTCAACCCCAAGTAGAAATGTCAGGTAGTTGTCCCAAGTAGAAATGTCATGGTCTGCATTAGGGTCGTATGCCGTCTTCCTTGCCGTTGCCGTGGCCGTTGGAGATGAGGGGAAAGATGCCGTGGTCGTGAGGGAGGTGTCGTCCATTCTGCCGTTGCCGTGCCGTTGAGTCGTTGCCGTACGACTCGCGTTTTTCTGCCGTCGAGAGACGCTCCGACAGAAGGGTACCTGGTCCAGGACCGAGTTCTACAACCCTGGCACCATGTCGGCACCGTTGGATGGTCGAGGATACACGCCTCATGACTGGAGGTAATAGGACGCCGGTGGATTCCAAGGGGCCTTGCTGAGGGCCCCCCCAAAAGGCCTGGGACGCACTGGGCGGAGCCGGCATGGCTGGAGGCGTATCCGTGGGACTGGAGCCTCCAACCTGCGCTGCAGGGCCTTCTGGAGCGATATTTTTCCCCTGGTATTTCCCATGACGTTGGGGTGGGGGGATGGAAAGGGATCTCCTGGGAAAACGATTACCTTGATTCTTGAGGGAGGCGGCCGGAGTCCGCGGCCAGGCGCTTGAGCAGGCGCGTGGCCTCTCCGATGGCGGGGTCCGCGCAGAGGCCCTCGGCGGGCAAGGGGATGCGGTAGGTCCAATTGTGCTCGCCGACGGTGCCGGGCATGTTGACGCGCTCGCGCGTGCCCGCGACGTCCTGGAACTGGAGGAGGGCCAGGGCCGAGCCCGAGGAATAGAGGCTCGAGAGGATGCGTTCCCGGGCCGCGGCATAGGTTTTGGGAGGCGCGCTCCCGCCTCCGGCCATCTCCCAGTAATGCCCCCGCTCGTCGTCCTGACTCTCCTCCCACCACGCCGCGAGCGGGGAGGTATCGTGCGTCCCGGCCACGGCCACGGAGAGGGCGGGATACTCCCGCGGAGGGCGGAAGCGCCGCTCGTCCTCGAAACGCTCCCAGCGCGCGACCTTGTAGCCGGGGATGCCCAGGGAGCCGAGCACCTCGCGCACGAAGGGGGGGATGACGCCCAGGTCCTCGGCCACGGGGCGGGAGCGGCCGGCCTCCTCCAGGGTCATGCGAAAGAACCTCTCGCCCCGCGCCCTCTGGGCGGCCTCGCCTTCGATGTCGAAGCGCCCGAGCCGGGGGTCCTTGTCGAGCACCCAGGTGCGGAAGAAGCCCACGGCGTGGTCGAGGCGGAAGAGATCGAAGGACTCCGCGGCTTGGCGCACGCGCTCGCGCCAGAAACGCTGTCCTTTCTCCTCCATGGCCCCCCACCGGTAGGCCGGCAGGCTCCAGTCCTGTCCCGTGGCGCTGAACCAGTCCGGCGGAGCGCCCATGGTCAACGCGGTGTCGAAATCCTCCCGGCGGGACCAGATGTCCGCGCTCTCCCGGGAGAGGCCGAAAGGGAGGTCCCCGTAGAGCAGGATGCCCCGCGCGGCGGCCTTCTTGCGGGCCGCCTGCCACTGGGCGTGCAGGAGCCACTGCGCGTACTCGTGGAAGCGCACGCGGGCGGAGTGCTTGGAGCGGAACTGGGCGAGGATGCGGGGGTCCCTGTCCTTGAGCCCCGCGGGCCAATGGAGCCAGGACTCCCAGCCGCGGGCTTCCTTGACGGCCTTGAAGAGGGCATAGTCGGCCAGCCAGCGGTTGCGCGCAACGAAGGACTGGAGTTCCCGGGCGCGCGGCGTGTCGCGGTCCCACTCGGCCTCCTCGAAGCGCCGAAACGCTTCCTCGAGAAGGCGCAGCTTGAGGGTCCGCGAATCCCCGAAATGGGCCCGGGAGGAGCGGCGGCAGAGTTCCGCCTCCGTGGAGGAGAGGGTCTCGTCGACGCGCCGGCGGCCCTCCGGGGAGCGGCTCAGGTCCGGGATGTCGTCGAGGTCGGCGTAGGCCGGGTCCAGCGCGAAGGCGCTGATGGCGGAATAAGGGCAGGAGTCGAGCGGGGCGAGGTCGTTGAGAGGGAGAAGGGAGAGCACGCTCAGCCCGGCCTCGCCCATCCACTCGAAGAAGGAATCGAGCGCCCCGATGTCCCCCACGCCCGCGTCCCGCCGCGTCCGCAAGGCGGATAGAGGCGCGATGATCCCCGCCCGGCGCTCGGCCAGCTCGAGGAAGCCGCTCATGGGGCCTCTCCGGCGCCCGGCCGCAGGACCGCGCCGGCGGGCAAGGCTTCTTCCGGCTCCGGCTCTTGGACGGGGAGCAGGCGCGAGAGACCGAAGGCGGCCAGGGAGCAGAGAGTCCCGATGAGGATGAGCGAGTTCATGGCCGCCGCGCCTCCGGCGGCGGGGGCCAGCGCGGCGTAGAGATGGCCGCCGAGCGTGTTCGACGCCATGGCCGCCGCGTTGAAGAGCGCCATGAAGAGGGCGAAGGAGGAGGCCTCGCCTCCGGCGGGACAGAGCTTGGCCGCCCCATCCATCAGGCTCAGGCGCATGAAGACGCCGGCGACCCCCGAGAGCGCGGTCAGGAGGACGGCGGAAGCCTGGTTCCGGTAGGCGAGATGGAGCAGGGTCAAGGGCACGCCCAAGGCGATGCTCCAGCGCAGGAGAAAGGCCGTGTCCAGGCGCGCCGGGGCCCCGAAGAGGCGGATCTCGCGGCCGTAGCAGCGCCAGAAAAGCCCCGCCCACGCCACCC
>CAYHRV010000272.1:0-4237 GCA_964359165.1 uncultured Elusimicrobia bacterium
GGCAGGAGCCGCTCGAGCAGGTCAATATCCCGCAGCAGTCCGCGCTCGTGGAGCAGTGTCCGCCCCCTCCGATGCAGCCCGCGCTCCCGCCCAGGCACACGCCCTGTCGGCAAAGGCTGATCCCGCAGCAGTCGGCGCTCGTGGAGCAATGCTGCCCGTCCTTGGCGCAGGCGCCCGGGGCCATGGAGCAGGTCCCCCCGGCGCATTGGCTTGCGCCGCAGCAGTCCGCGCTCGTGGAACAGTGCCCGCCGCCCCCGATGCACCGGGTCCCGGGAGAGGCACAGACCCCGGCGCGGCAGGCGCCGCCCCCGCAGCAGTCGGAACTCATATAGCAATGGGCGCCCGGCTTGGAGCAGGATACGCTCCCGGGGACCGGCTTGGGGTCCGGCATGGGGACATCCGGACCCGGCCCATCGCAGGCGCACAGCGCGAGCGCGCCGATGAATAGGAAAGGGAGCATGGTCCGCATGGTCAGGTGTTTGCTCGGGTAAGCCGATTCCATGACTTTCAGGTAATAGGGTAAACTGTTTCAATGATTTTATCAAGGGACCCCCTTATCCCGGAACCGCGACAAATTCCATGCGGATTTGTCGCGGTTCCGGTCCTATTGCCATGGAATTATTGACCGGGTTGGTGCTGCTCTTCTCTTTTTTGAACGGAGCCAACGACTCCGGCACGATGGCCGCTTCCGTGGTCAGTTCGCGGACGCTCTCCCCCCGGCAATCGGTGGTCCTGGCCGCGGCCGCTTCCTTCCTGGGGGCCGTCCTCCTCGGTTCGGAAGTGGCTCGGACCCTGGGCGTAGGCCTCATACGCCCCGACCGGGTGATCGCCGCGGAGAGCTTCGCCGCCTGTCCGGCCGCGGCCGGGGCCGCCATACTCTGGAGCCTGCTGGTCTGGCGGCTCGCCCTGCCGGGTTCCTATACCCACGCCCTCCTGGGAGGCTGGCTCGGGGGCTTCACGGCGGTGTCCGGCTTCGGGGCCGTGCACTGGGATCAGGCGGGGTGGATACTCTTGGCCGTGCTCCTGACCCCCCTGGCCGGGCTCGCCGCCGCCTGGATCGCCATCCGCCTCCTCTTGCGCTACGGCTCGGAGCTCTCCATGCACGCCATGCCCCTCTTCCGCGCCCTGCAGATACTCCTCTTCGGCGGGTTGTGCTTCGCGCATGGCGCCAACGTCGCGCAGAAGGGCATGGCCCTGCTGGTCGCGGGAGGATATCTGGCCGCGGGCCTCGACATCCCGGAGGCTTTCTCCATCCCGGTCTGGGTGCGCCTCTCCTGCTCGGCGGCCTTCTCCTTGGGGGTGCTCGCCGGCTTCAGCCGGGTGCTCAAGACCGTGGGTTTCGGCATCTTCAAGGTGGACGTGCTCCACAGCCTCTGCGCCATCGGCTCGGCCGGGGGCCTCGTGCTGGCCTCGACGGCCGCGGGCATGCCGCTCTCGCCCGGCCAGATCAATTCCTCCGCCCTGCTGGGGGCCGGGGCCGGAGAGAACGCGCGCACCGTGCGCTGGAGCGTGGCCGGGGACCTATTGCTCAGTTGGGTGATGACATTCCCGGCCTGCGCCGTCCTGGCCTTCCTCCTGGCGCATGTCCTCAAAATGGCGGGATGAAAGTAGTACAATTTCGCGCGCGATGATCTTCTTCAGGAAGCAGAAATACGACTTCTACGAGCTTCTCACCCGCCAGGCGGAGAAGACCCTGGAGGGGCTCAAAGCCCTGCAGGATTTCATCGACGACCCCTCCGCGGACAAGGGGTTCCTGGTCCAGGAACTGGAGAAGCAGGCCGATGAGCTCCGGCGCATCCTCATCGACGCGCTCAACCAATCCCTGGTCACCCCCATCGACCGGGAGGACATCTTCTCCCTCTCGCGCGCCATCGACGACATGGTGGACTACGCCAAATCGACCGTGGAGGAGATGATGCTCTTCCAGGTGCCCACCGACGATTTCCTCAAGCGCATGGCCAAGGCCATCTACGAGGCGGGGGAGGACATCGTGGCCGCGGTCCGGTCCCTGCGCAACCACCCCCGGGTCTGCGAGGAGCACCTCATCCGGGCCAAGAAGACGGAGAACCTGGTCGAATACATCTACCGCACGGCTCTCGTCGAGCTCTTCAAAAATCCCAACGTCGTGACCATCATCAAGACCCGCGAACTCTACCGCCATCTGTCCAACGCGGCGGACCGGGGAGACGAGGCCGCGGACATCATCGGCGACATCCTCGTGAAATCCGCATGAATGGGGCGGACCGGAATACCGATAATTTCGCCGAGGCTGGAGGCGCGAAATTCTCGGCATTCCGGGATTTGAGGCAACGGCGGAAGAAATCTCCCGGATTTCGGAGAATGGGGGAACGGCGAACGGCCTGGGCGGCGGCGCTGGTCCTGGCTCTGCTGGCTTGGCCGGCCGACGCGGAGACGGTACGCATCCAGGTCTTCCACACCAACGACATCCACGGCTGGGTCATGTCCCGGCCCGCGGCGTTCTTCAAGGAGAACCCACAGCGCCTGGTGGGGGGCGCGGGGGCCCTCGCCAACGCAATTAAGAAGCACGCCGAGCCCGGAGCCCGCACTCTGCTCCTCGACGGCGGGGATTGGTTCCAGGGCACCCCCGAGGGGACGCTCTCGGGCGGGAAGGTCATGGTGGAGGTCTTCAACGCCCTGGGCTACGACGCGGTGGTAGTGGGCAACCACGACTACGACCTCGACGAGGGCAGGCTCAAGGGGCTCATCGCGGACCTGAAAGTCCCGGTGCTGGGCTTCAACGTGGTGCGCACGGCCACGGGCGAGCGCGTCCCCTACCTCAAGCCCTACATTCTCAAGGATCTGGGGGGGGTCAAGGTGGGCATCTTCGGCCTGCTGACCTCGAACATGCCCTTTCTCACCTTCGCCAAGAATTTCCCCGGGCTCACGGCTCAAGAGGAGGTCTCCTCGGCCCGGCGCGCCGTTGCCGAGCTCAAGGCGGCCGGAGCCGAGGTGATCGTGGCCCTGACGCACGTGGGCATCCGCCGGGACGCGGATAAGGAGTTCATCGACGACCGCAAGATCGCCGCCGAGGTCCCAGGCATCGACCTCATCGTGGGCGGACACACCCACACGGCCCTGACCCGGCCCGAGCGCGACCCGGCGCACGGGACGCTGATCGTGCAGTCGGGGTCCTATCTCACCCGCGTGGGCAGCGCGGTCCTGGAATTCGACACCGCGGCGCGCAAGGTGGTCCGTTCCGAGGGAGGGCTCAGGGACCTCTGGATCGACGAGCTGGGCGAGGACCCGGCCCTGCTCAAGATCGTCGACAAGCACCGCGACGAGGTCGGCCGCGCCCTGGACGTGGTTGTGGGCACCGCGGCGGCGGCCCTCTCCCGCGAACGGCTGGCGGAATCGGCCCTCGGCGACTGGCTCACCGACTGCGAACGCAAATACACCAAGACCCAGATCGCCGTCCAGAACTCGGGGGGCATCCGGGCCGACCTTCCGGCCGGGCCGATCACCCTGCGCCGCCTCTTCGAGATCATGCCCTTCGACAACGCGATCGTGACGATGAGCCTCCGGGGGGACCTCGTGCGCCGCGTCCTGGAATACGGGGCGTCGGGAAAATACAGCATGATGCAGATCTCCGGGGTCCGCTTCTCCTACGACGAATCGGCTCCGCCCTGGCGCCGGGTGCGCGAGGCCTTCGTGGGGGAGGCTCCGCTCAAGGACGACGAGGTCTACTCCCTGACTACGGCCGACTTCCTGGCGCAGGGCGGGGTGGAACTCGACATGCTCCCCCAGGGCAAGGACCAGGCCTTCACGCCGATCCTCATCCGGGACGTGCTGGCTTGGTGCGCGCAGAACTACTCACCGATAACGACTCCGCCCGCGGGCCGAATTACCCCGATCTCCCCTCGAGGGATGAAATGAGCCTGGTCAAGACCGTCAAGGACAAGGCGGACAAGACGGCCGAGTTCCTGAAAAAAGTGCTCGGGCTGCTTATGGGCTGGGGCCTCATCTTCAGCCTGGTCACCATCGGGGACCTTCGGGTGGCTTTCGATTACGACGACACCCTGGTCTTCTCCACCCCGGCCTTCGCCAAGGCTTTCAAGAGCGGCGCCCAGCCCTTCACGCCGGCGTTCTGGGACACGGTCAACAACAGCTACGACATCGAGAAGCCCAAGCGCCTGGCCTATTCCATGGCCTGGCTGCTCCGCGTCCTGGGGTTCAAGATCACGGTGCTGGCCGGCAGGCCGTCCTACGGGGGGGAAGC
>CAYHRV010000273.1:0-4204 GCA_964359165.1 uncultured Elusimicrobia bacterium
CGGCACTTCGACCCAGTCGTAGAGGTAGGCTTTGGTTTCTTTGCGCAAGGCGCGGACCACCGAGCCTGAAAACGGCGATATCCGGGTCATGTAATAGAACCGCTCCAGCAGCAGCAGCCAGTCGCGGACCGTCTCGAAGGCCACACCCACGTCTTCCTTGAGGGAGTTGGTGGAAAGGGGCGCGCCCACCTTATCCGGAATCAGATGCGAGAGCGTCTCCATCAATGAAATTTCCCGGATATTCGCGGCGTTTCGAATGTCCTCGCGAACGAGCAAACTCTTTCGTTCCTGAAACCATGTGTTGTAGAAGGAGGTGTCGGCCTTGAGGAACGGTTCCGGGAAGCCGCTGAACTTGAATAACGCCTGGTAGGCCTCCAAGGCGCTTGGTTCGGCGGCCGGCGGGTCCTGGAGACTTTCCTTGAACCGCGCCCATGAAGGCAGCCGCCCGGAAAGTTCGCCGACCGAAAGCGGGAAGAGCGGCGCCGCCAGATAGCGCCCAAGAAGGCTGTCGCCGCCCTTCTTGAACAAGTCGAGCCGGCCGCTGCCGGTGACCAAGAAGCGGAAGTCCCTGCAGTGGGCGTCGTAAGCTCCTTTCAAATAGTTCTTCCAACGGGCGTACTTGTGGATCTCATCGAGCACGACCAAGAAGGGTTTGCCCGGATCGCGGTCCGCGACTTCGAAGAAATACGGATTCTTGAGCAGGCGCTTCTGGTCGGTGATGATGTCCCAGTTGAAGTAGAGGCTCTGGGAGAAGGTCTTCTGGAACTGGCGGGCCAGGGTGGTCTTGCCCACCTGCCGGGGGCCGCTTAAAAAGGCCATCTTTCCGTAGCCCGTGATTTTTTCAAGATAACGGCCGGCAAGGCGGGGGAGCATGAAGATAGTATTAGGCTTAACTCTAAAAAAGTCAAGACCTTTTTAGAGTTAAGTCTAGAGCACCCATGCCGTGCGCGTCCCCCGATCCGCCCATTTTCCCCTGGCAGGAGGGGGGAACTCCGGCTACCGGATCGGGCATCGCCGCGAGGTTTATCGACGGGTATAAGGTCAGGGACAGGGCGGGGCGGGCTGCGGCATGGCGGAATACTCATCGGCCATGAACCAGCCCTTCCCGGGGTGGTAGATCCAACCCGAATGGAAGGCGTAGCCCACATACAGCATCCCCGCGCTCGGCAGGCCCACCATGACCCCGGGCGCCGGAGAGGCGAACTCGATCAGGGCTTTCGCCCCGGGTCCGAGCTCGGCGAGCGTCTTCGGGAGCGTCCCCGAAGCGAGCCGGCGCTCCTCGATGACGGCGCTCAGGGCGCGCGCGCGGCAATAGACCTCGAAGCATCTGCGGTGATAGGCGTCCTCTTCGGAGGAAGCCGCCCGGCAGCCGGCCAGCCCGGCCAATACCCCGAAGACCCCGGCGGCGACCCACGGGCGGTTGGCGCGCCAGCCGCCCAAGGCCGCGGCCATGACGCTCCAGAGGACGAATGCCGCGCAGACCAGCGAAAGCAGGAAAGGTCCGGTATTGAGAGGATGCTCCTTGAGCTCCAGAGCCTCGTTGTAGAGAGTCGGGAGCCCGGAGGACGGAAAAAATATTTGCCCCGCCAGGAAGAGCGCGGCCAGGACATGGACCGCCAGGAAGAGCCGAGAGAGTCTGGCGGCCATTTAGAATTTCGAGAGGAGCTCCGGGAGGGCGGAGCAGCGGTTGTCCGCCGCGCGGATGGCGGCGTGCCAGCGGAAGTAGCGCAGGTCCTCGGAGGCCACGTGCACGCAGCCGGGCTCCCCGTACTTCTCCCCGTAGCGCGCGAAGAGATGCCCGAGCTCATGGAGGACCATCGTGGCCGCGGCGTCGAGGTTCTCCTCGCGCGAGGTGGGAGATGCGGCCGGGTCGAGCAGGCGCGCCCCGCTCAGGAAAGGGAGAAGCGTGACGATGCCCACCCCGCCGTAGGGGGACTGGGGCGCGTTGTCGACGAAGCCCGTGGTCAGGCCTCCGCGGGCCAGCACATAGATGGGCATGTCGTTGTCCGGGACCACCAGGGCGGCGTTGGTCAGATAGAAGTCGGCCTCCGAGGACTCGCGCAGATAGGCGGCCCAATAGAGATAGGAATACATCGCCCGCTCTAGCGCGTCCCCAAGCAGGGGGCCGCCGCGGGCGGGGATGGCGAAGAGGGAGCGGTGGAGGTCCATGAATCGCCCGAGGGCCAGGCGCTTGGCCTCGGCCGGAGGCTTCCCGGAGGTCCCGGGGAAGAGCCGGGAGAAGAGCGCCTCACCGCGGGCTTTGTATTCACGCGCCAGGAGCCCTTCGAGCACCGCGCGGCCCTTCTTGGCTTCGGGGTCGAAATCCCAGCTTGCGATGCACGCGGCCTCCTCGGGGCGTTTGAACGGGGCGTCGGGCCGGCTGAACTCCTCGCGCAGGTCCCGGGCGCCCACCTCGCGCAGACGGATGCGATAACCCAGCCAACGGCCGGACAACGCCTCCGCCTTGCGGTAGAGAGCGGCTCGGCCCGCGGCGCCGAGCCCGGGCACGCGCCCATCCTCCAGATAAAGGACCCGGAGTTCGTGGATCCCTTCCTTGGGGATGGGTTTAAGGGCGGGCAGGGCCTCGTAGCGCGCGGCGAGGAAAGCGCAGGGGTCCTTGCGGGAACAGCCCGCGGCCGAGAGGATGAGCGCCGCCAGGAAGAGCGGCTTCACTCGGCGAGGGCCTTCATGAGCCGGGCCTCGTCGCCGTCGGGGAGCGTCCCGGAGGATTTCCGCCGGGCGAGTTCCAGCTTGAGCGCGGAAACCAGCTCGCGCTTCTGGGGGGCGGAGGCGTTTCCTTTGAGCTGAGCCTCCACCCATAGAGCCAGGGGTTCGGCTCCGGAACCGCGGTCATAGGCGTTCATGGCTTCTTCCAAGCGCAGGAGGAAGGTCTGTCTTCCCGGGTCCGGGAGCTCCACCGCGCCCGAGGCCGGGTCCATGCGTATCGCGGTCCCCTCGCGGATCGGCACCCGTTTCCAGGAGACCACCTCCTGGAACCCGCCGCCACGAGGGGAACCGAACACGGGGAGGATGAGGACGATGCCGGAGGACTCCGTCCATTGCGCCTGCGGCAGATCGATGGCCGGGACTTTGGCCGCGGCGGCCAACGCCGCGGACTGCGCGCCCGCGAGAGTGACGATAAGGCCCTTGGCCCGCGAGAGGGCCTTGGCGTCAACCGCGGAGACATAGGGCGTGATGAAGATGCGGTCGCCCAGAAGCGCCTTGGCCTTGTCGTAGGTCACGCGCGCCGAGACCGGAGCGCCCGGATGCAGGGTCCGGCCGAAGAAAGCGGCCGGGCCGCGGGCCTGGGAGGGCGGCGGCCATGGGGCCGCCGTCCTCGGAGCGCGGTCATGCGTCTCTCGCGCAGAGGGCGAGGAGGGGGGAGGAGCGCCGCTCTTGGGCCCGATGAGGCCGGCCTCTTCCAGGAGGGTGAACGCTTCTTTGAGGCCGACGCGCTCCTTGGCTCCGCGAGGGCCGAGGAGCTGCGCCGAGCCCTGCTCGAGGCGTCCCCCCTCGCGCAGGAGATGGAGGCAGAGCCAGCGTTCCTCATCGAGCGCCCACTGGCCGCGATCGAGCATGCCCCGCTCCTCCTTGCCCGTCGTGCGCAGTCCTCCCAGGAGCGGAGCCAGGCGGGCCGCTTCCTCCGCCGAGAGCCTCTGGAAGGCGGGAGGGATAGGCCGGTAGCCGGGATCGAGGGAGACAGTCCCTCCGGAGAGCCGGAACTCGCCGCGCGCGAGCCCGGACTCGATGGGGGCGTTGTAGTGGAGGCCTATCGTGCGCTTTCCTACCGCAACGGGGGGAAACTCGCCCAGGCGCAAGGCCGCGAGCGACTTGTTCATGCCCAGCCGCAGGGACTCGCGCTCTCCCTCCAGGGAGAAGTGCCGGGCGGCGGCCTGGGCGAACGCCTTGGGCTCGGAAGGCAAGGACCCGAGCCCGCCTTCGGCGATGCGGAGCCTGGCCAGGGCGTCGAGGCGCGCGGCGTTCTCCGCCTCCGAGGTCGTGCCGGAGAGATACTCCGCCATATAGCCCGCCAGGGGCTTGGTGGCGGCCCAGGCGCGGGCCGCGAGCGCGAAGCGCTCGGCCAGGGCATCGGCCTCCAGGCGGGAACGCGACGCGTCGAGGAACGCCCGCAGACGGCCGTCCTCCACCGAGACCGCGAAGCCTCCCTCCACGAGCGTCTTGGCCAGGACATAGAACGCCGCCT
>CAYHRV010000274.1:0-4171 GCA_964359165.1 uncultured Elusimicrobia bacterium
TCCGGGGTCGCCCGAGGATATTAATACTTTTCGCGCGCGCATGGCGAGTCCGGCCGCGCCCGAGGCGTTGAATATCTCCACGCTCACGCGTTCCCCGAGGACGGCCTCCTGTCCTTGCGCGCGGGCGCGCAAGCCTTCCAGAAAACGGGGGACGAGCTCCGGCGCCGGCATGCGGGAGAGCGCCACCACGCTCGGCCTCAGGCGGGCCATGGCCCAGGCGAGGAGGAAAGCGTCGTAGGGGGAGAGCCCTCCGCGCGAGGCGAGCGTGAAGGCCGCCTTGAGCCGGCGCGCCCGGAACCAGAAGAGCGGGTCCCCAGCCGCGCCCGAGAGTCCCTCGCGAACCCGCTCCGGAAAAGACTCCTCCGCCGAACCCGCGCCGAGCTCGAGTATCTTGACCGCGCCGCCCAGGCTGAGCGCGGCGGCTTGCGCGGCCAGACGCGAGGCGGACTCGGGGTCCGCGCCCCGCGCGTACGCCCTGCCGTAGATGTCGGCCACCGTCCCGCTCGAGGACTGCGCCCCCTCGCGGGCCGAGGAAGGGATCGTGACCACCTCCAGCGTCCCGTGCTTGGGCCCGTAGAAAAGCGCGTAGAGAGCCGGAGGGACCGTGTTTCCCTGGCCCTGGAAGCGCATGGACACCAGAAGAGTCAGCGGCTCGCCGGAACGCAGGCCCTCGGCCAGGTCGGAGCGCAGGTCCGATACCGCCAGGGCCGCCACCCCGCTCAGGAGTATCCCGGCCAATACCCAACCTTTGAAGTCGACCTTCATCGTATCCCCTGATTCCAGAGCCGAGGCCCCAAAGGATGCATCCAGCCGCCTTCCTTGAGCACATAGGCGAGCTTGACCCGGAGAGCCTCGTGGAACCCGGCTTCGAGTCCTTTCTTGGCCGCTCTGCGTATGGAATCGACTTCCGGGAAATCGCGGTCGGAGGAGCTCGCGTCCGCGACATAGAGCAGGAGGTCGAGGGGCGACATGTCCAAGTCCCCGAGCGTGTGCTTGCGTATGGCCGAGAGCACCTCGGGGTCCGAGACTCCGAAGCGCCGCTCGGCCAGCGCCGCGCTCGCGTGCGCGTGCAAGAGCCCCGGAGAGCGCCGCGCGGTCTCCAGGAAAGCCGGAACGCTCGCGCGGGCCCGCCGGAGCAGGGCGATCTTGCGCTCGGAGGAGAGGGATTTCCCGCAGTCGTGGAGCAGTCCCGCCAAGGCGGCCTTCTCCTCGTCTAACCCATGGCGCCGGGCCAAGCGGCGCGCCCTTTGCGCCACGCAGAGGGTATGCCGGTATCTCTCCGGCTTGAGCATGCCGGAGAGCTCGGCGCGGATCCTTCCGCCGTAAAGCCCTCTCGCGCCGATGACCCGGAGCACGGCTCCGCAGACATGGTCCCTCGCATCCTCGGCCGCGAGGAGCCTCGCCCTGAGCTCGGTCGAGGAGATGTCGGGAAAACTCCCGGGCAGGAGACTCACGGGAGGAAGATGACAGCCCTCGACCGGGTCCACGCCGGGCCGCCTTCCCACCAGGAAACGGCAGGTCCGGCACAACTCGGCCGCGCGTTTCCACCGAGGGAAGCTCTCCAGGGAGTCGCTGCCGATGAGGGAATGCACCCGGGCGCCGGGATGCAGTCTCGAAAAAAAGCGGACCGTCTCGAAAGCGAAAGTCTTGCGTCCCCGCGCGAGTTCGAAGGAATGCGCCCGGACCCTGTCCAGCTCCTTTTTGCCCAGCCCCTCCTGCAAAGCCGCCTTGACCAGGGCCAGCCGTTCCTTGCCGGGCGTGGCGGAAAGAGGCTTGAGAGGGGAATGGAACGCGGGGACCACATACGCGCGCTCTGGCTTGAGGGTTTTGAGGGCGACCTTAAGGAGCGCCAGATGCCCCCGATGAGGCGGGTCGAAGCTCCCCCCGAATATCAGTATCTCCACCCTCCCGATTATACCCCTTTGCCCGATCCGGTGTCAGACGTTAACAAACGTAACTTATCATCAGTCCGTCCGACGCGATTCACACGGAGGATTCCGATAGCCTAAGGAGTTCCTGGGCGCGTTCAAGTGCCGAGGCCGCATCCGCCGCGGAGCCCTGAGCCTCCAGGAGCGCACCCCATTCCCGGAAGAGTCCGGCCAGGGTGGACAAGAGCTCCGGAGTCGGCTTATCCCCCCGGCAAGCCAAAGATAGAAAATCTCCCAGCGAGAACCCCAGCGCCAACTTCCCGCTCATCCCGAACGCCTTCTGGATGGCGGTCTCTATCTCCGCGATAGAGCCCTGAATGTCGCCCCGCCCCTTGAGCCCCAGCACCACCCCCAGCGCCTGCGCCAGAATCTCGATCTGCCGCTTGAACCAATCCCGCTTGATCATTCCTGCGCGCTCCGCCGCTCAACACCCTGCATGACGGCATCCACTTCTCTCCCAGGGGAGATGCAATCCGCTTGGCGGGGCTTGAGCTGTGCTCGCTTATTACGTTTCAAGGTCGAGCCGTGGGTAAGTCCGAACTCCCAACCAGCATGAGCCCTTCGGATCACGAACGATTCGGACATCAAATACGGATACGGTTCCCATTTTCCGACGAGCGACAATGCCTTTTTCTGCCAGCAATTCCAAGTTCAGATGGTATCTCCCGATTGGCGTAACTATGCCGTGAATATTTTTAAACTGAAGACAGAGGTCAATCGTGCGATCACGCAGACCGGTCGCGACATAGTACCCGAGCTTCGCATTCAGAGTCCAGGTGCGCGGGCAAACTTTCTCAAATTTGGTTCGGCGCGCAATATGACTGCTGCCCTCCGACCGACTTGGCACCCGCGGAGTTCCATTGACAACGGCGTTTTCGAGCCTATGCGCAAGTTCCTGGACATACCGCCGAGTCCAATGCCTGTTCCGCGGGCTTGGAAACATGCAATCTTCCACCCTCATATTGCTTGGACATAGTTTCCTCTGCCGACGTGCTTTAGTGCCAACAAGAAGAATCATCTCTGCCTGAATATTGGCAAGTTCTCCCTGAAGGACCACGTCCCAATAATCCCTATCTGGAAGACAGTCTTTCCAATTATCTGTTATGTATAAGCGACGAAAGAATTCGTCTTCAAACGACCTATCCATGGTGAGGTCACGAAGCCCTTTTGAAGATAGGGCTGGTAATTTATTTGAAAGATTAATCAATATTTGAAAGAGTTCAGCCTGAGGAAATTTCTTAGCCCAATCAAACAATATGCGCCGATGTGTTGCGACTGCGTCGGCGACTGATGAGGGCGGTGGATTCCAAAACTTACCCTTGGATTTTTCCATGAACCATTCAGAGGGCTGTTCCAATACAACAGCAGCGAAGAATCCATTAAGACTCTCACCACCGTAGAGTGCCGGCAACCAAAATGGCGGCTTACCTGGCGGACCATGTCTTTCTGCGTATATGCGTGATGCAAATTCTAAGAATTTGTTTCTCATGCCGCCTTCTGATTCCTGATGATTATACCACCGTTCGTAAAAACGACGCGGACCGAGGCCCATAAACTCTGCTGATAATGATGGCTGCCGGGGGTGCCGGACTTTCGAACTCGGTCCTGGACCAGGCGCGTGAGACCGCGCTTCGGGACAGGCCCACCCACCGCTTTGGCGTACACCTCCTCTGCAATAAGCTCATTAAGTCAACGTTTCTCAAACCCTCCAATGAAGCCTCAATTCAACTATCCACGTGGATAGTTGCGAAAAGAAGCGGGCACTCGGCGGGTGAAAAATGTTTGGAGCAGCCCCGGCGCTTACTGGAGGATTGGGGGGGGCGACACCCCTTGACAGTTCGGGGGAAATTCGGGAGCATTAGATACATGCTTCGGGTTTTGGGTTTTCGGGGGGTCCGCTTCGACCCGCGCCTCGCTGGGCTCAGCGAGGCCCTCTGTCCGCCCTATGATGTGATACCCGAGGGACTCGCGCGGAAGCTTCGCCGAAGACCCCTTAACGCCATCCATGTCGAACTCCCGCTCGGGAGCGTCAAGACTCGCTACCGCAACGCGGCCAGGCAGTGGCGGGCCTGGATGAAAAACGGCGCCCTGCTCCAGGACACGGCGCCTTCCTTTTATCTTCTGGAGCAGAGATTCACGCATGAGGGACGCTGCTTTACACGGCTCGGCCTGCTCGCCGCTCTGGGACTCGACCGAGACAGCGCGGCGCGGGTCATGGCCCACGAGCGCACGCTATCGAAGCC
>CAYHRV010000275.1:0-4162 GCA_964359165.1 uncultured Elusimicrobia bacterium
TGGAGTACTACGGCCAGCCCGTGCCCCTCAAGCAGGTGGCCGCCATCTCCATCCCGGAGGCCCGCGTGCTTGAGATCCGGCCCTGGGACCCCGCCATGCTCGGCGAGATCGAAAAAGCCGTCCAGAAGTCCGACATCGGGATCACCCCGCAGAACGACGGGAAGGCCCTGCGCCTCAACCTCCCGACCATGACCGAGGAGCGCCGCAAGGACATGGTCAAAGTCCTGGGCCGCATGGGCGAGGATTGCCGGGTCGCGGTGCGCAACGACAGGCGCGACGCGATCGAAGAGATCAAGAAAGCGGGCAAGGACAAGAAGCTCTCCGAGGACCAGCAGAAGACGCAGGAAGCGGCCATCCAGAAGCTCACCGACGCCTACGTCAAGAAGGTCGACGAGGCCGTGGCCGAGAAGCAGAAAGAAATCTCCACTCTTTAAAATGGCAGCGAACGCCGGCCCCTCGGCCGGGGCGGTGCCGGCCCATGTCGCGATCATCATGGACGGCAACGGACGCTGGGCGAAATCCCGGGGCCTGCCGCGCGCGGCCGGGCACAAGGCCGGGGTCGAGTCGGTCCGGGCCGCGGTGCGCGCCTGCGGCGAATTCGGCGTGAAAGTCCTCACCCTTTATTCCTTCTCCACCGAGAACTGGCTTCGGCCCAAGGAGGAGGTGGGCGAGCTCATGCGCCTGCTCTGCTGGGCGCTGCGCCGCGAGGCGGCCGAGCTCGACAAGAACGGCGTGCGCCTCATGGCCTCGGGCCGCATCGAGGGCCTGCCCCCCGAGGTGCGCGCCGAGCTCGCCCGCGCGCGGGAACGGCTCAAGGGCAACAAGGGCCTGCTTCTCAACCTGGCGCTCAATTATGGCGCCCGGGCCGAGATAGTCGACGCGGTGAACGCTCTAATAAAGGAAGGGGCAGGCGAAGTGACCGAGGAGAGCATCGGCGGGCGCCTCTATACCGCGGGCCTGCCGGACCCTGATCTGGTCATCCGCACCTCCGGTGAGATGCGCATCTCCAATTTCCTGCTCTGGCAGATCGCCTATTCCGAGCTGTACGTGACCCCGGTCCATTGGCCGGATTTCCGCAAGGAGCATCTCGGGGAAGCCATCGAGGAATACCGGCGGCGCGAAAGGCGCTTTGGGGGGCTCTAAGAACATGCTATTGCCGCGCATCCTGACCGCCGTGGTGGGAATCCCCCTCATCCTCTGGCTCGTCCACCGGGGAGGCCCCCCCTTCGCGGCCTTCACGGCCGCGCTCGCGGTATTGGCCCTGAGGGAATACGCGCTGATGCTCAAGGCCGGAGGGCGGCTGGTGCAGGAGCATCTGGCGGTGGCCGGCGGAGGGTTCGTGGCGCTGGCCGTGGCCTTCTCCGGCCCCACGGCCCTGGCGGCGGTCCCGGGGGTGGGGCTCTCCCACCTGGCCGTGACTTTGGTCACGGCCGCGGCGCTGGGACGCGAGATGCTGCGCAAGGAGCACTCCCTCGACCGGGCCGCATTGACCGTTTTGGGCGCGCTATTCATCGGCTGGCCGCTGGGGCACATCGCCCTCCTGCGGGAGAGCCCCTCCGGAGAGAAGCTCACCTTCCTGCTGTTCATCTCGGTCTGGGTGACCGACAGCCTCGCCTACATCGTCGGCAACCTCGCCGGACGCAGGAAGCTCGCGCCGGTGCTGAGCCCGAAGAAGAGCTGGGAGGGAGCCCTGGGCGGTTTCGCGGGAGCGCTCGCCGTCCTGTGGGCGGCGAAGACCTATTGGCTCCAGGACATACTCGGCCCGGGGCTGGCCCTGGGGCTCGGCGTCCTGGTCGGCGTGGTGGGCCAGAGCTCGGACATCGCCCAATCCCTGGTCAAGCGCGCGTGCGGGGTGAAGGACTCAGCCGCCCTGCTCCCCGGCCACGGGGGCATCTTCGACCGGATGGATTCCTTCCTGCTCCTGACTCCCCTCTTCTACTACGCCGTCGCGCTCTTCGGCGGGCGTTGATCGCGGGGGTCTCCCCCCGCCGCGCAATAACACGCTACCCAAACTACGGGCCCCGAAGTGGGCCCGGATTGTTAATTATATAGGTTGCAGATAATAACGAATTTCGTTATAATACGAGTATACTATGAAAAGGTATTCACCCATCACGGCCAGCCGATATATCGAGGAGCTCCTTGGGCAGGGGCGCTATACTTTTACTCGCGAGGAGGTGGCCCGCCGTCTCGGAACCTCGGCTGCCGCCATCTCCATGTCCCTGCACCGCCTCATGAAAGCCAAACGGATCGTCCTGCCAAGGTCCGGTTTCTACTTGATCGTGGACCCTCAGCACCGGGCCGCAGGAACTCTTCCGCCGGAGTGGTTCATCGACTCCCTCATGAAAGACATGGCCCGGCCATACTATGTAGGCCTCTTGTCCGCCGCGCAGCTGTATGGCGCGGCGCATCAACGCCCTCAGGAGTTCCAAGTCGTGGTCCCGATACGGGCCGCCCGTCCCGTCCAGACCGGCAATGTTTTGATCCGCTTCCATGGGAAAGGCCCTTTCGCCCGTTCGCGGACCCAGGAAACAAAGACGCCGACCGGGATATTACAGGCCTCCACGCCGGAAACCACCGCCTGGGATCTCGTTCGATACTTCAAGGCTGCGGGCGGGCTGGACAACGTCGCCACCGTTCTTTCAGAGTTGGCCGAGAGGCTTGATGGGACGAAACTGCGGGACACGCTGAAACAACACGGAGAGATGGTCGTGGGTCAGCGGCTGGGGTATCTCCTGGACAAACTCGGCCGGCGGAAGCTATCCGACGGCCTCTTCGACTGGGTCAAAAAATCCGCCCTGCGGCCTCTCGACCCCACGGCATCGCTCGCCGGAGCTTCGGAGAGCCGCAAGTGGCGCCTGCTGATCAACACCCGAATAGAACCCGAAGCATGATCCCTCAAGCCGCGATCACTCACTGGCGCAACATCGCGCCCTGGCCGCAAGACGCTCAAGTCGAGCAGGACCTTATCCTCTGCCGCGGTCTTGTCGAGATATTCCAGGACGCCGCTCTCTCGGAAGCCCTTCTCCTGCGCGGCGGAACGGCCATCCATAAACTGCTCGTTTCATCGCCCCATCGATATTCCGAGGATATCGATCTGGTGCAGGTGACCGCAGGGCCTATCGGTCCGATTTTAGACGCCGTCCGCTCGCGTCTCGATCCTTTCTTGGGAACACCCCGCCGGGAGAACAAGATCGAGAACGTGACGCTGCGCTATCGCATGGACTCCGAGATCCCTCCGGTAGTTCCGCTGCGGCTAAAGATCGAGATCAATACCCGCGAGCACTTTTCGGTGTTCGATACCGTCCGCCGCCCATTCAGCGTCCGCTCGCCCTGGTTCGAAGGACGGGCCGAAGTCCGCACTTACGCACTGGACGAGCTTTTGGCCACTAAGCTGCGCGCGCTCTACCAGCGGCGCAAGGGGCGCGATCTTTTCGACTTATGGATAGGCCTCGGCATGAAGGGAGCCGATCCGGTGCGGATCACGGATGCCTTCCGCAAATACATGGGCGCCGGAGGCGACAAGGTAAGCCGAAGAGAATTCGAGATGAATCTTGCAGCCAAGGCCGCCTTACGCCGGTTCAACGACGACCTGCGGCCGCTGCTGGCCCCAGCCATACGCTACGATGCCGGCGAGGCGGCGCACATGATTACAGAGAAGCTGCTCTCAAAACTGTAGGAGGACGCCATTTGCCGAACACGCGGCGCACATCCGGTAAACTAAAAGAGCACGGAGATTTTTTATGAAAGCCCTCTTGGAGTTCAATCTTCCTGAAGATCAATCCGAGCATAAACTGGCCTTGGATGGCTCCAAGTGGATGACGGTTTGCCATGAAATCGATCGGTGGCTGCGGTCCCTTGAAAAGCATGAGGATCGCCACACGCTGAAAGTGGAGGAAGTGCGCAGCCGCCTCTATGAGGAAATGGCTTCTTCTGGACTGACTTTTGAATGAGGGAGGGGACTGTCCGGAGCGGGGAAGACGGTTTCCCGACCCATGCCGCAAAACTCGGGTCATGATGGGATAGCGTGGGTGCGGCCTGTGGGCCAGCCGGGGGATCCCACAGGCCAGCCCCTAGCGGCTGAGCATCCGCGATAGGGTGCCAGGATTAAGTATCCGTTCCGGAACCACAGCTGTCCGGTTAAAATCCGAAAGCCAGTTGC
>CAYHRV010000276.1:0-4125 GCA_964359165.1 uncultured Elusimicrobia bacterium
CACGCGCTTTTCGTGCGGGGGGAGGCGGTCCGGGGCGGCGGTGGGCGCGGCGGCGGCCGGTGCGCCGGAGGCGGCGGGGGCGGGACCGGAAAAGAGATGCTGGTAGCGCGTCTCCTTCTGCCCGGGCTGGCGGGGGAGGCGGGCGACGATCGGCTCCGGCCGGGCGCAGAGCCCTTGCAGGAGGGCTTCCACATCCGCCGTGCCCTGGAAGTCGCAGAGCCGGTCGGTGCGGCCTTTCAGCTCGCCGGGCGTCTGGGGACCGCGCAGGAGCAGGACGCAGATCACGCCGAGCTCGTTGGGGCCGGACTGGGGGAAGAGGTTCTCCGCGCTGTGTCTGAATTTTGGCACCCGGGTGCCGGGGATGGTGAGCCGGACGGCAAGGTCCTTGCCGATGAGGCTCTGGACGGCCCGGCCGAGCGCGTCCGGGTCGAGGGTCATCACCGGATCACGGCTCGTCTTCTGGTTGCAGGCGTTGAGCAGGGCGTTGAAGGTCAGGGGATACTGGTCGGGAGTGGTCAGGGACTTCTCCACGAGCGCACCCAGGGCGCGCGCCTCGACCGGGTCCAGTTGTGTCGGCATGGTCCTATTTTACCACAGGGAGCATGGAACTTTTTCGCGACTCATCCGTACCTGTGGGCATGGAGAGCGATGGAGTCGGGCCAAGCTCGCCGATCGAGCGGCGCATATTCCTCATCCGGCGGCGGCGGGTGATGTTAAGTTCTGATTTGGCCAGGCTTTATGGAGTGGAACCCAAGGCATTGATTCAGGCGGTTAAGAGAAATATCGAACGGTTCCCAGAGGATTTCATGTTCCAGCTTACCGTAAAGGAGTTCTCCGACTTGAAGTCACAAATTGTGACTTCAAGTTGGGGAGGAATCAGACGGGCAAACCCTTATGCCTTTACCCAGGAAGGTGTTGCGATGTTATCAAGCGTTCTCCGGAGCACACGGGCCGTTAAGGCCAATATCACGGTCATGCGCGCTTTCGTCCACCTCCGGGAGATGCTGGCCGGTGACAAAGACCTGGCCGAGAGATTGGATGCGTTGGAGGAACGATACGACGCTCAGTTCAAGTGCGTGTTCGATGCCATCCGGCAGTTGATGGCGCCTCCCAAGGAGGCTCTCCGCCGCATCGGGTTTCAGCCGTAGGGGGCGCAAAAGGCTATAATCCCCTGGCTTTGCGCGAAGCGGGATTTCGGAGGGATTCCATGGAATCCCTCCGAAATCCCAAGAGAGGATTCATGGCCATAGAGCACCTGAGCGAAGAACAACTCCGCGAGTGGACGCTCGAGCAGAAGGACCGCTGGTGGCTCGAACGCGTCTACAAGGGCGACATGCCCCAGCTCACGGTGCGCTCGGGGTTGACCGGCATGCTCCTGGGCGGAGTGCTCTGCCTCACCAACCTCTACGTGGGCATACGCACGGGCTGGACGCTCGGGGTCGGGATCTCCTCGGTGGTGCTCTCCTTCGGCATGTTCAAGGTGCTCTCCCGCGTGGGCCTGGGCAAGGAGATGACCCTGCTCGAGAACAACGCCATGCAGTCCATCGCCACCAGCGCGGGCTACATGACCGGCGCGCTCATCTCCTCGATCTCCGCCTACATGCTCATCACCAACCAGGTCATCCCCATGTTCCACACCATGGCCTGGCTGGTGGCCCTCTCCATCCTCGGGGTGCTCTTCGCTTTCCCCTTGAAGAAGCGCTTCATCAACGACGAGCAGATGCCCTTCCCGGAGGGCCGGGCCGCGGGCATCGTCATGGACGACCTGCATGAGGGCACGGGGGAGGAGGGAGTCTTCAAGGCGAAGATCCTGATGTCGGGCGCGGCCCTCTCCTCCGCCATCGAAGTGATGCGCAGCGAGAAGGTCATGGGCAAGATCAGGCTGAGTTTCCTCCAACTCCCCGAGTATTGGGACGAGTTCGTTTATAAGTTCGTCACGCCCTCCATCCTGGGGACCCCGCTCAAGGACCTGACCGTGCGCTGGGACACCTCCATCGTCATGGTGGCGGCGGGGGGGCTCATGGGGACGAAGACCGCGGTCTCCCTGATGGCCGGGGCCTTCGTCAACTACTTCCTTCTCGCCCCCTGGCTCATCAAGACCGGGGTGATCCCGGGCGCGAGCTTCAAGAACATCACCATGTGGGCGCTCTGGCCCGGGGTCGCCATGATGACCACGGCCTCGCTCTTCTCCTTCTTCTCCAAGCCGAAGATGATACTGGAATCCTTCACCCGGCTTTTCCGCAAGGGCGAGGGAAGCAAGGACATCCTGGAGCATATCGAGCTCCCCATGTGGGTGTTCCTGATCGGCATCCCGTCGGTGGGGGCCGTGACCGTGCTGATGGGCCATGCCTGGTTCGGGATCGGCTACCTCATGGGCATCCTCGCCATCCCGCTGGTCTTCGTCTTCACGCTCATCGCCGTCAACTCGACCGGTCTGACCTCCATCACCCCGACCGGGGCCTTGGGAAAGCTCACCCAGCTCAGCTACAGTGTGCTCGCCCCCGGGAACATCACCACCAACGTCATGACCGCCGGGATCACGGCCGAGGTGGCCGGCAACGCGAGCAACCTGCTCATGGACATCAAGCCGGGCTACATGCTCGGAGGCAAGCCCAGGCATCAGGCCGTCGGACATATTCTGGGCATCATCGCCGGGGCCGTGGTGGCCGTGCCCGTCTTCTACATGATATTCCACAACGACATCTCGCTGTTGACCTCGGAGAAGCTGCCCATGCCCGGGGCCCAGATATGGCGCGCCGTGGCCGAAGTGCTCACCAAGGGCTTGAGCTTCCTCCACCCCACGGCCAAGTGGGCCATCCTGATCGGGGCGGTGCTCGGGATCGTCTTCGAGATACTCAACAAAGCGACGCACAACCGCTTCCCCTTCTCCGGGGTGGGCGTGGGCCTCGCTTTCGTGCTCAAGTTCACCGACTCCTTGTCCATGGCGCTGGGCGCGCTGATCTTCTGGGCGCTGGGCAGGACGCTCAAGGACCGCCAGACCACGGCGTATCGCGTGTTCGTCGACAACCAGGAGACGACCTGCGCGGGCGCCATCGCCGGAGGCTCCATCATCGGGATCATCCTCATCCTTCTGGAGACCGCCGTACTCGGATGAGCGCCTCGGTGCTCCGATCCGCGTCGATCCTCCTCCTCTCCCTCGCGGCCGCCTCCCCCGTGGCGGGTGGCGCCGCAGGGACGGCGCGAGAGGAGAACGGCCTGCGCGCCGCCGAGGGGGCGCTCGGATTCGAGAATCCCGCCGTGACCAGGAGCCCGAGGCTGCAGAGGCTGCGCCAGGAGATCGGGGGCATCATGGAGGAGACCCAGCCCTTGCTCCAGGAACTCCGTTCGCTTCAGGACTCCTATCTGGAGAAGCCCGGCTTCTGGAGCCGTTCGGACAGGCGCGAGGCCCTGCGGGCGTCCCTGCGGGACCGCATCGGACGGCTCGTAGCCCTGGAAGACGAATGGAACTCCGCCATCGAGGAGCATCGGTCGCAGGCCGCGCTCGCCGCCCTCCAAGGGCTCATGGGAGGCGGGGATCCGGCGCGGGCCGGAGCGGATTACGCCTTTTTCCAGGGGGGGAACGATTTCGCGGCCAGGGCCCTCACCTTCCGGCATTCGTTGCTCAACGAGATGGCGCTGGAGCAGGCCGCTTTCGAGCTGATGCGGTCTCTACAAAAGAAGCGCCTGGTCTGGTTCTCGACCGTTTCCGTCCTGCTGGCGGCCTCGGGGACCGGGTTCTTTTTGTTCGTCCGAAAAAAGGCCTAGGGTTTTCTTTCTCCAGACGAAGAGCAGGGAAAACGCCACCAAGACCAGCCCCGTGCACAGGCCGATCCATAGTCCCAGGGCGCCCAGCCCGGCCTTGAAGGCCAAAAAGAGGCCGAGCGGGAACCCGATGAGCCAGTGGCCGAAGAAGTTGGCGACCATGGGGATGCGCGCCTCCCGAAGTCCCCTCAGCGAGCCGGTCAGCGTCACCTGCATCCCGTCGCATATCTGAAAGAGCGCCCCCACGAGCAGGAGCCTCGTCCCGAGCGCGAGGACTTCCGGGTCCTGGGTGAAGCACCCCACGATGGTCCGTCCGGCGCTCAGGAAGAGCAGGCTCGTCATGCTCATGAAGGCCACGGCGAT
>CAYHRV010000277.1:0-4112 GCA_964359165.1 uncultured Elusimicrobia bacterium
GATTGCCTTGCCCTCCTCCAAGTACGGATGAGGAGGATTTAGGTTCCCCTGATTAAGCCAGGTTTTTCATTCCGGATTGCTCCGGAAGGCGACCAACCTGATCGCACCCGCGTCCAGAAGCCGCTTGCGGCGGTCCCTACAGGCGTAGACCGGCCTGGGTTTCGTCCCGGAAAAACCGCCGGTCGAGTATCCCGGGACTAGCTCCGTGTGTTCTCGGAAACGGAGAGACGAAGCGCGCCCTCCGCTTCCATGCCCGCGTTTTGACGCCGGTCCCCGCCTAGCGGGTGTGGGCGGGCCGACGTGGACTTACTGCGTGTTAGGCAGTGGCCCAGGCCAACGGTGAGTTGGCTTTTGTGTTTTGGCCGATTTTTAGCCTGGCTTCGACCAACCAGGGCCTGCGACCTTCCGCCACACGGATCCTGTCGAACCTAGTCACCCCCATCTGTCGCGCCCCTCCTGCTCCGCAGGAGGGGTCTGAAGACCCGAGCTTCGAGAGGTAAGTCCTCCGCTCGGGCGCTCCACGGGGGGCTTCCGCCCCCCTTGTCGCCGTCGGGCCGCTGTCGCGTCCCAGGACGGCTGACCCCCCACTTCGGTGTCGCGGGCCATGCCGCGACAACCTGATATTGCGTGCAACCCTCGACACGGCCGCGTCCGCAAACGGATGCGACTGATGCGAGTGACTAATCTTGAGTATAACAGAGGTTTCCGGCGCCCGCAATATCCGGGATATTTCCTATACTTCGCAGGACATGCGGATACTCATCGTAGACGACGAGGCGGCCAACCTTCAAGTGCTCGAACGCATGCTCAAGAGCAAGGGACATTCCACCGCGACCGCCTCCAGCGCGGAGCAGGCCCTTCAGACCGCCGCCAAGGAGCGCTTCGACCTCATCCTCCTCGATAATGTCCTGCCCGGCATCAGCGGCATGCAGGCCCTCCCGAGATTCTCGACGATCGCCCCGGGGACCCCCATCCTGATGATGACCGGACACGCCGACGAGGAACTGCGCAAGGACGCCCTGCTCCTGGGCGCGAGCGGCTTCGTGGGCAAACCCCTGGAGCTCGCGGCCCTGGAAAAAGCGATCCAAGCCATCCTCGGCCGTTGACCTGGGACCTGGTGTCAGACGTGAACTTATTGAACTTATTTACAAACTATTGAGAAATAACTTGCTTTAGTTCACATCTGACACCGTTTTGACAGGGTCGCGCGCCAGCTTTCGGATAGGAGCGGGCAGGAGGCGAGAGACCGCGAGGCCTCCCTGTCGGCCTTGCGGACATGCATCACCTCGTTGGCCTCGGCCACCGTCCACTCCGGGAAGGGACGCTTGAGCAGGCGCAAGTCCGACCCTGCTTCCACCGTCCCTTCCTTTAGGACGCGCAGATACCAGCCCGTGCGCCCGCTGCGCTGAACGCGCAGGGCGAACTCCTCGATGCCGTATCGCCTCGAGAGCTTGGAGCAGGGTTGGCGCGGCTGGGAGACCTGCACCACGGCCTCCCCCGCTTGGAAGGAGTCGCCGATGCAGACCTCGGCCTCGGAGAGGCCTTCCGTCGTAAAGTTCTCCCCGAACCCCCCGGGGGACAGCGCCAAGGGAGCCAGTTCCCGATTCCAGAGCGCATAATGCTCCCAGGGGTAGACATTCACGGCTTTATCCATGCCGCCGTGGTGCCGAAGGTCGGCTTGCCCGTCCCCTTCGATGTTCGACCGGGACACGCGCACCGGACCTGGAACGGGCTTCTTGAAGAGCCCCGTGGTCCACATCCCTCTTCCGGCATCGGACAGAGTCCTGGGGAAGCCCGCCTGGATGGAATGGATCCGGGGCATGGGATAAGAGTACACCATTTATTATACACAGCGACGAAAGTCGCCGTACGCTTCGAATGTGTGCGCCCGTCGGGCGCGGCCTTGGAGCCGCGCGGCGCGCTTCGTGCGCCGCGCAGAGCTTGAGTTCGCCCGGGCAATCTCGTAGAGTCTCCCCTTGTGAAGACCCCGCGCATCGCTGTCTCCGGGGACAAAGGCTCCTTTTCCGAGGAGGCCGGCCTGCTCTACGCCCAGCGCGAGGGACTTAAGGCGAGCTTGGTCTATGCCGTCGAGATCGACCGGGTGCTCGACCTGGTCTCCGGCCGGAAGGCGGAACTGGGGATATTCCCGGTGGTCAATTCCCGGGGCGGCCTGGTCCAAACCGCCTATGAGGCCATGGGCGGCCGCCTTTTCGCTTTCCTCGGCGAGCTTTGGCTCGAGGTGCATCAGTGTCTCATGGCCTTTCCCGGCACTCCCAGATCCGCCATCCGGCGAGTCGCCTCGCACCCGCAGGCCCTCTCCCAATGCGAGCGCTATCTCAAAAAAGAATTCCCACAGGCTGAGTTGGTGGAGTGGGAGGACACGGCCAAGGCGGCCAAGGACCTCTCTAAGGGTAAGCTTCCGCGGGACGCGGCCGTCATCGCCCCGGCCAGGTCAGCCGGGCTCTACGGGCTCAAGACGCTCGCCAAGGGCATCCAGGACGAGCACCCCAACCTGACCACCTTCATCATCGCCGGTCCCCGTCCGCTCACCTCCCCGACGGGGAGGTGCGTGGGGTCCGAGGGGGACAAGCGCCACGAGCGCATCCGTTCGAAGCGTACGGCGACTCTCGTCGCTGTGCAAATTTCAAAAAAATCATGCCGTTTTTTTCAGGATAACTCACATCGTCCGGGCGATGTGAATTGTGCTTATAATTCCATGATTATTTTTTTAATTCAAGCAAAATGGCCGGAGTTATTTTACCGGAAGCATCCGTCGGCCCCCGTCCACTCGCCTCCCCCGCGGGGAGGTGAGCGCGTTCCGAGGGGGCGGTCAGGACTTGGACCGGTAGATGAGGAACACGCTGCCCCCGTGGATCTGGCCGATGATCTTATCGGAGTGCTGGGGGTCCACCGCCGGACAGCCCCAGGACCGCCCGATCATCCCGCGCGAAGCCGCCGCGTCCGAGACATAGGGCGCCGGGTGCACGACGATGGAGCGCGAACGCGCGTTGCTGTTGGTCGATTCCATCCCATTGAGCCGCATCGAGCGGCCGTTCTCGCCCACGTATTTCTCCGCGGTCACATAGAGGCCCAGGGAGCTCATATGGGTTTTGGGCTGGTTGGAGAATCTCTCCGCGTAAAGCTCCCCGGTCTTGTTCCCGTGCGCCACCAGGTAGGACTCCACGGACCCGTCCGCCATGCGGATGATGCTCATCCTCTTCTCGTTGGAGGGACGGTTGAAGTCGATGATGGTCACGACATCGGTGTTTCCCAGCGAGCTTGAGTGGTCGTTGAGGTACAGGAACGCCTTGGCGATGGCGGGCTTGGGTATCTCCGGATGCTCGCGCGCGACCTTTTCCATCATCTCGACGAGCGTGCGCGCGCCTTTCTCGCCGGAATAGAGATCGTTGGCCTGCATGGGGGTGATGTCGGGCGCCCCGGGGAGCTCGTCCCCGGTCCACCGGACCGCCATGCCGTTGAGGTCGGCCTGGACGTTGAGAGCGCGAGCCTCCACGAGGGAGGGCGAGAGAAGGACGCAAGCCATCAAGGCGAAGAGTCTGTTCTTCATTGGACCCCCGGGCGTCGTTTCGAGCTCCATACTTAAACTATGGGTCCAACGGGCGCATAGGACCACCCCCCCTAGGCCCAGGTCTCTCCAGGCCGAAGGACCTACCCCCGCGGAACGGGCCGGCTCGTATGGCGAGCCGGCCCGTTCCGCGTTATCGTGTTTTTTAATGCCCGTTCGGCCAGGGACGGAGGGGACGGCTCCCCGACAATACGGACCCCGCTGATATCCGGGCAGGATCGAGCGCCACGGCGGAAGCGGCCGGTCAGTTTGCTTTCGAACCGACAGGGGCGGTATAATGAACATGGCGGCGACCCGCTCGGAAAGCGGGTCTTTTCATTTAAAATGGGAATCCCGACTCTAAACGAGGTCATCCAACGGCTCGCACGGGGGGCCAATGTCGCCCCCCTCGTGCTCGAGATCCCGGCCGATACCTGGACCCCGGTCGCGGCTTTCCTGCGCCTGACCCGCCCGGGAGAGCCCTCCTTCCTTCTTGAAAGCGTGGAGGGCGGCGAGCACATGGCGCGCTATTCCTTCCTCGGCTCCG
>CAYHRV010000278.1:0-4084 GCA_964359165.1 uncultured Elusimicrobia bacterium
GGCCCGAGGGGCTCGACGCCTTCCGCGAGCCCAAGCACGTGCACATGGACTACGTCATGGAAGCCAAGGATTATTGGTTCCCCTACAAGGACCGCAAGCTCCCAGCGCATGGAGGGGGGAAATGACGCCGCCCCCGCGGTGGGCCCTGACCTACGCCGTGCTCGGCGGGGCGGGCGCCATGGGGCGGATCACGGTCAAGGACCTCGTGGAGACCTCCGGGCCGGGAGAGAGGATCGTGGTCGCGGACTACGACTATCCCAAGGCTCGGGAGCTCGCGCGGTCCATGCGCGATCCGCGCGTGAGCGCGGCGCGCGTGAACGTCAAGGACGGAGCCTCGGCCCTGCGCGCCCTGCGCGGCGCCTTCGTGCTCATCAACACCGTCCAATACCAACTCAATCTCGAGGTCATGGAACTTGCTCTCGCACTGAGGGCCCATTACATCGACCTCGGCGGCCTTTTCCACATGACGCGCAGGCAGTTGAGGCTGAACGCGCGCTTCAAGGAGATCGGGCGCACCGCCCTGCTGGGCATGGGCGCGGCGCCCGGGATCACGAATCTCCTGGCCCGCTACGGCGCGGACCGGCTCGAGAGCGTGCGCGAGATCCACGCCCGGGTCGCGTCCTCGGACCGGACGCGCTACGACTACAAGCCCGCCCTAGCCGTCGCCTATTCGCTCAAGACCATCCTCGAGGAGTTCTCCGCTCCCCCGGCCGTGTTCACCCGGGGCCGATACGCTTTCGTCGAGCCCATGTCCGGCGACGCGCCGCACCGGTTCCCTCCGCCCATCGGCTGGGCCAAGCCCATGCACACCCTGCATTCGGAGGTGGCTACTCTGCCCGGATCGTTCCGGGATAAAGGGGTCCGGGAGGTCAGCTTCAAGATCGCCTTCGAGCCGGGCTTCCTCGACCGCGTCCGGTTCCTGAGGGACCTGGGGCTGGCCTCCGCGGTTCCCCTCGAGGTCCCCTCGCCTGGAACGCGAGGGACGGTGGCCGTGGCTCCGGTGGACGTGGCCAACCGGGTCGCCATGGCGCAGGCCCCGGCCCGGCGCGCAGGGCCCTTGAGACAATGCGAGGTGGTGCGCGCCGTGGTCAAGGGGATGCGGGAAGGGAGGAAGGCCACCTGGGTCGTGGATTGCAAGACCGAGGGGATGACGCGCTGGGGGATCGGCGTGGATATAGACACGGGCTCCCCGCCCGCCGTGGCCGCGCAGATGCTCGCGGCCGGGAAGATCACAGCCCGGGGCGCCTTGCCGCCCGAGTCGGCCGTGCCCGCGGAATGTTTTTTCAACCGCCTTAAAGAACGGAAGATGAGGGTGAGGGCGGCCAGGTTCCCTGGCTGGGATTTCGCGACTTGAGGTCCATCATGTCCAAAAAAACAACCGCTAAGGCTTCGGCAGGGAAGTGGGTCCTTCTGGGCGTAGCCGCCGCACTCATGATTCCGTTCCGGTCTTGGGCCGCCGAAACCGGCGGCCTGGCGGCGACGGGCCTCGCCGGGGAGCCCAAGGTCATCATCGTGGGGGGCGGCCTGGCCGGTTTGGTCGCGGCCTATGAGCTCCAGGAGAAGGGCATCACCGCCCATGTCCTGGAAGCCAAGGACCGCTGGGGCGGCCGCATCGCCACCGCCAAATATCCCGAAGGCCTGCAGGGCGAATACGGGATGCACGAGGTATGGGAGAGGGACCCGCTCTTCGAATACGTCAAGAAATTCAAGATCCCCATGGCCCAGCCCGAGCAGGCCTACTCCAGCGTCATCATCGACGGGAAGCTCCATCCCTTCATCCAGAACACGGCGGAGGAGTATCTTTCGGCGCTCTTCAGCCCGGAGGAGCGGGCGGAGTACGGGCGCTGGCTCAAGGACTGCGAGGCCCTCTACGACGAGGCCGAGGACAAGGGTCTTACCCCCAGGCTCGAGGAACTCCAAAAGGTCTCCTACGCGGACTGGGTGCAGTCGCTAAAGCTCCCGGCCAAGGTGGCCGAATTTGTCCGCCTCATCGTGGAGTGCGAGATCGCCACGGATTGGTCGCGCATCAGCGCGGTCTACGGGATAGCGCAAAACCGCATCGTCCTGCACGGCACCGAGCAGTGCCATCACGCCAAGGGGGGGAACAAGGCCATCATCGAGGCCTTCGTCGGGGCGATCCGCGGTCCGAAGACCCTGGGCGCGACGGTGACGCGCATCGTGCGCTCCAAGAAGGCGAACGGGCGGACCGAGGCCGTGGTGTATTACTCGAAAGAGGGGGTCACCCGCACCCTGAGCGCCGAGAAGGTCGTGCTGGCCGTCCCCTATCACATGCTCCAGGCCGTCCAGTTGGAGCCGACCCTGAGCGATGAGCAATGGAAAGCGGTCGAGACGCTCATCCCCGGGACCTACCTGGTGGTCCATCTGGTCATGGAGGCCGGGGCCAACGAGTCCATGAAGGTCGAGGGGAAACGGTTCTTCCCCGTGCTCACGCGCGGCCCTCTGGGAGTCGTCTACGGGTTCCTCTCTCCCGACCGCGAAACCAAGAAATCCGAGATATTCACCCTCCTCATCCACGGCGACCACGCGCGCACCTACCTGGAGCCCAAGGATAAGATCCGCGAACGGCTGCTCGCGGAGATGGACGCGCTATGGCCGGGCTTCTCGAAGAAGGTCCAGGGCGCCTATTTCTACGACTATCACCCCGTGGCCACTCCGGGCTGGCCCGTGGGGCGATCTCCGATCGACTCCCTCTCCGAGAGCCTGCGCCAGGAGAACCTCGGGCTCTACCTCGCCGGGGATTACGTGTACTCCAGCCACGCCGAGGGCGCGGTGCTCTCCGGGCGAGAGGTCGCCAACAAGATCGCCCTGTCGCTGGAGAAGAAGTCGCAGTAGGTCCCGCCGAAGCCCGTTGCGGGCGGGAGACCGGAGATCAATCAGGGCTTTTCAGCATAGAGCCCATCTTCGGGGGGCAGGAATCCCTCAGCTTGGCCACCCAGGAGTCGCTGAGCACGGCTTTCGCATCGGGTTCCCGGTGTATAGCCCACCCGTCATACCACACCATGAAGAAGGCCGTCTTGGGGAACTTCGCCTTGATCGCGTCGAGCAGAGGAGAGAGTCCGGAATGGTTCGAGGCCTTCGGATCTCCCGTGCCGTACTCGGTGATGGCGAACGGTTTTCCCAGTCCGGTCAATTTCCGATAGGTCTCCAACGAGATGTTCTCCGGATCCGAGCGGTACACGTCGACTCCGACGATGTCGACATATCCGTCCCCGGGGTAATACTTGAGGACGGTCTTCGGGTCGGGGTCCGCGGAATACACCCAAATCAGGTTATCGAGCTTTTCTTTTTGGAAGCGGTCATGCATCCGGCGCCAGAGGGTCTTGAAGACCTCCGGTTTCTGCTTTCCCCACCAGAACCAGCCTCCGTTCATCTCATGGAACGGGCGCCAAAGCACCACGACGCCCTTTTTTTTCAGCTCTTTGAGGCCCGCACTCACGGCATCGAGCTCCCGGTCCCACCCTTTGAACGCCTCGGAACCCGGCTTGAGGAGGTCGTCGGCGCTCCATCCCGGGGGGCGGTCCTTGGCCTTCCCGCCGGTGACGGGATTGCCGGCATGGTTGCTGATGGCCACCAAGCCGCCCAGTTCCCAGTAGCTGAGGAGGAGTTCGTTGGCTTTTGCAGTCCGGGGACCCCCCTTTTTGTAATCGTGGTAGTCCACTCCCACGAGAAAGGGACGCTCGCCTGTCCTTTTTGAGAGGGGGTCGATCTCTTTTTTAAAGGTCGCGTCGTCGCCGTAGCCGATGAACTGGCCGGAAAGGAGCCTCTTCTCGAATTGCGATTTGTGCAGAGACGAGATGAATTGCAGCACCTCGCTCCTGGTGCGATTTTTGCATTCGGAGGCCTCGACCGGGGAACTCGCGGCGAGAAGGATGGCCGCAGCGCAGACGCGCAGGAGCCCGGACGTCAGCGGCAAGGGAGAAAATAGCGTATCCAAGGTCCACCTCCTGGGGGGCCGCGGTCCCGACCTGAACCCAAGTGTAATCGACTGCGGTCGAGTTGTCAATGACGCGATTCAACTCATCTAAAATGTGACCGAAGCTGGGCTCGTCAACTCATTTAAGCT
>CAYHRV010000279.1:0-4082 GCA_964359165.1 uncultured Elusimicrobia bacterium
TCCCTATCGACCGCGGCCGACGGCCGCGCGTTCAAGGAGGCTCTGAGGGCGCTGGCCCACAGCGCTTCGTTCGATTCCCTGCGGGACTATGTCCGCACCCATAAAGTCAACTTTCCCCCGCACGGGCCCGGCCCCGCGGGGGCCGGGCGCATGTCCACCATCGGCTCCTTCCTTGAGGAAATCGCCCCGCGGCTCTCGCGGGCCCAAAGGCCCGCGCTCGCCCTTCTGGACGGGCTCGCCCTTAGAGAGGAAGCACGCGATATGGCGCGCAGGCAAAGGGCCTTCGTGCGCCTTCTCCTGCGCTGCCGGGCCTCGCGCGGGCAAGCGACGCTTCTGGCCTGCGGCACCTCCTACCACGCGGCCAAGGCCGCGTCGGTCTTCTTCGACAAGATCGCCGGGGTCCGGGTCGGGGCCATGCTCCCGGGCGACTTCCGGGCCGAGGCCTCGGCCTCCGTCCAGGAAGGCGACCTCCTGATCACGGTCAGCCAGAGCGGCGAGACCAAGGACCTCATCGACATCGTGAACCTGGTCCGCTCCTCCGGCAAGAAGATCCCGGTGGTCGCGGTGGTCAACAACGTCAACTCCACCTTGGCCCAGGAGAAGGCCGACCTCTGCATCCCCCTCCTCTGCGGCCCGGAGACCGCGGTCCCAGCCACCAAGAGCTTCATGAACCAGCTCGCCGTCTTCTACGCGCTGGCCCTGGAGACCGCGCGGTTGACCTCCCGAGGCAGGGAGACGGCCGGGCGCAGGGCCGCCCTGCTCCGCGTCCCCGCCCTCCTGGAAGATACGCTCGCGCGCTGCCGCCCGGCCGTGGAGAAGGCGGCCCGGGAACTCGCCCTTCGGCCGAGCATGCACATCCTGGCCACCGGGATGCAGGGCGTGGCGCGCGAAGGCGCCCTCAAGGTGCGGGAAGTGGCGCTCAACCACACCGAAGGCTACGAAGGCGCCGAGTTCAAGCACGGGCCCAACACCATCCTCGGGGTAGGCACGATCTTCGGGCTCGAGGCCTTGCGCGCCGCCCTGCGGCGCGGCCCCGGGCGTCCCTTCGCCTCGGAGTTCGGGCGCTTCTACACGAATTACCCGCTCGTGTTCGTGACCGGCCCCGGCGAGAGGGATGTCAACCTCACGGTCTCCCAGATCAACACGCACAAGATCCGCGGTGCGGACATCTGGGTGGTGGCCGAGGAGCACAAGGCCTTGCGCGAGGCCATCGCGCAAGGCGGAGGGAAACGGGGCCGCTTCCGGTCCGGGTTCATCCCCTTGCCGGCCACCGGCGACGGCCTCCTCCCCTTCTTCACCGCGGCCGCCGCCTTGCAGCTCCTCGCCCTGCGCATGAGCCTGCTCAAGCGCTCGACGCTCGAGCGCGCCGGGATAAGGGACCACGGAGTGCACCCCGACACCCCGAAGAACGTCAGCAAGTCCATCACAGTTGATTAGCGGACCGGAACCGCGGTAAAACGCATACGCGTTTTCCCGCGGTTTCGGGATAATGGGGAACAAAGGCAAAACACGGGACGAAAGGCCCATGGAATTTTTCTTGCAAAATGCGGTAGAATAGCCGGCTCTTGTACGCGGCGCACGAAGTGCGCTGCACGTTTTCAAGGGACACTCTATCCATCAGGAGACTCTTCATGCTTACTCTGGTCATCATCATCAGCCTACTCTCCCTCGCCTTCGCGGGCTATCTCGCCTCGGACGTGCTCCGCCGCGACGACGGCACGCCGGAGATGCGCAAGATCTCCAACGCCATCAAAGCCGGAGCCGAGGCCTTCCTCCGCCGCATGAACAAGACCATCGCGGCTTTGGCCCTGGTCCTGGCCGTGGTCATGTTCGCGGTCTACGCCGGCGTCAAAGGGGACATGCAGGCCGCCTGGCAGACTTCCCTCTCCTTCCTGCTCGGCGCGCTCTGCTCGGGCTTGGCCGGCTATATCGGCATGTACATCTCCATCCGCACCAACATCCGCGCCGCTTCCGCGGCCCGGCGCAGCCTCAACGAGGCCCTCCAGACCGCCTTGCGCGGCGGGGCGGTGAGCGGCCTGACCGTGGTGGCCATGAGCCTTCTGGGCGTGGGCGGGCTCTTCATCCTGCTCGGCGGCAGTTCCGGCGACCCCGAGATCATGAAGCTGGTCCCCCTCAAGATCGTGGGCTTCGGCTTCGGCGCCAGCTTCGTGGCCCTCTTCGCCCAGTTGGGCGGCGGGATCTACACCAAGGCCGCGGACGTGGGCGCGGACCTGGTGGGCAAGGTCGAGGCGGGCATCCCGGAGGACGACCCCCGCAACCCGGCCGTCATCGCGGACCTCGTCGGCGACAACGTGGGCGACTGCGCGGGCCGCGGGGCCGACCTCTTCGAGTCCACGGCGGCCGAGAACATCTGGGCGATGATCCTGGGCACCGCGCTCTATCCGGTCTTCGGCATCGAAGGGATCCTCTTCCCCCTCGTCGCCCGCGCTTTCGGCCTCCTCGCCGCGGCCATCGGCGTGATGACGGTCTCGGTCAAGGAGGACGAGACCGACCCCATGAAGGGCCTCAACCGGGGCTATTACGCCACCACCGTGTTCGCGGTCATCGGCTTCTACGCGGCCGTGCGCTGGCTGCTCCAAGACAACGGCTGGCTCTTCCTCTGCGGCGTCATCGGCATCCTGACCTCCTACGCCTTCGTGCTCATCACCCAATACTACACGGAGTACAAATACCGGCCGGTGCAGTCCATCGCGGAAGCCTCCCAGACCGGGCCGGCGACCGCCATCATCGCGGGCCTCTCCGTGGGCATGGAGTGCACGGCCATGCCGGTCCTGGCCATCTCGGTGGCCCTGCTCGGCTCCTACTACTGCGGCATCCAGGCCCTCGTTGACTTCCCCGAAATCTCGCGCTCGGCCGCCGGCCTCTACGGCACGGCCATCGCGACCATGGGCATGCTCTCGACCTGCGCCTATATCCTGGCCATGGACACCTTCGGCCCCATCACCGACAACGCCGGCGGCATCGTGGAGATGAGCCGCCAGCCCGAGGACATCCGCAAGCGCACCGACCGCCTGGACGCGGTGGGCAACACCACCAAGGCCCTGACCAAGGGCTATGCCATCGGTTCCGCGGCCTTGGCCGCGTTCCTGCTCTTCTCGGCCTATCTCGACGAGGTGACCCTCCTCACCGGGAAGCCCTTCCATACCGTGGACATCGCCAAGATGGAGGTGTTCGTGGGCGGACTCCTGGGGGCGATGCTGGTCTTCCTCTTCAGCGCCCTGGCCATCCGCGCCGTGGGACGCGCCGCCTACTACGTGATCAACGACGTGCGGGCGCAGTTCAAGGAGAAGCCCGGCATCATGAAGGGAACCGAGGAGCCCGATTACGGCCGCTGCGTGGACATCGTCACCACGGGCGCGCTCAAGGAGATGGTGCTCCCCGGCCTGCTCGCCGTGGGCATGCCGGTGGCCGTCGGCCTTCTCTTCAAGCAGTTCGGCACCGGAGCGGAATCGGTGGCCTCCCTGCTCATGGTGGGGACCATCGCGGGCATACTCATGGCGACCTTCATGAACAACGGCGGCGGCGCCTGGGACAACGCCAAGAAGTACATCGAGCTGGGGCATCTGGGCGGCAAGGGCTCGGACACGCACAAGGCCGCGGTGGTGGGCGACACCGTCGGGGACCCGCTCAAGGACACCGCGGGGCCTTCCCTGCACGTTCTCATCAAGCTGCTGGCCACCGTCACGCTGGTCTTGGCGCCGCTGTTCATCTAAGCACGAGGCGCGGGGGGATCGCGATGCGACCTCCCCGCGCCTCGCTCTTTTATGAGGGGTATCCACCTGAGACATCTTGCTCGGAGGGCTATTCCAGGTCTTTTCGCCCTCCTCGCCGTCTGCGCTCGGGCGGCCGGAGCCCCGGCCGCCCTCGGTGACCGCTGCTCCAACGAGATAAGCCTCTTCTGCGCAGGAGCCTCCTCATCGGAGGAGGCTCTGCTGAGGTGCTTGCGCGCCCACAAAGCCGCGGCCCTGCCGCAATGCCTCCGAGCCCTGAGCCGTTACGGCACGTCCCCCGGGGGGGGGGGGGGGGGGGGGGGGGGGGGGGGGGCCGGCCGGGGGCCGCGC
>CAYHRV010000280.1:0-4014 GCA_964359165.1 uncultured Elusimicrobia bacterium
ACATGGCTCCGGAGGCGGAGAGCGGGCTGGTGTCGCCGAAGACGGACGTGTACGCCCTGGGCGTGTGCCTCTATGAGATGATGACCGGGGAGCTCCCCTTCGGTCATGACGGGGGACTTCAGCAGAGGCTGGACCGTTCTTACGTGAAGGCGAGCGCGCGGGTCCCGGGGCTGCCCGGGGCGATCGACGAGCTGATATCGACGGCCTTGGACCCGAACGTGGAGACGCGGCTTTCCTCCACCCGGGCCTTCTTCCTCTGCCTGCAGAGCGTGCGCGAAACAGCGAGCGCAGCTCGCTAAACCCCAACGGATAGCGATCATTTCCCGATCGCTATCCGTTGGGTGTTCATATCAGGTCATTCCTCAATTCCAGTTATCATCTATTCTCTCCCTGTCATTTTCCCCTTCCATTTCCACTCAGAATATAGTTATATCCGTGTTTACATAGGACTAAGGTCCCAGGCCTGCCTGGGCCCTCAGTCCCTGGGAATTTGCAGTCATAGGACCTATGATATTGCGAATGCGTAGCCGACCTTGCGCCGCCGCCCGCGCCCTCCTGTCTTTTTCTATTCTGATAACCACATTGCCGCCGGCCGCCGCCCGCTCCCTGGCCGAGGCCGCGGCCTCCTCCGAGGGAAAGACCAGCGATGTCCGTCCGGCGCCCACGCCCTCCCAAGCTTCCTGGGTGCGCTCGAACCCGGCCCTCTTCGACGCGGGCCTGCCCAAGTCGGGCGCGGCTCCGGTCGCCCCGGCGGTGCAGGCCCCCGCGGTCCGGGGCGTCGCGGTGCGCTCCGGCGTGCTCTCGAGATCCCGACTGAGAGATGGCCAGAAGGTCGCCGAGAGGCTGGGCGACGCCCAAGCCGTCGAGCTCTGGGGCTACGCCGCGGCCCTGAGGGAGCGCTTCCCCTCCCCTCGGGACGACGAGCCCGGCCGCCAGGTCAAGGAAGCTTCCGCCGCCCTCGAGTCGGTTCTGCGCGCCAAGGTTTTCCTCGGGCTCTCCGCGGGACTTCCCTCGGAGGAATTTGAGCGCCTCGCCCTGCGGGGCGACCAGGTCCGCTCCCTCCCCATCCCTTCCGGGGCGAAGGCGGGGGCGCGCGGCTGGCTCGACGAACACCTTAAGAAGGCTCAGTTCTCCGCGGCTTCCCGCAAGCGGGCGCGGGCCGCCCTGCCGGAACTGGCCCGTTCGCTGGGGCTTCCTCCGATCCTTGACGCGGAGGACGCCGACCGGTCCGCTCTTCGGGCCGCGGCCTTGGCCAAGCGGCTCCTCGAACAAGCCTCCGCTCCGGCGCTCGGAGCCGGCGCAGACGGGGGCAAGGGCGGTTTTTCGGCCGCCGCGCTCCGCGTCGACGAAGGCCCCAGCGCCGCCGTCGCGGTCAATCTCTACGCGGGCCCCGGAGCCGTGCGGGTCATACTACCCGACCCGTCCCCGGCTCCCTCTCCCGCCGGCGCGCGGGCCATCCATCTGGACCGCATCGAGGCCGCCAAGCAGGCTCTGGAAGCCGCGGAAAGGGGCGGATCTTCTCCGGAGACGGTGCGCATGCTGCGCGAACAGCTCTACCTCCTCTCCAAGCTCGGCCAGCGCTCGGCCTTGGAGAACCCCGCCGCGGACGCGGCCGAGGCCGAGGCCCTCGATGGACTGCTTGGCGTCTATAAAGACATGCTCGGCGGGCCGGCGACCGAGGACCCGGGCCTCTCCGACTCCTTGAAGCTGGACTCCGCCTCCCTTGAAGTCCTCAAGAAGAAACTGCAGGAGTCCATGGGCAGGGGCTCGCTCTTGCCAGCCGCCCCAGCCCAGACGCCCCCGCCCCTTCAGGGCACTCCAAAGGAGCAGGAGATACTCGAGCGGGTGGCGCGCATCGAGGCGGTGAAGGCCGAGGTGCAGGCTCGCGCCGCGGAGCGGGAATCCGCGGCCAACCTGCTGGCTCTGGCCGACCGGATGCGCGGCACGGCCCTGCGCCAGCGCCGCGAGGGCCGGGACATGCTCGAATTCCGGAAGAATTTCGCCCGCCTGAGCATGGTGATGGACCTCTCTTACAGCCTCAACGTCATCTTAGCGGCGGAGAAGGCCGTGGCCGGCATGCAAGCCCTTCTCCAGACCAAATTGGAAGGCATCGACGCCCAGCGCGAGCGCAGCCGCCGGGCCCTCGAGGAGGCCCGCCGCACCGGCTCCAAGGCCGGGGATTGGGAGAAGGATACCGAGCGCACCCGGGGCGCGGATGGCGAGCAGTCCGGGATATTCTCGAAGCTCGCCGAGCAGACCGGCGCCCTGGCCATGCGCATCGGCGCCTTCGGCACGGACGTCAAGGCCCTGCTCGACGCCATCGACGCCCGGGACCGGGGCCGCAGTTCCAACGCCCTCGACGAGTACCGCCGCCGCCTGGCCCTTCTGCCGACCTTGCGCGAGTACCGCGAGCACGGCTATCCCGATGGGGGCGATCAGGTCACCAAGCTCTCCGTCGACAAGCTCAAGGCCGAATCCCAGAAGGTGGACGGCTACCTGCGCGACCTGGTCTCCGGGGAATCGAAGCTCGAGAGCGTGCCCAAGGAGTTCGCCGGCGTGCTCGTCATCGCGGTGCCCGGCATCCCGGCCTATTCCGCCAGCAACCCCGACGCGGCCCAGGCCCTGGCGATCCTAGGGGAGCGCAAGACCTTCTGGGGCTCCCAGAAGAACGATTTCCAGAAGATGCTCTCCTCGGTCGACTCCGCCCTCGACGGCTCCAACACCCGCCGGGAGAGCGATGATTTCGGGGACTCGGTCCCCCAGTCCCTGGCGGTCTACCGCGACGAGAAGCGCTCCTCGGCGGAGAAGGCCCGCGCCGAGGCCGGCGTCCTCTGCGCCGCCATCGACGAGTCGGCGTCGCGGATCGGGGCGGCGGGCGGGGGCTCGCTCCCCTCCCTCGCCGGACGCGGGCTCTCCGAACTCCGCTCCGTCCTGCCCGGCTACGCCGACTCCATGGACTCCCTCAATCTGCCCGACAACGACGCCGGCCTCGACGCCAAGGTCGAGAAGATCGCCATCGCCCGCCAGCTCCCTTTCCTCGGGGACGCGCTCATCCGCTGGGCCGAGGGCGAGGAGGCGGTGAAGATCATCGAGAGCGCGATCTCGGGCCCCCTGCCGGAGGCGCGGCGCGCCCTGCGCGCGGCCGTGGACGCGGTCGAGGCCGTGCTCCAGGACGTCTCCGCCGACGAGGCCTTCGTCAACGCCGGCTTCCCCCCCGAGGGCGCGGAGGCGCTCATCGCCCGCAAACGGGCCCTCCTCTCCTCCACGCTCAAGCCGATGCTGGGCGGTTTGAAGAATCTGCTGGAGAACACCCTCATCCCCTTCCAGCGCGACCAGGCCGCTTCCATGGACGCGGGCTCCTCCAAGGAGGGGGTCGCCACCCTATATAAAGAGAAGGCCAACCTCTACGAGCGGGTCCGGGGCGCGTACAAGGAAACCATGCCCTGGAGCCTGGCTTCCATGGGGGCCAAGCCCGGCGACTCGGCGGGAGCGCGCGCCAACATCGAGGCCTGGCGTAAGCGCTTCGGAGAATATCGCCAGCTCGTCGCGAACTTCCAGGATGAGATCAAGCGCCGCAAGGACCCCGACAACGCGGAGACCGAGGAAGTCTACGGCCAGAAGCTCCCCTTCTCCCTTCCCAAGCGCATCGCCCAATTGAGCGGCGAGAACTCCGAACGCGCGGCCCAGATCAACTCCATCGGCGCCGAGGTCAACTCCATCCTAGAGAAGCTCGACGCCCAGACCGGCGGCCGTCATTCCCTGCTCTCCCGCTTCCGCCTCCTGACCGGTGTCAAGGGGATGGAGGAGGCCAGCGCCGGGCAGATCCAGGCCTTCGCCGATTCCGGCCGCATCGAAGCCCTGGCCGCGGAGCTCAAGTCCATCGGCGACGCGGCCTCCGCCGCCGGCGGCGGGATCAGCGTGGGCGGCGGGTCCGGCGGCATCCCCACCCGCGAGCAGCCCCCGGTGCGCCCCTCGGGCGGCCAGATGACGGGGCTCCTGGCGCTCGACGCCATC
>CAYHRV010000281.1:0-4002 GCA_964359165.1 uncultured Elusimicrobia bacterium
TGGTCGGGGCCGTTTCCTGCGCGCGGCCCGCGCCGACGAGGATGTCGGCCGGGGCCTGGCGCAGGAAGGAGCGCAGGGCCGAGGCGAAGGTCAGGCCGATGCCCGCGCGCACTTGGACCTGGTTGATGCCCTAGAGCTTGAACTCGACGGGGTCCTCGATGGTCATGAAGTTCATCTCGGGAGTCTTGATGGTGTTGAGCACGGTATAGAGCGTGGTGGTCTTGCCGGAGCCCGTGGGCCCGGTGAGAAAGATGAGGCCGTGCGGGGATTCCGCCGCCGCCAGGAAGTCCGCCTTCTGGCGCTCCTCGAAGCCCACCTTGTGGATGTCGAGCTCCACGGCCCCCTTATCCAGGATGCGCATGACCACCTTCTCGCCGAAGACGGTGGGGCAGATCGAGACGCGGATGTCGATGAGCCGGTTCTGGACCTTGAGAGAGAACGACCCGTCCTGGGGCAAGCGGCGTTCGGCGATGTCGAGCTTGGTCAGGATCTTGATGCGGCTGATGACCGCGGCGAAAGCCCCGACGGAGGGAGGCGTCCGCTCGTAGAGCACCCCGTGGATGCGGAAACGGAGCATCACGCGCTCGTCGTAGCGCTCGAGATGGATGTCCGAGCAGCGCTCGGCGATGGCCTGCTTTAGGATGGCGTTGACGAGCGTGACCACCTGCTCGCCCTTGGCCTCGGCCACCATCTTGTCGAGGTCGAGGCGCGCGTCGGAGGTATCCACCTCCTCCACGTCGGCGGCCGCGCCCCCCTCGGACTTCATGACCTTGTCGATGAGGCTGCCGCCGGTCGAGCCGTAGAAGTCGTCGATCGCCTTCATGATCTGGCTCTTCGTCGAGATGAAGGGCTGGATGTCGAAACCCGTCATGAGCTTGAGGTTGTCGAGCACGAGCACGTTCTCGGGCTCGGCCAGCGCGACGGCGAGCACGGTCTCGTCGAGGAAGAGCGGCAGGAGGGCGTTCTCCCGGGCGAAGCGCTCCTCGATGACGTTCTGCAGGCCCTGGCCCTTCTCCGGCACGAGGATCTTGTTCTCCTTGGAGGCGAAGGGAACTCCGATCATCTTCGAGACGGCCATGGCAAGCGTGTCCTCGGTGGCCAGGCCGAGCTTGACGACCGTGTCGCCCAGACGCGCGCCGGTCATCTCCGAGTGCTTGCGGGCCTTCTCGAGCTGCTCGCGGTTGAGCACGTTCCCCTTGAGCAGAATGTCTCCGAGCGTCAATCGTTCAGCCATGCTCTATGTAATTAACATGGAAAACGGGGTTTGTCAAGGCGGGACACCTCGACGCTTTCCCCGGATTTTCCATGGAAAATCCGGGGAAAGCGGAGCGAGCGGTTATTGCGCCAGGGCCTTCATTTCGGCCGCGGCAGCGGCGTTGCCCGGCTCCACGGCCAGGGCCGAGCGCAGGAGCGCCGCGGCTTCCTGGAGCTTCCCCAGCCTCTTGAGGGCTTGCGCGAGATTGACCATGGCCGCCGCGTTGCGGGGCTCCTTGGCGAGCACCCGCCGCAGGTCGGCCTCGGCCCCGGAAGCGTCGCCCGAGAGGAGTTCGAGGTTCCCCAGGTAGAACCGCGAGCGCGGGTCTTCCGGGAAATACTCCGACACCCGGCGCGCCATGGCCAGGGCCTCGGGTCCGTAGCGGCGGGCCTGCAGGAGCGCTTCCAGCTTTCGGAACTCGCCCACCTGGGCGAGCACTTCGGGAGGACGGCGGCCGGACTGGGCCAGTGAAGTGCGCAGATTCCTCTCGGCGAGCTCCATGTGCGGCTGGCGGCGCAGGAGCCCGGCGTAGACCTTCTCCGCCTTCTCATACTCACGGCCCAGGCTGTAGAGATAGCCGAGATTGTTGCTGAAATGGGGATTATCCGGGAAGAGACGGACGGAACTCTCCAGCAGGGCGACGGCAAGGCCGCGGTTCTTGGCCGCGTCGCGCACGAGGAAGGAGGCGAAACTCAGATGCAGGTCGTGGGAAACCGGATTGATCAGCCAGGACATGAGGTAGTTCTTGAGGGCCCCGTCCCGGTCCTCGAGACGGTTGCCCAGGACGCTGGCCAGGTTGTAATAGATCTCATCGTAGCCCGCGTTGGCCTTCAAGGCCTCGCGGTAGGCCCAGACGGCCTTCTTGGCGTCGTCGGTGCGCGCGTAGGCGTTGCCGAGTTCATAGTTGGTGTTCACTTCCCGCGGATGGGCGCGGTAGGCCAGCTCGAGCTGTTCGATCGCCTGGGGAAAGCGCGAGCCGCGCAGGAGCTTGAAGCCCATGAAATAATGGGTCTCCCTCTGCCACATCCTCACTCCCTGCCAGCCGGCCCAGCCCAGCCCCAGCGCCGCGACCCCGGCGAGCGCGAGCGCCCCCGGCCGGGGAAGGGAGAGGCGCCGCGTCCACCCCTGCTCCAGGGACAGGCGCCCCATCACCGTGCCCGCCTGCCACCAGAAGAGGAAGGCCGGGACCGCGAAATGCAGGGATACGTTGAGCAGGTTGTCGACGAGCATCCCGGCCACGCCCGCGGCGGAGCAATAGAGCCACAGGGAGGTCCCTCCGCTCCCGGTCTCCTTTCCGCTCCGGGGGGCCTTGGCGGGGATGGCGGCTACCGAGCGGAAGAACACGGTCCAGGTCCAGACCAATATCCCCACCCCCAGGATGCCGGTCTGCGCCCAGACCTCGAAGACCTCGTTGTGCCCGTTGTTGGCGTGGGTGCGGGCGATGCGGAGGAATTCGAACACATCGAGGAGATGCCCCTGATAAAACGGGTAGAACAGCTCGAAAAGTCCGAAACCCTTTCCGAAGAGCGGGTTCTCGGCCCCCATCTGCCACGCGCAGGACCAGATCAGGACGCGCTGCCACCAGGGGCTATAGACGCTCGTCTTGTCGGCGATGAGCGCCATCTCGGAGAGGCGGCCGATGACGCTGGACCCGTAGCCCGCCACCACGCTCTGAGGCCAGAGCAGGGCCATCAGCAGGCCGGCGGTCCCGACGAGGCCCGTGAACTCGGGGTCGGCGCGCAGCAGGCGCCGGACCTCCGGGGAGAGAGCGAGCATGCCGAAGGCCGCCGCGGCTCCGAACCAGGAGGAGCGCGTCAGACTGCAGAGCAGGCAGGCCTCGAAAGCCAGGAAGCACGCGGCGTAGAGGACCCTCTGGGCGCGCGTGCGCGCCTTGAGATAGTAGGCCGCGGCCAAGGGGAGGAGCATCACCATATAGGAGGACATGAAGTTCGGGTTGCCGAAGGTGGACACGGACCGTCCCCCGTAGGGGTTGAGCGTCTTCGCCCAGATGAACTCGAAGCCGAAGTATTGGAGCACCCCGTAGGCCGCCCCAAGGAAGCCGGCGCTCAGCGCGGCGTGCCAAAGCGGGTGGACCCCTCCGGCTCGAGCGAGCCAGAGCACGCAGGCGGTCCCGCCCAGCCAGAGTAGTCCGCCGTAGGGATCCCAGACATGCGGCCAGATCCGGGCCACGCCCGCCGCCGTCCCGGAGCGCATCTGCGGGAAGGCGAGCCAGAGCGCCCCCCAGAAGAGCGAGAAGACGGCCCAGCCCCACGCGGACGGGGCCTCCTCGCTCAGGTCCCCGGCGCAGACCGCGGCCAGGAGGAATGGGAAGAAGCCGTTGACCACCGTGAAGTAGAAGACCCGGAAGCCCTCCGAGGCGATGGACTCGCGGTAGAAGGCGGCGTGCCCGAAGTAGGAGAGGGACCAGCTCAGCAGGCAGGCGCCCAGCCAGAAGGCCCACGGCAGGTCCAGCGGCGTGCGGGGGAGCGTCCAGCCTCCGGAGAGCGCCCCTTGGAGCAGCCACAGCGCCCCGGCGGCGCACACCCCCATGTGCAGGAGAGCGATCTGCGTGATGTAGGGGTTGCGGGTGAGGTCCGTGAAGAACAGGAGAGGACAGACGAAGTGCACCGCGGCCAGGAGGAGGGCGGCCGCGCGCATTATTTTTTCTGTATGACCTCGAGCAGGGGGGCCTTCTGGCCCTCCGCGCCCGTGATCTCCACGATCTTGAGCTTGCCCTCGTTCTTGGC
>CAYHRV010000282.1:0-4000 GCA_964359165.1 uncultured Elusimicrobia bacterium
CGACTACATCAACTCCAACCGTTCCGACCACATCCTCACCATCGAGGACCCCATCGAGTTCGTGCACAAGGACAAGAAATCCGTCATCAGCCAGCGCGAGATCGGTGAGGACACGCAGAATTACGTCGAAGCCCTCAAGATGGCCATGCGCCAGGACCCGGACGTCATCCTCATGGGAGAGATGCGCGACGCGGAAAGCGTCTCCGCCGCCATGACCGCCGCCGAGACCGGCCACCTGGTGTTCGGGACTCTGCACACCCTCGACGCGGTGCAGACCGTCAATCGCATCATCGACCTCTACCCTCCCCACCAGCAGCTCCTGGTGCGCCTGCAGTTGTCCGATACGCTCAATGCCGTCATCAGCCAGCGCCTGCTCTCCTGCCTCAAGGGGGGGCGCGTCCCGGCCATGGAGATCATGGTGGTGACGGCCCACGTGCGAAAGCTCATCGAGGACAACAACACCTCGGGCCTGGGCCAGGCCATCGCCAAGGGCGCGTTCTACGGGATGCAGACCTTCAACCAGTCCCTCGCCAAGCTCTACAAGGACGGCTTGGTCAAGGAGGCGGACGCGCTGGAGGCGGCCGGCAACCCCGACGACCTCAAACTCGCCATGAGGGGGATCGAGCAGGAAGTGCGGACGGGTTGAGGCGTTTGGAATTTGATATCGTTTCCAGGGGGTAGGACATGTTCGCTGAAGGCTACATAGGGATCGCGGGCACCATCGGCGTCGGAAAGTCGACTCTCACCACGGAATTGGCTAAGGCCTTGAATTTCGAGGCGATCCTGGAGGAGGTGGACGGCAATCCCTATCTGGAGCACTTCTACCGCGACATGAAGGGCTTCGGGACCATGATGCAGGTCTGGCTGCTCAACCACCGCTTCCGCCAGCACCGCGAGTTCGTCACGCGCATCAGCCTGGGCAAGATCCGGGGGGTGGTGCAGGACCGTACGATCTGGGAGGACACCATCTTCGCGCGGATGCTCAACCGCCACCCGGACAAGGTCATCAGCGACCTCGATTACAACACCTACCTGGACCTCTTCGACAACATGGTCCTGCGCGAGCTGGTCTTCCCCCAATTGCTCATCTACCTCGACTGCCGCTCCGAAACGGCCATGGAGCGCATCGCGATGCGCGGCCGGTCCATGGAGAGGACCATCGACCTCGATTACCTCCGGATGCTCCGCAAGAACTACGAGGAGTTCATCGCGGAGATGGAGCACGCCGGCGTGCGCATCCTGCGCATCAACTGGGAGAGCTTCATCCCGGTGCCGGAGGTCGTGCGGCTGGTGCACGAATACAGCCTCAAGCCCTCGAGCTTCACGAAATGGGTGCGGCCCATGCGCCGCACGCCGCCGGCCGTCCCCGCGCCCGGCGCCGCGGCCCCGGCTCCCGCCCCGGCCCAGGACACCACGCCGACAGATCCCAAGCATTATGCCGGTGTCTGAATCCGTCCCCCCGAAGGGGGCCTGCGCCGGGTTTTGCAGCCACGGGAGGCTTCTGGAGCGCGGGGTCCCGCACGGCGTCACTTTCCGGTCGCTGGGCGACATGAAGGCCCAGGCCGCCCGGGCGGAGGCCTGCCGAGCCGCCGGGGTGGGGGAGCCTCTTCTTCTGCGCCAGCGGCACGGCACGACGGTCCTGGAGGGGACCGCTCCCTTCGGGAGCGGCGAGCCTCCGCCCATCGGGGACGGCTGGGTGAGCTTCCAGACGGGGGTGACCCTGGGCGTCTTCGCGGCCGATTGCCTGCCCATATTCCTATGGGACGAGGAGTCCTTGGAAGCCGTCGGGGTCTTCCATTCGGGCTGGCGGGGGACGGCGGCCGGCATGCCCCGCGCCGCGGTGGAGGCCTTCTCCAGCCGGGGCGTCGCCCCGCGCCGACTGGCGGGCTTCATCGGGCCCCATGTGGGAGCCTGCTGTTATCGCGTCGGTCCGGAACTCGAGGACCGGTTCCGTCCCGGGAGTTTCCTGCGCAAGCCGGAAGGCCTTTTCCTGGACTTGGCGGCCGAGGCCGCGGCCCAACTGCGCGAGGCGGGGGTGGGAGCGGATCGCATCGAGGTGTCCGCGGACTGCACCTCTTGCCGGTCCGACCTCTATTTCTCGTTCCGGCGCGAAAAGCAGGATCGTCGGATGCTCGCCTTCATCATGAAACCATATCCTCCCGCGGGGAGGATGCTGTGATAGATTTCAAATCGATGATGCGGCCTTGCCTGGGGGGGGTGACACCCTACTTCCCCGGCAAGCCCATCGCGGAGGTCCAGCGGGAGCTGGGACTCAAGCGCGTCGTCAAGCTGGCCTCCAACGAGAACCACCTCGGCGCCTCGCCGCGGGCCCTCGCGGTCCTGCGCTCGAGCGCCAAGGACACCCGCCTTTATCCGGAAGGCGCCAGCCCCTTGCTGCGCCGCGCCTTCGCCGAGCATCACGGCGTGGAGCCCGGGCAGGTCATCGTGGGCAACGGCTCCGACGAGATCATCCGCCTCCTCTGCGAGGCTTTCCTGGGGCCGGAGGACGGCGTCGTGGTCTCCCAGTACGCTTTCATCCGCTTCAAGCAGCAGGCGGCCCTCATGGGGGCGAGTGTCGTCGATGTCCCCATGACGGATTGGACGCACGACCTCCAGACCATGGGGAGGACGGCCAGCACCCGGACCAAGATCGTGTTCGTCGCCAGCCCCAACAACCCCACCGGGACCTATAACACCCGGGACGAGGTGGCCGAGCTCCTGCGGACCATCCCGCCGACCACTCTCCTGGTGCTCGATGAGGCGTATTGCCACTACGCCGCCGCCAAGGGCGATTACCCCTCCAGCCTCCCGGAGCTCGTGCGGAAATTCCCCAATCTGGTGGTCCTGCGGACCTTCTCCAAGGCCTACGGCTTGGCCGGCCTTCGGGTCGGGATCGGCGTAGGGGACGAGGAGCTCATCGCCCTGCTCGACCGCATCCGCATGCCTTTCAACGTCAATCTCCCGGCCCAGAGGGCCGCGACGGAGGCCCTCAAGGACAGGACCTTCCTCAAGCGGAGCGTGGCGGGTGTCGAGAAGAACCGGGAGCGTTTGGCCGCCGACCTGCGGAGCCTGGGCCTGCACGCCGTCGATTCCGCGGCGAATTTCCTCTTCGTCCCCAGCCCCGTCCCCGGGCACATCCTTTTCCGCAGGCTCCTCCACCTCGGGGTCATCATCCGGGCGCTCGACGAGTACGGCTTGCCCGGGCATGTCCGCATCTCGGTCGGCTCGGAGGGTGAGAATCGCTTCCTCATCGACTGCCTGCGCAAAGCCTTGGAGCGCGAGGGATCCCCCGTATGATCCCCCCGCGCCGCCGCCGCAACGGCCTGGTGATCGCCATGGACGGGCCGGCCGGCGTCGGCAAATCCACCGTCGGGGGCTTGGTGGCCAAGAAGCTGGGCTATCGCTTCATCAATACCGGAGAGATGTACCGGGCGCTGACCTGGCGCGCGCTCGAGGAAGGCCTGGATCTGGGCGATGGCGAGGCCCTGAGCGCGCTGGCGCGGGCCATCTCCTGGGAGTTCCATACCACGGAGGACGGGGTCACCCTGCGCACCTTCGTCGACGGGCGCAACGTCGCCAATCTCATCCGGGACGAGAGGGTCGGGAAGAACTCGAGCACGGTAGCCGGCATCCCCGGGGTGAGGAAGCATCTGCGCGCCCTCCAGCGGGAGCTCGGACGGGAGGGGGGCGTGGTGATGGAGGGGCGCGACATCACCACCAACGTCTTCCCGGACGCGGATTTCAAGGTCTATCTCGACGCCTCCATCTCGGAGCGCGCCCAGCGGCGGACCAAGCAGCTGCGCGCGCAGGGCAAGGAGGCGGATTACGAGGCCATCTACGCGGCCATCGCGGCGCGCGACGACCAGGACAGCCGCCGCAAGATAAACCCCCTGCGGCGGGCCAAGGACGCGCTGCACATCGATTCCACGAAGATGACGCTCCATGAGGTGGCGGACATGATCCTGGACGGTATCCACGCGAGCGGAGAACGGGCCGCGCG
>CAYHRV010000283.1:0-3961 GCA_964359165.1 uncultured Elusimicrobia bacterium
TAGGGCTCCAGGAGCACCGCGACATAGGTGTTGGGCGGTATGCCGGTCTGGATGTAGGAGAGAGCCGTCGTATCCGCGATCAGGGAGCCGTCGGAGGACCAGGAGAGCCTGTATCGGGCGGCCGGGCCCGCGCCCGACCAGGTCCATGTGATCGAAGAGGAGCCGAGCACCGTCCCCGAGGGAGCCTGCGGGGCCGGGGGGAGAGTGGCGACGGGCGGGGCGGTGGAGAATTCAGTGGCGATCAAGTCCCCGTTCCTTCCGCGCACGCGCAAGGCGTAGGTGGTGGCGGCTTGGAGTCCCGAGAGCGCGGCCAAGCCCAAGTTGACGCCCGCGGAGAAAGGCACGGGCGTGGAGAAATGCGTGGCGAAACCGTCGGTGGAGTAGGAAACCTCGTAGACCACGCTCGCCGGGTTGTTGTTGACGGACCAGGCGAGATTCATGGTCCAGGAGGAGACCCCCGAGGTCAAGGCGTTGAGCGGGTCGTTGGCCGCGGTGTAGGCGGAGAGCTCCCCGGAGTAGGGGGAATAGAGGTCGTCGGGAGGGCGCACGCGGGAGCGCAGGCGGACGAAGTAGCGGGCGTTGATGGCAAGGCCGGATATCGCGGCCGAGGACACGCCCGCGGTCCCCGGCTTGTCGTTGGTCGGCAGAGAGGCCCCGAGGTTGACCGGCCCCGAGACCGTTCCCGAGGAGACGACGAACTCGTCCTCATTGACCGAGCCGTCGGCCCACTGCACCGTGAGTTGGGTGCTGCTCAGGGCCGCCAGGGAGAGCAGGGTGGGGGAGGAGGGCTCGAATTCATAGGTCAGCGTGACGCTGGAGACCACGGCTCCGCTGAGAGTGTTGGAGGAGACGAGGAAAGCCCTGTACTGGACCCAGCGGTCGGAGGAGCCTTCCCGGTGGGAGGGATTGATGATGTCCGAGCCGGCGGCGCTGGTGTAGTAGTCGGAGAGGTCCGTGGGTCCTAGCCAGGGGGTCCAGGTCGCCGGGAAGCCGTTGCCCGCGTCGGAGGCGGTGCGCAGCTGGAAGCGGGCCAGGGTGGCGGGGGGGAAGGAGCCTTGCCAGGAGAGTTTCTTCAATCGGGTCGATGGGTTGCCGGTGTCGAAGGCGGAGGAGGTGAGAGTCGCGCTCACGGCGGTGTGAAGGTAGCCGAGGGTCAGATCCGAGAGTATCGCGGAGGTCGAGACCTCGGTGGTCGTGAAGGCGGCCTGATACTGGAGGTAGCGGTTGGGGCCCAAGGAGGCGATCGAGGCTCCGTTGGCCGCCGCGGTGAAGCCCCCGCCGCCGGACCAGGCTCCCCCGGGCGTGGAGGTGTTTCCGGCCCGCAACGAGACGCTCAGCGTGGCCGCGGAGGGGACCGAGGAGCTCCACGCGACGGTGGTGAAGCTCGACACGTTGGTGGTGTCGAAGACCGCGGAACGGTAGGTCCCGGAGGAGAGGGCCCGATATTCGAGGATCTGCCCGAAGTCGGCCGGGGTCCCGCTGGAAGCCCCGAAGAGGAATATCGAATTGGTGGCCTGGGAGAAGGCGGCGGCGGAGCCTCCCCGGGGGGAGGGCAGGCGCGCCGGGCGGAGCGTCGCCGTGTCGAGGACCGGGTCGAATTCCACTATCTCATCGAGCGCCGCCGCGTCGGTGGTCCCGCCGAAGATCAGGATCTTGCCCGTGGGCGGGAAATAGACCGCCGAGGCCTTGCGCCTGGGGCTGGGGAGCCGCGCGCCCATCACCGTGATCGTGTTCCCCGGCGGGTCGTAGCGGAGTATCTGGTCGAGGTCGCCGCCCGCGTCCCGGCCGCCGAAGAAGTAGATCGAGCTCGTCCCCGGGTGGTAGGCCGCGCCCATGGCCGCCCGGCTGGAGGGAAGGACCACGGACTTCTCGGCTTTGGTGAAGAGCGGGCGGTTGAACTCGTTGACCGAGGAGGAAAGGGAGGCGGCGGAGAATTCCGGATTCCCTCCCCCGGCGAAATAGACTTTTCCATCCGTGGGGAAGTACGCTCCGGCCGTCAGGCCCGCGCCCGCCGAAGTGCCGGCTGGGAAATATTGCGAAGCGACTTGATTGGGAAAAGGTCGATAGGCGCGGATGGAGTTGTTGCTCCCGCTGTCGTCGACGCCGTAGAGAAGGAGGATCTCGCCGCTGCTGGCGATCGGGTCGAGCACCGCGGCATTGGAATGAGTGACGAATAAAAGGTTGTTTATCAGGCCGGAGAGGGAATCGGTCATGGGGGTGTAGCGGTACACGCCGCTCGAAGCCTCCAGTTGGGACATCCGGAGCCCGCCGAGCAGATAGATGTCCTCGTGCGGGGGAAAATAGACCGCGGCCATGTCGCCCGTCGCGGAGGGCAAGGCCGTTCCCTTGACCGTGACCGTTTCCTGAAGGACTAGGGTAAGGAAGGCATCGGCGCCGCTCCCGGAGACCGTGGCCGAACTGAAGACCGGCGTGGAGCGGTTGAACCCGGTCTGCGTGAGGCTGTCGTCAGTCTGGACCCAGGAGCCCGTGGTCAGGGCCGGACGGATGGCCGTGCTCAAGGCCACGACGTTTCCGTTCTGGGAGTCGTAGCCCGTCCAGCCGGAGGAAAGGCTCGTCGTGGAGGCGGAGGCTTCCCCGGCGGACCAATCGGTCTGGGTGATCTGGGCCGCGCGGGCGGAGGAGGCGGAGAGAAGGAAAAGAACGGCGCAAAGGAGGGTTCTCATGTTGAACGCGCGGCGACTTGCGTCGCCGCGTGCATAGTGTAAAGCGAAAACAAGGAGGACTCAATACCCTGGCCAACGCGCGCGGCCGCGCGCGTTATGCCCTATAGGTAGCCGGCTTTCCTCATACGTTCGAGGATCACTTCCCTGCGGCGCAGGAGCCGTTTCCTGGGTGGCCGCGCGGGGTTGAGCTTGCGGGGGCTGGGAAGCGCCGCGGCCAAGGCCGCGGATTCCTCCGGACCGACCTCGGATGCCTCTTTGCCGTAATAGGTCCGGCAAGCTTCCTGCGCACCGTATATCCCCGGACCCCATTCGGCCACGTTCAGATAGAGCTCCAGGATGCGGCGTTTGGATAGAGCTTTTTCAAGGCGTCGGGCGATGAGGTACTCCTTGATCTTGCGCAGGGGATTCTTGGACGGGGACAGGAAGAGGTTGCGCGCCAACTGCTGAGTGATCGTCGAGGCGCCGCGCGCCGGGCGGCGCTTCTCGATGTTGTACTTCATCGCCTCGCGCAGCGCTTCCCAGTCCACCCCCTTGTGTAAATAGAACATGTCGTCCTCGGAGATGATGACCGCGTGAACCAAGTCGGGTGAGATGGAGTCGATGGGGGTCCAAGTCATGCGGGCCAAGGGCTTGAGTCCCTTGGCCCGCATCCGTTCTTTATGCAGTTCGATGAATGCCGTGGTCTTTGGATTCTCCCTGCGCAGGTGCCCCACCTCCGGCAGGGAACTGAGATAGACCGCGCAGGCGGCGAGGAGCGCGGCCAGGGCAGGCCAGAGCCATTTTCCGGGGTTCGGCCGCCGCTTCATCTCAAGGCGCGGCGAGTTCTCTCAAGGCGTTGCGCCGGTTCTCGTCGTCCTTGTCGTTCTGGGCGACCCATTTGAGCAGGGCGAGGTATTTCTCGGGGGGCAGCATGCCGCGCAGCTGCAGAAGGGCTCCGGAGCGTCCCTCGGGGGCGGGGTTTTGGCGCACATGGTCTTCCAGGAGCGGGATCGCGCGGGGATTAGACGAGGCGAATATCGCGGCTTCCAGGAGCAGGCGCGTTTTCTCATCCGTCGTCCCGCCGTGCTCGCCGATGAGGTCCGAGACCCCGGCGTCATCGAGGACTTTCCCCAGCTTGAGCGCCGCCGCGTGGCGGGTGTGGAGTTCCTTGCGCTTGTCCAAGAGCAGTTTGCGCAAGGTCGGGGCGGTGCGCAGAAGTGCTTCCCGCGGGGGGTCGGCGCTCCAGGCCGCCTTGGCGCAGTCCTTGGCCCTGGCGCGGGAGGATTCGGACCAGGAGA
>CAYHRV010000284.1:0-3956 GCA_964359165.1 uncultured Elusimicrobia bacterium
GGTTCCGGCCGGATCGCCGCGGCCCTCTCCGATCTTTTCGGAGGCTCCGGTACTTTCCTCGGCGGAGTATTCGCCTCGAAGATCGGCGGTTCGCTCGTCCTCGGAGGCATTCTCGCCTGGGGAGGGGTCGTTCTGGTGGCGGGGTTCAGCCTGTTGGGCAGGATGGGAGGGGGGCCCCAGGGAGCCAAAGGCTCGGGATTTTCCGTGGGGATGGAGGGCTCCGGCATCGTCATCGACGCGCCCAAGAACCGGTCTTTGAATTTCCTATCCAATGCCAACGAAGGCGAACTGATGTGGGACAAGGACAATCCTCAAGCCCAAGGGAGACAGGAGACGGCCAAGGAGCCAGAGCAGGACTCGGTCCAAGAGGCCGAGCAAGGACAAGAAGATAAGACGGCTCTCGCCCAGACGCAGGGGGATCCCGCGTGGCAGAAGTCCTTCGGCTCGGACGGGAAGTTGGCTTCGGGGAAATTCAGCTTTCAAGGCAAGGGCGCTGGCGCGGGAGGGGCCGGCCTGGTGGCCGGCGGCGGAGCGGGCGGCACGCCGGGTTCCGTTTCGGGGAAAGGCCCTCCCATGTCCACGCGGGTCGGAGGGGGAAGGCTGGGCGCTCCGCCGCGCGGGGCGAAGCGTCACGCCTCCAAGGCGATCAATGTCGGCCGGGGGCGTTCGGGCCGCGCCATGGGACAGGCCAAGCTGGCGCGCACGATGTCGGGGAAGGGATCGACGGCTTCCGGGGACGCCGGAGCGCGACAATACGCGGCGGATGCGTTCGACCAGAGCGCGACGCGCGGCGGAGATTTGAACGCTCCCCCGGGCGGAGGCGGCGAGGACCCGGGCGTGGTCGTTCCGCCCGGCACCGGGGCTCCCGAAGTCGACAATACGCTTCCCGATCCGCCCGCGGCTCCGCCCCCCACCAACATGACGCCCTACCAGAACCAATTGGACGCGGCCAAGGGGATGGGGATGCAGGCGGCCATGCTCAAGATGCTCTCGATGATGCTCATCCTCATGGGACTGGGCCTCATCGCGGCCGGCATCGCCCTTCTCAACAACCATACGACCTTCCCCATCGGCATCGCCCTCATCTGCATGGGAGTCGCGCTGGTGGCCATGGGCATCATGATGCTCATGATGGCCCAGCAGATGGCGGCGGCCGCCAAGGGGATGGGGGATCAGATCAAGAACCAATACGGACAGGACGAGCAAGGTCAGGTCGTCGACGAATGCTCCGACCAGTCCGTGCAATCCGGCACGGCGCCGGAGAACTGCAAGCCCGCGACCAAGCCCGACCACAAGACTCCGCAGGTCAAAGAGAACATCGAGAAGGAGCGGAACTCGAACTACAGGATCGAGGAAGGCGCTCAGCCGCAGTAGGGTCTTGCGGTCCGTGCGTCAGGACCAGCGGGCGAGTCCGCGCGCCAGACGGTATTCCAACTCCATAGCCTCAAGATTCCAGAAATCATTGTATACCAGCCACTGCTCAGGGTGCTCTCCGATGGCCCGTTCCATGGAGCGGGCCAGGAGGAGATTGACCTCTTCGAGGCTCCTCCCGCGGGGGTCGATGGGCTCATGGGACTCGAAACGGCAGCGGCCGGCGCGCACGACGGCGTACGCCGGAAGGAGCGGGGCTCCGGAGGTTCGGGCCAGGCGGGAGGCCGCATAGCCTAACGGGGCGGGAGCTCCGAAAAAGGGAGTCGCCGGACGGTGCGGGAGATAGTTGATGTCCACGATGGCCGCCACGACCCCGCCTTCCCTCAGGGAACGGAGGCTCGGGCGGGCCGATTCCCCCACGGTGGAGACGCCCGCGAACACGCCCGCCTCATGGTGGGCCAGGAAATCCCTGTTGAGGATGGGCAGGAGCATCGGGAGGCCTTTGAGGCGCAGGGCCCAGAGCGCATGCCCGACCAGCCCAAAATTCGGCGTGGCGAGAACGACTCCACGCCCCTCGCTGCGCAGGGACTCCAACGCGGGCAGAAGATCCAGGTCCACTTCTTCCCGTGCGGCGCGCTCCTCTCCGGGCAGGCCGATCATGCAGAGGATGAAGCGCGAGTATAGATGGAGGCTTTGGTCCAGGAGAGACGAGAGTTCCCCTTCGCCGGGCTTGCGGCCGACATGCTCGAGTATCCGGGAGAGGTTGGCGAGGGCGACCCGGCGGCGGGAGGGCCAAGCCATCATCAGGGACCGGACCATCACTTTCTCGACGAGGAAGGGGGTTGCCGGGGCCGGCAGGAACCTGAGGAGACGCGCGATCGCGGAGAAGCCGGTCACCCGTGCGTCCCTCAGCCGGGCGTGGCGAGGGGTTCTCGGAGCGTTTCTAGGGTCCGGGCGAGGCGGCGGCGGTAGAAGAAGCGGATCGGGATCAGCAGGCTCAATATCTCCAGGAGCCGCGAGGAGAACAAGAGCATCATGCCCACCTCCACGCGCGTCGAGTCCCGGTCGGCTTCCTGAAGGCGGCAGCTCAGCAAGAGATGGAACGAGCCCAGGCGGCTGTCTTCTCGCGTCAGCGTCCATTCGATCCGACCCGGCGGCTCGAAGGAGGATACGCGCGCCCGCAGGAGGGGACGGCCGGCGGCGGAGCGGACCTCCAACTCCAATCCTTCCCTGGCCGTGTCGTCGGGGCCCTGGAGGACGGCGCATTGCACGCGGCTCCCCCACCCGGCGAAAGCGCGCGCGAGGGTCTCCCAGCCGCGCACCGTGGAGACCCGCCGCCAGATTTGGGGCCGCGGGGCCGGAAGCGTTAGGGCGGCTTCTACGCTGCGCATAGTCTGGTTATATCACCGGCCGGAGGAGATGTCAAGGCTGGAAAACTGTTACAATCGCCCTTAATGGCGGAGCCCAAGGACGGGAAGAAGAGCTACTCTCACACCGTCCACCTTCCCAAGACGCGCTTCCCCATGAAGGGGGAGCTTCCCAAGACCGAGCCGAAATGGATCGAGTTCTGGGAGAAGGAGGGCATTTATCGCAAGGGGCTCGACGCGGCGCTCGGGCGCCCGGCCTTCGTGCTCCATGACGGGCCTCCCTACGCCAACGGCGCGATACACATCGGCCATTCCCTCAACAAGACGCTCAAGGACATGACGGTCAAATCCCAGGCCTTGCTGGGCCGGCGCGCCCCTTTCGTCCCGGGCTGGGACTGCCACGGGCTCCCCATCGAGCATGCGCTGCTCAAGGAGCAGAAACGGGGCAAGAGGAGCGTCACGGATATCAACGCCTTCCGCAAGGACGCGCGGGCCTTCGCCCAGCGCTTCGTCGACCAGCAGCGTTCGGAGTTCCGCAGGCTCGGCGTGTCCGCCGATTGGGACGCTCCCTACACGACGATGTCCAACGCCTACGAGGCCGCCATCCTGAGCGTCTTCAGGACCCTGGCGCGCGAAGGCTATGTCTATCGCGGGCTCAAGACGGTGTCCTGGTGCGTGCAGTGCGAGACTGCGCTCGCGGAAGCGGAGGTCGAGTACCAGGAGAAGACCTCTCCCTCGGTGTTCGTGGAGCTTCCCATCCTGGCCCCGGAGAAGGGCTTCCCCTTCGTCGAGCGCAAGGCGTCGGTGCTGGTATGGACGACCACTCCCTGGACTCTGCCGGCCAACATGGGGGTGGCTTTCCACCCGGACCTCGAGTACGTGCTCGAGGAGGTCTCCCTGGAGGCGGGCACGCGCTCTTTCCTGCTCGCGCGCGCGCGCTTGGAAGACACGCTCAAGGCGTTGGGGGCCAAGGGGCACCGCCGCCTCGGGTCCTGGACCGGCAAGGAGCTCGTCGAAGGGGCCGCCATCGCCTGCTCGACCCCTTTCGCCCATCTGCCGCAGGCGCGCCATAAAGTCTCCCGGGGGGTGTTGGCCGGCTATGTCAGCGCCGAGGACGGGACCGGCGTCGTGCACACCGCGCCCGGGCACGGCATCGACGATTTCAACACGGGCCGCGCGAACGGCCTCGACATCTTCTGCCCGGTCGACGGAGCCGGG
>CAYHRV010000285.1:0-3872 GCA_964359165.1 uncultured Elusimicrobia bacterium
CCGTGGGCTTGACCCCGGAACCCGAGGAGCCGGTCACGGCGCTCACATGCGCGGTTCCCTGCAAGCCCTCGCGGGCCAGAGGCCCCAGGGAAAGGGCGGCCGCGGAGGCGATGCAGCCTGGGTTGGCCACATGCCGGGCCTTGGACACGGCCTTGGCGTTGAACTCGCTCAAACCGTAGACGAAGCTTCCCAACAGCCCCGGTGCGGCATGCTCCCGGCCGTACCAGACCGGATACAGGGCTTTGTCCTCGAGGCGGAAATCCCCGGACAAGTCGATGACGCGCAGGTCCTTGCGCAGGGCGAGCAGACCGGGCAAGGCCGCCATGGAGTCGCCATGGCCCTGGGCCAGGAAGAGCAGGTCGACGACCCGGGGTTCCAGCTCCGCCCGGAAGGAGAGCTCCGAAACCCCTCTCAGATTGGGATGGGCGTGGTGCAGAGGCTTGCCCGCGTGCGTGGCGGATACCGCCTGCTTGAGCTCGACGCGCGGATGCCCCAGGAGGAGACGCAGGAGCTCCCCTCCGGTGTAGCCCCCCGCGCCCAAGACGGCGACGCGGGTCCTCACGGCCGCACCAGCGCGGCGCGAAGGAGCTTTTCGACGAGCTCTCCCACCTGTTCCGGCTCGGTGCGCGCGTTGAGCGCGCGGACCCCGATGCGGCGTTCGATGAACTCCTTGCCCACCTCGTTGTCCGTGGCCGGACCGCTGATGAGGTGCACGGGCAGGTCGAACTGCGTGCGGTAGAGCTCGGCGCAGCCCCAGGCCGAGACCGGGTCCGAGGCGCAAAGCACATGGGCCCGGGCCGGGGCGCGCAGTTCGGGGTCCGAGAGTATGGCCTGCACCCCGTATTCGCCCATGATGCCGTCGCCCAACTCCACCACGATCACATCCGGCCTTTCCTTATTGAGGGCGTTGAGCAGGCCCTTGGACACGGGAACCGCCACGGCCTCGCTCGTCGAGGCCACTCCCGCGTCCGTGAAGCTCAGGCTCTTGAAAGCGCCCCGGTCCATCATGCCGAGCGTGTCGCGCAAGAGCGAGACCCCGGTCAGCTTGGCCGCCGCGACCTTGAGCCCGTTCCGTACCAGATGGCGCACGAGCTCGCAGCACACCGAGGTCTTGCCCGCCTGCATGCAGCTCCCGGCCACGTACACGGCCGGGGCCGAGGGCTCGAGCGTGTCGGCCCAGGGGACCGCGTTGTCGCGGATCGTAGCCGGGACCCCGGTCCGCTCCCCCAGGTGAGGGAAGGAGAGCACCGCGCCCAGCACCTCGGCCTTGAGGGGAGGACCCAGCTCGATGTTCACCGCGGTACAGCGGCCCAACACCCCGCCCAGATTGAGCACGTCCAGCTCGTCGCCCACCTTGACGCTCTCGGGGACCACCCCGGCGTAGCCGCGCAGGGCGCGGCGCGCGCCCAGGACGCCGGCGAGTATGTCCCCGTCGTTGAGCGCGGTCATGCGGCCATGGAGGTCCTCGACGGTGTTGTAGACGCTCTTGCGTCCCCGGATGCGGACCGCGAGCACCGCCCCCTCCTGGGCGCGCACGTCGGGGGAAAGCAGGGCTTCCCGGCCCACGCGCGCGTTGCGGGTGACGGAGGCCACCTTGTCGAAGACGACTTTCATGACCGCGTTCCCGCTTTCCGCGCGAGCGCCATAGGCAGGGCGTGGAGTTTCGCGAATCCCGCCGCCTCTTGCCCGGTCCACAGGGAGCTCCCTTCCCCATAGGTGGCTCCCGCGTTCATGAGGCTGAAAGGACTGCGCACGCCGCTCACCTCGAACCTCCCCTCGCGCAGGCGAAGGCGCGCTTCCCCGTCCACGCGCTTCTGGCTCGAGACGATGAGAGCCTCCAGGTCCTCCATGGCCGGGTCGAAGGCCAGGCCCTCATGGAGCAGTTGTCCGTAGTATTCGGCGGCCTGGTCCTTATAGAAAGCCTGCTTCCCGGTCAGCACGAGCTTCTCCAGCTCGCGATGGGCGGCGATGAGGAGCAGGGGCGCGGGAGCCTCGAAGGCGACCCGGCCCTTAATCCCACAGACCGTGTCGCCGACATGGATGCCGCGCCCGATGCGGAAGGAACGGCCGATGAGATTGAGCTTCTCGATCAAGGCGGGTCCGTCCAAGGCTTTCCCATCCAGGGATACGGGGAGGCCCTTGGAAAAACCGAGGATCAATTCTCTTGGGCCTGCCGGCAGAGGCCCGGCGGAGGGGAACGCGGCCTCGGGGACTTCGGCCCAGGGGTCGTGCGTTTCTTTTCCTCCGATCGTCGTTCCCCAGAGCCCGGCGTTGACCGAATACGCGGTGGTCTTGGCCCCAACCGCGTGCCCCCGGGAGGTCAGGTACTCCGTCTCAACCTCCCGGCTGAGACCCAAGTCCCGGATAGGGGTATGCACCGAAAGCTCGGGCGCCAGGGCTCGGAAGGCCCCGTCGAAGCGGAATTGATCGTTGCCCGCGCCCGTGGAACCGTGGCAGAGGCCTTGGGCGCCGAGCTCGCGGGCCAAGGACGCCGTCATCTCCGCCTGGACGACGCGCTCGGCGGCCACCGAGAGCGGATAGACGCGGCCGCGCAGGACATTGCCCCGGATCAGGGTCGAGACGAAGCGCTCATAGACCCGGCCCCGGCCTTCCAAAAGGTAATGGGACTTGGCCCCCAGCGAAAGCGCCCGCGCCCGGAGCGCCTCGACTTCCTCGGCGTCGAAGCCCCCGGTCTGCACCGTGGCCGTGACCACCTCGGCTCCGAGCTCTTCTTGGAGCCAGAGGGCGCAGAAGGAGGTGTCGAGCCCCCCGCTGAAAGCGAGCACCACGAGGGGCTTGCGGGTGAGCGGCTTCCGGGGTGTTGATTTTTTATTCATAACGATGTATAATTATACTATATGAGGAAGACGATGGTCAAGTCTCACTCGGCCGGGTCGAAACGGATCCGGCAGAACGCCTTGCTGGAAGCGCTGTCGCGCGAGGAACTGCGCACGCAGGAGGACATCGTCTCGGCCCTGGCCCGGCGCGGGGTGAAGGCCACCCAGGTCTCCATCTCCCGCGACGCGGAGGAGCTCGGCCTCCTTAAAGTCGCCGGACGCTACCAGGCCGCGCCGGCGGGGACCGGGCACTCCGATCCCGAACTGCCCCTGCGGACCTGGGTCCGCGGCGCCTCGGCCGCCGGCCCGCACTTAGTCGTCATCCGCTGTGACGCCGGGACCGCGCAGGGAGTCGCGCGCGCCCTGGACTTCGCCGGGATCGAGGGATTGGTCGGGACCGTGGCCGGCGATGACACCGTGTTCGCGGCGATGGACTCGGCCCGCTCCGGAGCGGCTCTCCTCTCCGGGATCAAAGGCCGCATCTCCCGCTGACGCGGCTCAGGCCGCGGGCTCGCTATCACCACCTCATCCCCAGCGATAGCCTTTGCACGTTGCCCAGTTCGCCGAACGGCGTGAAGGTGTAGTCCGCGCGGTAGTTTCCGAGCTTGAGGCCGAACCCGCCGCCCAGCCCGGCCAGCGGCGTCAGTCCCCCTCCCCCCGCCTGTCGGGCATTGGACATGTAGCCCGCGCGCACCGCGAAACCAGGCATCACGGAGTATTCGCTGCCGATCCCCACCTCCATGCGCTTGTCGTACACCTCTTGCCGCACGTCCAACGCCAGGTTGAGCGCCCCGCCCAGCCTGTAGGCCCCGCCCAAGGCCACGGTGAGTGGCAACGGATCGCTCTGGCTGATGAACCTCATCCCGGGACCCGCATTGAGCACCGAGAACCCCACTGACATCCGACTGCCGGCGAACTGGTGAAGACCCCCGAAGTCGCAGGCCCAGGTGCCGGCCGAATAGGCTCCGATTCGGCTCTCTATCCTCTTGAGGTTGACCCCGACGCTGGTCATGCCCGAGAACAGCGCATCCTGCC
>CAYHRV010000286.1:0-3818 GCA_964359165.1 uncultured Elusimicrobia bacterium
CCGTCGAGGCCCGGCATGAGGATGTCCATGACCACCAGCCGGGGCTTGTGCTCGCGGATCGAGCTCAGCGCCATGCGGCTGTCGCCTACGAGCAGGGCGGAGAAGCCCACCTCGGTGATCAGATCCAAGGAAAGGTTCCCCACCATGGGGTCGTCGTCGACGATGATGATCTCCGCGGGCATGGTCGCTTATTCTATAATATCGGGGTGAGGATCATCGCGGGTTCCGCGCGCGGGAGGAAGCTGCTCTCCGTCCCCAAGGACAGCGGGGTGCGCCCCATCTCCGGGCGCATCAAGCAGTCGCTCTTCGACATCATACGGCCCAGGCTCCCGGGCTCCCGGTTCCTGGACCTCTTCGCGGGCACCGGGGCGGTGGGCATGGAGGCGCTCTCGCGCCTGGCCGAGGCCGTCGTCTTCGTCGAGCGCGATAAGCTCTGCGTGTCGGTCATCGAGAAGAACCTGGCGCGCGCGGGCTGGACGGGGAAGGCCCGGGTGCTTCGGGCCAGCGCCCTGGGGCCGCTCTCCTGGATACCTTTCAGGTCGGGGACCTCCCGCTTCGACCTGATCTTCATGGGGCCGCCCTATAAAGACGGAGACAAGAAACCGCTCTTCTATTGCCGAAGCGTCCTGGAAAGCGTCGTCTCCTCCGGCATCCTGGCCGAGGACGGCTGGGTCATCGCCCAGCATCACCAGAACGAGGACCCCGCCGCCCCCGCGGGCTTGAAGCGCTTCCGGGTGGAGCGCTATGGGGACAGCCGCCTGAGCTTCTATCACAAGCCTCCGCCGCCCGCGGCATGAAGGACATCCGGGAGTGGCTGGACTCCCATCCCGCCCCCAAGCCCCAGGCCCGGCCCAAGGGAGTGGAAGTGAGCTATTCCCAGGTCAACGCCTACCTCGCCTGCCCGTGGCTCTTCAAGATCGTCTACGTGGACTTCAAGCGGCCGCCCCTGCACCCCAAGTCTTCGCTAGGGGTCTCCATCCATCGCGCCCTAGAGGCCTACCATCGCGAGAACGCCGCGGACCTCGAGCGCATGCTCATCCTCTATGACGAGAACTGGGTCCACGCCGGGTTCTCGAGCGCGCCCGAGGAACTGGAGTGGCACCGCAAGGGCCGCAGGATCGTCGAGCTCTATTGGACGCGCGACCAGGAGAGGCGCTCGGAGATACTCGCCGTGGAAAAGGACTTCTTCTTCCCGCACGGCCCGCACGCCGTCCGGGGGACCATCGACCGCATCGACCGCCTGCCCGACGGCAGGGTGGAGGTCATCGACTACAAGACCCACGCGGAGGTGGAGACCGCGGAGCAGGCCGCACAGAACCTGCAATTGGCGATGTACGGGCTAGGGGCGCGCGAGAGCCTCGGGCTGGAGCCCGCGCTCCTGAGCCTCCACTATGTCGCTCTCGACAAGAAGACCAGCGTGGCGCCCGACCCGGCCCGGGAGGAGGCCGTCCTGGAACTCGTCGGGCGGGTGGCGGACATCATCGCCGGCTCCAAGTCCTACACGCCGGACCTCGCCCACTGCCCCTCCTGCGATTTCCGCAAGACCTGCCCCCATTCGACCGCCCGCGACTAGGCGGCCGAACTGGTGCGGTTCTTGCCCGAGCGCTTGGCGTGGTAGAGGCATTTGTCGGCGCGCTTGAGCAGGGAGGCGGGGGTCTCCTCGCCCTCGCCCGGGAAAGTCGCTATCCCGATGCTCACCGTCATCTTGACCGGCCGGGCGTGGGAGTCGAGGCTCCGCTCCTCCTGGTCGGCGATGGAGGCGCGGGCCACGGCCCTGCGCACGCGCTCGGCGACTCTCTGGGCTACGGCGCTGTCGGCGCCGGGCATCACCACCGCGAACTCCTCGCCTCCGTAGCGCCCCAGGACATCCTCGCGCCGTATATTGAGGCTCACGGTCTCGACGAGCTCGACGAGGGTCCGGTCGCCGAAGAGGTGCCCGTGGGTGTCGTTGACCTGCTTGAAATCGTCTAAGTCCAGCATGAGGACGGAGAGGGGCCCCTTGTTCTTGCGGGCTCGCTCGAGCTCGAGAGCCAGTGTCTCCTGGAAATAGGCGTGGGAATATGCGCCGGTGAGGCCGTCGGTCACGGATTTCAAGTGCAGGACCTGGATGCGGGAGCTGAGCTGCTTGTTGTGGGCGCGCTGGCTCTCGCTGCGAACGCCCAGGATGTAGCCGAAGGCCATGAAAGCCGCGACCGTGCCCAGCTGGATGTAGAGGTAGAAGAAGAGGTTGTAGCTCAGCTCGCTCTGGATCCAGAGCGTCTTGAAGATCGGGTCGGCGAGCCAGAAGCGGATGAAGAAGGCTCCGGCCGGGCAAGCCAGCCCCAGGGCCAGGCCGACGAGGGGATAGAGGACGTGGTGCGGCAAGCCGGTCCAGAAGCCGGAGCCTGATTCCTCGATGGGGAGGGGTTGGCGCCTGTCGCCCGGAGGAGGCATCCGCCGATTATATAAACTCGGCGCGCCCCGCGCATCTGGCGCGGCGCACGGAGTCGGGCCGCTTCATCGACCCTCTCGAGGACGAATAAGGGCCAATATCCGCGCCTCTTCCCCCGGGTCGTCGTAGACGACCCGAAACGAGCCGGGGTCCTCCAGATAAGGCGCGGCCTGCGCCCGGGCCTTGTCCCAGGCGTTGATCCCGGGGCTCTCCAGGAAATCCTCCCGGGTCAGCAGGACATGGCTCACCCGCAGTTTCTTCAGATGAGCCATGTACCCCGAGGGATCGGGCAGGAGGGGGAATTCCTCGGTAGGGCGGCCGGTGTAGAGATACACCCGGCCCGCCATGGAGCAGAGTATCGTTCCGTCCGCGGGGACGAGCTCGCGCAGACGCTGATAGCTCCTTAGCGGTGGGGTGTTGTATCTGTTCGGCGTCGAGACCTTCCCGGCCAGAGAGAAGGCTTCGGCCGCGATCAGCAGGCAGGGCAGGAGGGCGAAGGCTCGGAGGTTCACGCGCAGCGTCGAGGACAGGTTGTCGAGGCCTTCGAGATAGAGCCCAAGGAGCAAGGGAAGGATGGGGAGGAGATAGCGGATGTCCGGATGTATCCAGAGCAGGAGCATCCCGGCGTAGAAACCCAGATACAGGGGCAGGACGCGCGAACCCTCCTCGCGCAGGCGGCGCACGAGCCCCGCCAAGACCCCGAACCAGAAGAGCCCCGCGGCCGCTTCGCTATAGAGGGTCCGCCAGCTCCCCGGGGAGAAGAGGGGAGGGAAAGTCAGCTCTCCCGGGGCGGATGCGTAGAAGGCCGCGTTGCTCAGGAGATTCCCCGCCAGCCCCGCCCCCGTCCCGCTGGAGAGCCCGAACATCCCGGCCCATTCCGCGGCTTGGGGGAAACCTCCGGAGAGGAGGCTGTTCCTGAGCCACCACGCGCCGGCCGCGGCCGCGCTCAGTCCCGCCCAGAGGAAGGCGCGCCGCCTTTCTCCCTCGCGCAGGCGCGAGAGGATGAAGGCGCAGGCGAGGGCCAGGCCCATCGGCCGGACCAGGACGCAGAATCCCAGGAGAAGACCGAAGAAGACGCTCTTGGCGCGGGTGAAGCGTCCATCCCAGGCCTCTGAGAGCTTGAAGGCCCAGAGGCTGAGGAAGAGATAGGCGGGCTCGGCCATGACGCTTCCGCAGAAGGCCAGGGTCAGGGGGTTGAACGCGCAGAGGAAGAGGAGGAAGGCGGACCCGGGCGGGTTAAGACGGGAACCGAAGCTCGAGGCCAGGAGGAGCAGGGAGCCCAGGGTGAAGAGCAGGGAAGAGGCTTGGAGCGCGGGAAGTGAGCCCGGGAAGAGCGCGGCCCAGGGAGCCAGGAGGAGGGGATAGCCCGGCCAATATTGCTGGATGG
>CAYHRV010000287.1:0-3813 GCA_964359165.1 uncultured Elusimicrobia bacterium
GAGCACTTTCTCGAAATAGATCAGGGACTCGGAGGTGCGGCCCATCTGGTAGAAGGCGGTGCCCAGATATTGCTGGGCCTGCCACAACTCCGGATCTTTTTCCAGGGCTTGACGGAAATGCTTGACCGCCTCATCGAGGTTTCCTTCCTCTTGGAGGCGGACGCCGGAATCGAAGAGGCGGCGCGCGCCCTCCGGGTCATGGGCCGCGGGGGCCTCCGCCGGAGCCTCCTCCTGAGGGGTTTCCCGCGCCGGGGGGCGGCCGGTCGCCGGGCGCCGGGCCGGGGCCTCGAGGACCTCCTGGAAATCCTCCTGGTCGGCTCCCTTACGCACGCTGATCTTCCCCTCCTTCTCCATGGACTTCACGCGGTCCATGATCTGCGTGCGCTCCTCCTCCAATTGGGCCGGGGTGAGCTCCTTGACGTACTCCATGGACTCCTTGAGCAGGGAGGCGGCGCCCGCGGACATGTTGGCGAAGAACTTGTTGACCACTTCCGGGGGCGCGTTCTGCAAGGCCCGGGCCATGTTCTCGGTCTTAAGTTCGCGGACCACCGCCTGCATGTCGCGGTCCGGGAAGGAGGCGACGTCCTCGAAGAGGAGGATGGACTTGCGCACGCGCTCATAGACCGCGGGCTTCTCGTTCTTGAGGTGCTCGAGGATGTTCGTGCGGGTGGCGCCGTCGGCCTCCTCGAGCATCTTGGTCAGGCGCTCAATGCCTCCGACGACGAAATCGATGCTCTCCTTGATGTCCGCGTCGATGGCCATGACCTGCTCCCGCGTCACCTGGCGCACGGTGAGAGCCTCCAGGGCCACCTTGGCCTGGAGCTCCAGGGGCAGGGAGGTCAGCACCCTGCGCGCGTATTCGGGACGGAGATAGCTGAGGACCACGGCGATCAGCCACGGCTCCTCGCGCCGCAGCAGGAAAAGGGTCACCAGCCGCTTGAGGTTCTCCTCGCTGATGTAGGTGAAGGGTTCGAATTTCTTCATCTCGTCCTCCGCTTCCGCCGGAGGCTCGGGAGGTTTCTGCCCCATCATGATGTCGAGCAGGCTCCTCTCCGGTCCTCCGCCCCCGCCCCCGCCGCCCCCGCCCTCCTCCTCCGGCGACTCGATGTTGGATTCCACGTTGATCTCCGCGGCCGGCTTCTGGGCGAGGGCTTCGGTGTAGCGCCGCAAGAAGCGCGAGAAGGGGCCGAAGAGGAACATCAAAAGGAGCAGGAGGAGCCCGGCATAAAGCAGAGGCAGGTAGACCTTGGGCTCCTTGAGGTCGTCGATCCACTCGCGCGCTTTCCCCTCATGGAACGGCGCGGGGATGAACCGGACGTCCTCCGGCTTGAGCTTGTACTTCTCCATCGCGTCGACGATCAGCGAGCGGATCATCTTGGTCTTGTCGGAGCGTATCTTGTTGTCGTGGATCACCGCGACCCGGAAACTCTTGACCACCAGCTCCTGGGAGTACACTTCCTCCTGGTCGACCTTCAACTGGCCGCCGGTGATGCCCTGGGCCGACTCGGGCTTGCCTTTGTCCATGTCCTTGTTGATGTGCTTGGGCGTGGGGACGCCGGGCAGGATGAATTGGGTGGCGAAGCCCTGGCCCTTCTCCCCGCCCTTCTCTTTGTACTTCTCCATCATGCCGGACCCCTCTTTGAGGTTCTCCTGACGCCGGGCGCGCACCTCCAGGTCGACATCCACGAAAACCTTGGCCTTGTCGGAGCCGAGAAGGGGGTCGAGGATGTCCTTCTGGATGCGGCCTTCGGAGTCCTTGATGATGGCCTCGCGCCGCTCCACGAGCGTCATCTGCGGGGCTTCTATGATCGCCAGGGCGCTCGCCGGCGCAAGGAGCGCCAAGAGCTGCAGCAGGACGCGGGTCTTTCGCGCGTGCATATTCATATTAAGTCTATCGTCGCCGTGTTACGGTTTCAGGTCCAGAAGACGAAAAACCGACGAATTTCAGTGAAATTCGCCGGTTTTTCGGACTAAATTCGTTTAATGAACTCACCGACCGTCTTGTTGTTGGGGTCGATCTCGAGGACCCGCTTCCAGACGGCCTTGGCCTTGGCTTTCTCCTCCATCATGAAGAAGGCCGATCCCATGACCTCCAGGGCCGTGGTGTTGGCGGGTTCCAGGTCCAGGACGTCCTGGGCGCGGCGGATGGCGAGGTCGTATTTTCCGTCGTAGATGGCCTGGCGGGCGTCGTAGAGCTTCTGGTCGACGAAGGTGAACTGCTCGGGGCCGTCCACGCGGCGGGTGACCTCGCTGACCCCGGCCTCCTTCTCCACCAGGTTGAGCAGGGCGAGGACCTTCTCATCCTTGGTGTTCTTGTTGTAGGCGTAGCGCAGGGCGTTGACCGACCCGCGCAGGTCGCGCCCGTCCACGTAGGAGATGACGCCCTTGCGCACGTAGGTCTGGAACTCCTCCCCCCCCTGGGCCTGCGGCACGTAGCCGACGACGAGCTGGAGGCGGGCGAGCATGGCCTTGACCTGCTTGTTGTTGGGAGCCGCGTCCAGAGCCTGATTGAGGCGCAGGGCGGCCAGGGTGAAATCCCCCTCCTTGAACGCCTCGTAGCCCTGTTCGATGAGGAGCCGGACCGAATCCGAGGAGCGGTCGTCGCGGGAGCGCCCGAAGCGGAAGCCGACGGACATGCGGGTGCTCGCCCCCAGGTCATGGATGCCTTGCGCGATGTCGAGCTGGATGCGCTGGAAGCGGAAGCCGAAGCCGAAATCGGTCTCCTGGATCTGCGGCGCGGCCAGCATCCCGAAGCGGAAGGCGAACCAGCCGGCCGCCCAGTATTCCCCCCCGAAGCGCCAGTTGAGGTCCGAGGACTGGGCCTTGGAGAGGTCGAAGCCGAGCATGAGCTTGTCCTTGAACATGCGCAGGCTGTTTCCGACCTTCACGATGACCGGGAACTTGTCGTCGGTGTCCCCGCCGGTCTGGCTGAACACGTTCTGCATGCCCAGCGCCAGGCGGTAGGTGTTCCCGAAGTTCTTCATGGTCGCGATGTCCAGGGTCCGGGTGCTGTCCGCGGAGGAATCGAGCTGGCGGGTGACCTGCTTGAGGGAGAGGCCGAAGGACATGGTCTCGGTGGCCTCCCTCCCCCAGGAGAAGCCCAGGGCCCTCTGCTGGTCCGAGAAGGTGCCGTTCTGGGTGATGCTGACGGGCTCGCCGGTGGTCGGGTTGAACACCGCGTCCACCTTCTCGAAGCCTCCGGAGGTGAGCTGCGTCATGCCCAGCGCGAAGGTGCCCTTGGTGGCGGTGGGATGGGCGTAGCCCATGTAGGTGTAATTGGTCTGCTGGAAGAGAGTGGCCTGCATGGTGGTGAACTCTTTGCGCTGGAGGTAGGCCAGTCCCGCCGGGTTCCAATACGCCGCCGTGGCGTCGTCGGCGATGGCGTAGAAGGCTCCGCCCATCCCGAGGGCGCGGGCGCCGACTCCGAACTGCAGGAAGGCTCCGGGTTGGCCCCCGGACTCTCCCGCGAGCGCGGCCGAGGGAGCAAGGGCGAACAAAAAGCCCAAGGCGACGCTCAAACGCGCCGCTTTCGGGCCGATGTGCCGGTTCTCAATGCTCTGAGCCATCGTTTCGGCAGCCTGACCTCCCCGCGGGCGGGGATCGTTGGCTTTGCGCCCCCGGCTTGCGCCGGGTTTGCCGTTTTCGTCCGATACTACTCTTGGTAGTATACCCCCTAGGCCTTGACTTGTCAAGACCTAGGGAATCGGGACCAAACCCCTGACAAATTCCAATGGAATTTGTCGGGGGTTTGGGATAAGCTTAACTCTTATCCCGCGATCGTGAGAAATTCCAAAGGAATTTGTCGCGATCGCG
>CAYHRV010000288.1:0-3813 GCA_964359165.1 uncultured Elusimicrobia bacterium
GATCACGCGCTTGAGCCGCGCCGGCCCGCGCCAATAGCCCTCATGCCTGCGCAGGATGAGCTCCTTGTTCTTGCGGTCCCATCGTTCGAGGGTGAAGGGCCCCGAACCGTTGGCTTTCTGATAGAACGCCGTATCCTCTTTCCGGGGATTATTGTGTTGGGTCCAGGTCTCCTCGCGGCCGTCCCAGTCTCCGTTCTTAACGGCCCAGGCTTTTGGCACGATAGGCGCCCATTGCGCCAGGATGGAGAGGAGCGGGGCGAAGGGCTTGGGCAGGCGCAGGACCAGGGAGTCCCTCTCCACGCTCACCGCCTTGGCCGCAGCCGCGAACATCCCCGGGCGGATGCGTCCCTGGCCGTCCCGCGTCGAATGGACTCCGAGCAAAGGCTCCAGGAGTATCGCCGCCGGCCCGGCGTCGCGGTCGATGAGCATGAAGCGAAGCAGGGAGTAGCGGGCGTCCTCCGGGCTCAGGAGAGTCCCGTCCTGGAAGCGCATGCCCTTTCGGATCGGGATCCGGTAGGTCTTCCCGTCCGCGGAGAGCAGGCCGTTCGCCTTGGAAGGGACTTTCTCCGCGGCGCGCGCCAGGAGCTTGGCCGTGGAGGCGCCCTCATAGGCGAAGAGCGTCTCATAGATATTGAGATAGGCCATGTGGCTGGCCGCGTCGTACGCCCAATGAGGGTCCAGGCTGTCGGCGTCGCCGATGGCCAGATAGGTGAAGGTGTCCGGGTTCTTGACCTCTCCTGCGGCCGGGAGCGCGAGCGCCGCGGCCAAGAGCGCGAGCAAGTTCAGCGAGCGCGTGTGGAGGGTCAAAGCCTAGCGCTTTTCCTTTAGGACCTTCTCCGCTCCGACCAGCAGCAAGGCCGCGGCCAGGGCGCCGAAGGCGAGCACCGACGCGGCGTCGCTCTGCGCGAAGGGGAAGGAGGCGCTCAAGTCCAGGCTTCCGGTCAGCGCGGGGCTCAGCGAGAGCAGGGCCACGGCGATACCCGCGATGGCGCCGCCCGCGATGTAGCCCGAGGAGAAGAGCACGCCCGGGCTCATGTCGGACTCCGCCGCGCTCTTCCTGGTCCAGCGGTCGCAGGCCCAGCGCAGGACGCCTCCCGCGAAGATGGGCGTCGAGGAGGAGAGCGGAAGGTAGACGCCCACCGCGAAGGGAAGGGAAGGCACCTGGCAGAGCTCGAGCACCAGGGCGATGGCCACGCCCAGGAGCACCAGGCCCCAGGGGAGCTTGCTGGTGAGTATCCCGTCGATGATCAGGGACATCAGCCGGGCCTTGGGCGCGTTGTACTTCTGCACCGTCGTCCCGTCCAGGCGCGTCTTCTCCGTCCCGTTGATGCCCGGGTCCACGAGGTAGCGCACCGCGCCCGCGTCGTCGGCGAGATAGGTCCCGGCCGGGAGCCCCGCGACATCCCCCTCCCCCACGCGCCAGACATGGTAGGTCGCGCCATCGAGCTCGGCCTCCGGGCCCTTGAGCCCGGCCCTCTCGGCGAGCTCCGCCACCGGCGCGGTGATCGCGGGGAAGTCGCGCTTGGCGTAGGAAGTGCCGGCGTCGTTGAGCAGGATGAGCGTGGCCCCGATGACGAGGGCCGAGGAGAGCGCTCCCACCAGGAGGCCGAGCTGCTGCCATTTGGGCGTGGCGCCGACGAGGAAGCCGGTCTTGAGGTCCTGGGAGGTGGTGCCCCCGTTGGAGGCCGCGATGCAGACCACGGCCGCGATGGAGAGCGCCGTCAGGCGGGCGGCCTTGCCCGTCCAGCCCCCGGAGGGGTCGAGCGTGCCGAGCACGACGAAGATGAGGCAGGTCAAGAGCAGGGTCGCCACCGTCATCCCCGAGATGGGGTTGGAGGAGGAGCCGATCTCTCCGGTCAAGCGCGAGGACACGGTGACGAATAGAAAGCCGAAGAGGACGATGAGCAGGGCGCCCAGGATGCCCTTGACGCCCAGGCCCAGGCCGAGCATGGGCGCCCCGGCGATGGCCGTGACCAGGGCCGCGCTGCCGGCGAGCACGACCCAGTTGGGCAGGTCGTCCTCGGTTCTCTGCTTGGAGCGGGGGCCTTTGTGCGCCGAGCCCGCCGCGAGGTCGGAGAACCCGGACTTGATCGAGCCCCAGATCACCGGCAGGGCCTGGAAGAGGCTGATGATCCCCCCCGCGGCTACGGCCCCGGCGCCGATGTAGAGCACATAGGACTTCCAGATCTCATCAGGCCCCATGTCCCGGATGAGCTTCGTGGCCGGGAAGAGCGGCGCGGGAAGGCCGTCGCCGAAGAGCTTGATGGCCGGGATGAGCACCCAGGAGGCGAGCACGCCGCCGGCCACCATGACGCAGGAGATGCGGGTCCCGATGATGTAGCCCACGCCCAGCAGTTCCGGGGCCACCTCGCCGCTGATCGCCGCGCCCTTGAAGAAGCCGATGGCCCGTTCCGGGACGTCCTTCCAGAGCTTGAGGCCGCTCATGAGCACCTTGTAGAGGACCGCGAGGCCGAAGCCGGTGAAGACGGTCTTGGCGCTCGAGCCCCCCTGCTCGCCCACGATGAGCACGTCCGCGCAGGCCGTGCCCTCGGGGTAGGGGAGGCGGCCGTGCTGTTTGACGATGAAGGCGCGGCGCAGGGGGATCATCATGAGCACGCCCAAAAGCCCGCCGAGCGAGGCCACGACCATGACGCGCGCGACGTCCATCTCATAGCCCAGGATCATGAGCGCGGGCATGGTCACGCCGACGCCGAAGGCGATGGACTCGCCGGCCGACCCGGTCGTCTGCACGATGTTGTTCTCGAGGATGGTCGCCCTGCGCGCGCCGGGCAGGCGGCTCAAGAGGCGGAAGAGGGTGATCGAGAGCACGGCGATGGGGATGGAGGCGGAGACCGTCATGCCTACCTTGAGCACCAGGTATAGGGACGAGGCCCCGAAGACGATGCCCAGCACCGCGCCCATGAGTACCGCGGGCCAGGTGAACTCGGCGAGATGCTCCGAATCGGCGACATAGGGCTTGTGCTTGAGTTCCGTGCTCATGGGGTTCGCTCCTGGATGGATTCGTTCATCTTGGACATAAAGCGGCCTCGCTCGGCGAGGCTTGGAAGGGCAGGACGGGGCAGGCGGCCCAGCGTCCATCGCCGGCGGGCAACAGGCCGGGGTCACCCGCGCGGCACTCGGCTCGGGCGTAGCGGCAGCGCGGGTGGAAGCGGCAGCCTGAAGGCGGGTCGAAAGGGCTCGGCGGGTCTCCGGAGAGCAGCACGCGCTTTCGGCCGCGCTCCAGGACCGGGTCCGGCACGGGCACGGCCGAGAGCAGGGCCTCGGTATATGGGTGCTGGGGGTCGCCGAAGAGCTCCTCGCTCGGGGAGAGCTCCACGATGCGTCCCAGGTACATCACCGCCACCCGGTCGCAAAGGTGGCGGACCACGGAGAGGTCATGCGAGATGAAAAGGTAGGTCAGGCCCAGCTCGCTTTGCAGGTCCTTGAGCAGGTTGAGTATCTGGGCCTGAATGGAGACGTCCAGGGCGCTGACCGGCTCGTCGGCCACCAGGAGCCTGGGCTCCAGGGCCAGGGCCCGGGCGATGCAGACGAGATGGCGCTGGCCGACGGAGAACTCGTGGGGATACCTGTCGAGATGGGCGGCCGAGAGGCCGACCATCTCCATGAGGCGCTTGAGCCTTTTTTCGCGCGCCGTTTTGTCCCGCAGTTCCCCATGGATGATGAAGGGCTCCTCGAGCGTCTGCCGCACGCTCATGCGCGGATCGAGGCTGGAGAAAGGGTCCTGGAAGACGGGCTGGATTCCGCGCCGGAGGGCGCGCAGTTCGCCTTGCCGCAGGCCGGCCAGGTCCCTGC
>CAYHRV010000289.1:0-3789 GCA_964359165.1 uncultured Elusimicrobia bacterium
CTACCGCGGCGGATCGGCCGCCGGGATCGTGAAATAGAAAGTGGCCCCCTTCCCCAAGCCCTCCGATTCCACCCAGAGGCGCCCCCCGTGGCTCGAGACGATCTCCTTGGCGATGGAGAGGCCCAGGCCCAGGCGTCCATGCTGCCCGCCCGAGGCGTTCGACTGATAGAAACTCTCGAAGATCTTGCGCAACTCCTCCGGGGCGATCCCGTCCCCGGTGTCCCGGACCGCGAAGCGGACCTCGCGGTCCTGGCGCTCGACGAGCACCGTCACCCCTCCTCCCTTCGGGGTGTGGCGCAGGGCGTTCTCTAGGAGATTTCCCAGCACCTGCGTCAGGCGCCTCTTGTCGGCCAGGACGGGGGGAAGGCCGGGGGCGATGGTGCAGTCGAGCGTGAGCGAGCGCTGCTCGGCCTTCGCCTGCGGGCCGCCGATCATCTCCGAGACCACCGTCCCGGGCTCGAGCGGCTCCTTCTCCAGGCGGAACTTGCCCTGTTCGATGGAGGCCCAGTCGACTAAGTCCTCGATGAGGCGCGAGAGCTGGGAGATGCTGTTGGTGATGTAGTGCAGGCGCTTCTTCTGGTCCTCGTTGGGCTTGAGCCCCTGCTGGAGCATCTCGAAGGAGACCTGGAGCGTCATCAGGGAATTGGACAAGTCATGGGAGGACATAGAAAGGAACTTCGACTTCATGTTCGAGAGATAGAGCAATTGCTCGTTGGCCCCCCGCAGGTTCTCGATGAGCCGCTTGTTCTCCTGCTGGAGCCTGAGCTTCTCGATGCATTTCGAGATCGCCCGCTTGAGGTTGTCGAAGTCCACCGGCTTGACGTGAAAATCGTAGACCGACTCCTGGATCGCCTTGAGCGCCGTGTCCAGCGACGCGTGCGCGGTGAGCATGAGGATCTGGCTCTCCGTGTTCACTTTGCGGATGTCGCGGATGACGTCGATCCCGGTGGAGTCCGGCAGGTTGTAGTCCATGAGGATGACGTCGAAGAACCCGCCCGAGACGGCGTTCAGAGCCTCGGCTCCGGTCCCGGCCTCGCCCACTTCGTAGCCTTCCAGCTCGAGATTGTCGCGCACGCTCTCGCGCAGATGCGCGTCGTCGTCGACGACCAGGATGCGCGCCGGGAGCAGAGTCATCGGGCCGGACGGGTCTGCGTCTTGGGGATCATGCGGGCGGAGTCCGGAGACCCCTCCTCGGGAAATAGCGTCACGGGCGCGGCCTGGGCGGCGGCGGAGGGCGCGGCCCCGGTCGCCTGGGCGGCCAGGGGAAGATAGATCTTGAAGACCGTCCCCTTCCCCACCACGCTCTCGACGTCCACGCGGCCCTGGTGCCGGTCCACCACCTTGCGCACCACGGCCAAGCCGAGGCCGGTGCCGCGCGCCTTGGTCGTGAAGAAGGGGGCGAAGATCTTGTCGACCACGTCGGGGGGGATGCCGCTCCCGCTATCGGCCACGTCGATGCGGACCCAGCCTGCGTCGACGACCTCGCTGCGCAGGAGCACGCGGCCGCCGTTGGGCATCACCTCGATGCCATTGCCGATGAGGTTGCGCACGGCCTGACGCATCTCGTCCTGGTCGATGTTGACGATGGGGTTGCGGGGGTCGAACTGCTTGACCACCTCGATGTGGGAGGGGAAGGGATAGACCGAGACGAGCTCCTCGAGGAAGTGGTTGATGGACATCACCTCGCACTTGAGCTCCCGGCTGCGCGAGTAGGTGAGGATCTCGTTGATGATCCCGTTGGCCTGCTTGATCTCGGACTCGATGATGGCCACGTGCTTGTCTACCTTCGGGTCGGTCTGGCCCATCTTGGAGAGCTTCGTCTTGATGAAGAAGATCGAGTTATTGATGACCGCCAGGGGGTTGCGGATCTCGTGCCCGACCACGGAGGCCATCTGGCCGATGGCGGCCAGGCGCTCCTTCTTGATGAGCTCGTCCTGCGCCGCCTTAAGCTCGCGGGTGCGCGCTTCCACCCGGTTCTCGAGGAGGCGGGTGAATTGCTCCAGCTTGTCCCGGGTGTTGAGCAATTCCCCCGTCTTCTCCTTGAGGGATTCGCTCATCTGGATGAACGATTGGGCCAGGTCGCCGATCTCATCGTTGGTGAGCATCATCTCCGGCAGGTCCTCGAACTGGCCCGCCTTCAGGTTGTCGGCCGCCTGCCTCAGGGCCCGGATCGGGCGGGTGATGTGGCTGGCCACTACGAGCGAGAGGAGTATGGTCACGCCGATGACGTACAAGATCACCCGGTAGATCTGCCGCGTCATCTCCTCGGCGGACTTGTAGGCCGTCTCCAGGGGCTGCTGGATGAAGACCACCCAGCCGATGTCCTTGACCGAGGCGAAGGCTCCCAACAGGCGGGAGCCGTCCTTCATATCGATCTTGCCGCCCCCCTTCTCCGCCACGTTGGTGGTGACCTTGTCGATGAGCTCGTCGGGGAGCTTGGCGTTGCGCCGGTAGACCTCGTTGGGCTCCGAATGGGCGACGAGGAAGCCGTCGGTCGCCACCACCATGCCGATGCTGCGGCTCTTTTCCGGGAACTGCTGTCGCAGCATCTGCGAAAGGCCGTTGAGGCTGACTTTTCCGAGCAGGACGCCCTTGCGCGCTATCTCGACCCCCGGCGCGGAGTTGGCGTCCACGATGGGGACGGCGACGGTCAGCATCGGATAGAGCTCCTGGAAACGCTCGAGGGAGCCGATGTACTCCCCCGAGTGCATGGCGGCCTGGAAGGGCGCCTTCTCGGAGAAATCGCGCATCTCCGGCACCGGGCCCAGGAAGCGCCCCATGCGGACGGTCTCCTTGCCGCCGGTGTCGAACACGGAGAGCTCCAGGAAGGCGGCGTGCTGCTGCATGACGCGGTTGAGGTGCTGGTTCTGGCGCACGGGGTCCATGGAGGAGAAGCCCTCCAGGCGGGAGGCCACGGCCAGCACGTTCTTGAAGGTGGTGATGTAGTTGTAGACGGTCTCGGCGAAGCCCACGGCCTGGGACTCCTGGCTCCGCTGGGACTCCTCCATGAGGACGTTCTGGGAGATGTTGACCAACTGCCAGCCCACCACCCCCATGGGGCCGATGGAAATGAGGAGGAACCAGAAGATGAACTTATAGGCGAGCTTCCCCCGGCGGATGGTCTCCTCTGCCATGGGAAGCGGAGGCTATCCCGAACGCCCCCGGGAGAGGAGCTGACGGATGCGCACGGAAAGCTCCTGGAGGTCGAAGGGCTTGGTGATGTATTCGTCGGCGCCCAACTGGAAGCCCTGGGTCTTCTCCTCCGCCGAGAGGAAGCGCCCGGTCATCATGATGAGGATGACCTCGCGCGACCCTTTGCGCAGAGTCTGGCAGATCTGGAATCCGCTGGAGTCCGGCAGCTGGATGTCCATGATGACGACGTCGGGGCTATGCTTGAGAGCCGTCTCGATGCCGTCCTTCGCCGCGCCCGCCTGGAGGCATTCATAACCTTCCATCTCGAGAACCTCGGCGAGGCTCTCGCGCAGATGGGCGTCGTCGTCGATGATGAGGAGTTTCGTCGCTTTCTCGGTCATTACACCTCCGACCCGGGCGGAACCAGCTTGTAGCCCACGCAGGGGACCGTCGTGATGAATTTCGCGGCCTTGGCGAGCTTTTCGCGCAGCCTGCGCACATGGACATCCACCGTGCGCGGAGAACCGAAATAATTATAGCCCCAGACGCGTTCGATGAGATAGGGCCTGCTGAGCACGCGGTTGGGAGAGCTGAGGAAGACGTAGAGCAGGTCGAGCTCCTTGGAGGTGAGCGGGACGTCCTTGCCCCCCACCTTGA
>CAYHRV010000290.1:0-3785 GCA_964359165.1 uncultured Elusimicrobia bacterium
GTTTTTTCGATCTCGCGGATGGCCTCGACATAGGCCGCATCCGTTATCTTCCCATCCGGGCTCCCCTGCAGAAGCTTCCTGAGGTGCAGATAATAGAGGGCTCCGATGATGGACCCTCCTGAAACCGTCGAGATGACCTCCACTCGCCGCAGCAGCCCGAGCTCGGCCATCCGGGCGAGCACTCCGATGTGGAAGAGCGCCGCGCGAAATCCCCCGCCGGACAAGGCGAGGCCCAATTTTCCGTGTTTTTTTCCGGCTGCCTCGGCGACTCGAGCGGGATCCGCCTGGAGAATCATCGCGTCCCCTCTTCGGCCGACCGCCGCAGGGTTTCCTGGACCTCGTCCAGCTTAGCATCCACTTTTTTCTTCTGTTCCGGGATCTCGCGCTGGGCGAAGCGATAGAGGTCGACCCCCAAGTTGAACGCCGCGCGGTCGTTGAAGATCCTTCCGTCATGGTTGAAGTCATGCCAGACGACGCCCGCGTTGACGAGCTTATTCCAATGGACCATGACGCCGACGCCGGTGCCCACGTCGCTGCGAAAGGTCAGCACACCGGACAAGCCGAACCACCGCAGGCCCGCGGCGGGCCGGGCACGATCCTTCCAGCGATACCGGAGATACCCCAAAACCTCGACGCTCAGGGTCTCCTTGCCGACCCACTCCGAGAATCTGCTGCCTGAGAGCTCGACACCGAGAGCGGGATGGACTAAGATCACTTGGTCCAGCGGAGGGTGTTCTATGTCCGGCGCGCCGATCAAGACGGAGTTGGCCAGCATCTCCCAGGGATATTGCGCGTATCGTTGATCGAGCGAGACCTGCCAGCGCAGCCGGGCCGCGTCGATGTCCCTAACCAACCTCGACAGCATGGGTTTCCGGAATTCCTCCATGAGCCGCCTCATGGCGTCGGCGCGATATAAGATATCCTCACCATAGGCCTGAGACAGGCCCTTGTAAGAGATATTATCGTCGGTGCCGTGGAAAAGATACCAATCCTCTTCCAGCCGCGTGGTCTTAAATAGCCCCGTAGTCACATCATCGAGCCTGCGGTCCACGAGCCGCCGCTTGAACCAGGCCCGGAAGTCACGGCAGGCCGCGTCCAACTGGTGCTGGAGACTGGCGCGCGCGTCCTGGTCGGCATCCCAAGCCGGAAGGCCGGCGAATTCCGCGGCCGTCCCGCATACCAAGGCGTCGATCTGCCCGGAGTCGAAGTCCGCTTGATAGCGCTCCTGGAGCTTCTCATAGGAGCGGGAACTGCCGCTCGAGGGCTTCCAGGAAAAGGCGTCGAACACCTCCCCGGCGAACGCGCAGCGGCTCAGGAGACTCAGCCCGGCGGCGAAGAGCCAGCTCCTAGGGAGAAATCGGGATAGTAGGGGTTTGGGGAGTCCCACCAATCTCCTGTAGAAGACAATGGAAGGCGTTGAAAGCCGCCAAGACGTCCTCGATCCTGGTCTTGGTCCTGAGGTCAGTGATCAGGGTGGAAAGTTCCGCCAGCAGCCTCCGGCGTGCCACGTCCTCCAGCGCAGGCATGTCCCATTGCGCGAAACCATCCGGCGAGACGGCCCGGTCCCGCTCAGCGTCGGTCACGGCATTGGGGTTAACCAGCGTCTTGAGGATCGGGATATGCACCTTGGGATGAAGCAGGTAATGGCCGAACCCATGGATATTGACGTCCCGGAAATGATCGACCTCGATGGTCCGGATATCGGCTCCCCAACCGGTCGGCGAGAACTCCTCTGGCACCGGCACCGGATCGAACTCATGGCGGATATTGTAATAGCGCGAGCAGTAGCTTGCTGCCGAATCGATAGGCCCTGGACGGACGATGGAGGCATAAGGGTCGTAGTCGGTCCTCAGCAGGCGGCTGGTGTTGGCCAGCATGAAAAGCGCGTTGAATCGCCACTGCTTGGGCCCCAAGGGATTATCGTTCCCGCCCCACCGCGTCGCACCGAGCGCGTGGATGACATCATGGCCGACGATCGTGCCGAGGCTGTGCGCGATGACGCTGCATTGAGGAGACCCGTTCCCGGCCGATTCCTCCTCCTTTATCTTCCCGACTATGGAGCCGATCAATCGAGTCCGGATGCGCTGGCGGTAATCCGCCAACAGCCAGTAGATGCCGATATCTACGACATGCGTCCAGCAGAGCTCCCTCGCTTGCGGGGGGATACGTTCCAGCCAAGCCGCCATGTTACCGAGAATAGGGAGGATATGCGCCCCATCGGTGAGGACGCCGTGGCCTTGGGTCCTCCACTTGGTGACGGCTTCATCCAGGATGTCGTCGTAGTGGAGCGGAAAGAATTCGACGGAGGCTTCCAGCGACCGGGCCAATTCCCCCGTGCGCCGAAAGAACGCATATTCCAAGGAGGCCTTCGTCAGAACGTCGATGGGCCCGCCTTTCTCGCTGGCCCAGCCGGCCTTGTGCTCGCCGATTCCGTGGATCAGGAAAACGATATGCCGCGCCATAAGCTCCAGGATATCCCCGCCGCCGAAGCGCGTCAAGGTCTTTCTTTTGATGAGTGCCCCTAGTGTAGTGTCCAACAAATAACTGGACAACACGGGCGCGGATAAGTTAAGCTGGAGCGGTGCCACAAGCCACCGCAGCCCTCCAACTCAATGAAGGCGAAGAACGACAACTACACCAATGGGTGTCGGCCTTCGGCACGCCGCAGCAGGTCGCTCTTCGCAGTAAGATCGTGCTGGCCGGGGCCGAGGGGCGATCCGACAACAGCATAGCATCGCAGTTGGAAATCAATCGCAAGACCGTCACCTTGTGGCGCGCCCGCTTTCGAGAAGAGGGCCTGGATAGTTTGTGGGAAGTGGCGGAGGGTCGTGGTCGCAAGTCGACCTACGCGGCGGAGAAAATCCACGCAATCGTGGATGCGACACTGCGCACCAAACCCCAGGGGATGACGCACTGGAGTTGCCGGTCGATGGCCGCCAATCAGGGGGTCAGCAAATCGACCATCAACAATATATGGCAAAGTCACAACATCAAACCGCATCGGGTAAAGACGTTTAAGCTTTCGCGGGACGCCAAGTTTCTTGAGAAATTGACGGACGTGGTGGGCTTGTATCTGAATCCTCCGGATCAGGCAATGGTCATATGCGTCGACGAGAAGACGCAAATTCAGGCGCTGGATCGCACGCAGCCGGGTTTGCCATTGAAGAAAGGCCGTTGCGGGACAATGACGCATGACTACAAACGCAACGGAACGACGACGCTGTTCGCTGCGCTGGAAGTTTTACAAGGGCGAGTGGTCGGACAGTGTTATGAGCGGCACCGACACCAAGAATTCTTGAGGTTCCTCAAACGGCTGGAGGAAGAATTCCCCGGAGAGAAGAGCTTGCACCTGGTGATGGACAACTATGGCACCCACAAACATCCCAGAGTCCTGTCTTGGTTAAAACGTCATCCACGCTTTATTTTTCATTTTGTGCCAACCAGTTCCAGTTGGTTGAATCTGGTCGAGCGCTGGTTTGGAGAGCTGACGAGCAAGCGAATCCGTCGCGGCGTGTTTTTGAGCATGGATGATTTGAAGAAAGCGATCGATGAATTCATGGCGGCCTGGAACGAAAACCCGAAACCCTTCGTCTGGACGGCCACGGTGGAATCGATCGTTGAAAAACTATCGCGCTGTCGCCAGACCTTGGAACAAATTCAGCCGGGTTGCACGTTGCCGCGCAGGAGAAAAGCGAAAAAGTAGTTGTCCAGTTATTTAGCGGACACTACACTAGTATGTTTGTATAACATATGGAACATATTAGTCAAGAGGGCGCGCTCCTTAA
>CAYHRV010000291.1:0-3776 GCA_964359165.1 uncultured Elusimicrobia bacterium
CCCCTCCCATCACGGGCACGAGCACGCGCTTGAGCTGGCTCGGGTTCTCCCTGAGTTCGCGCGGGTAGCGCACGCTGACCGTATAGCGCTCGCGCCCCTCGATGGTCTTGGTGATGGGCTCTCCGCCGATGGCGGTCATGATCACCATCTGCACCTCGCGCACGCTCAGGCCGTAGCGGGCCATCTCCGGGCGCTTGAGGTCGAAGTCGAGGTAATAGCCCCCCGCCGTGCGTTCCGCGAACGCGCTGCGCGTGCCCGGAACATCCCGCAGGGCGGATTCGATCTCGCCTCCGATGCGTTCGATCTCTTTTAAGTCCGCGCCGTAGACCTTGATGCCAATGGGGGTGCGGACCCCGGTGCTGAGCATGTCGATGCGCGCCTTGATGGGCATGGTCCAGGCGTTGGTGACTCCCGGAAAGCGCATCTTGGAGTCCATCTGGGCGACCAGCTCCTCCCAGGAGATGCGGTCGTCCCAGACATGGCGCAAGGGGGCGTGCAGGAGTTCGGGCAGGCCCGAATACCAGCGTTCTTTCTTGCGCCATTTATCCCGGGCCTTGAGCATCACCGTGGTCTCCATCATGGAGAAGGGCGCCGGATCCGTCGAGGTCTCGGCCCTGCCGGCTTTCCCGAACACGGTGTCCACCTCCGGGAAGCTCCGGAGTATCGCGTCCTGGGTCTGGAGCAGGCGCTGGGCCTCGGTCACGGAGAGCCCGGGCATGGTGGTGGGCATGTAGAGTATGGACCCCTCGTTGAGCGGGGGCATGAACTCGGAACCCAGGCGCAGGTACACCGGCACGGTGGAGAGCACGAGGAGTCCGGCCGCGGCCACGGTCTTATAGGGGTGGCGCAGGGCGAAGCGGCAGGCGGGGTCGTAGACCTTGAAGAGCACCCGGCTGACCGGGTGCTTCTCCTCCGGATAGTAGCGGCCCACGGCCGCGGCGTTTGCCAGGGAGCAGAGCCAGGCGGGCTTGAAGCTCCAATAGTCCATCCGGCTAAATAGCATGCGCACCGCCGGGTCGAGGGTCACGGCGAGCAGGGCCGCGATGGCCATGGAAAGGTTCTTGGTGAAGGCGAGCGGCTTAAATAGCCTCCCCTCCTGGTCCATGAGCGTGAAGATGGGCATGAAGGCCACGGCGATGACGAGCAGGGAGAAGAACACCGAGGGCCCGACCTCCTGGAGCGCCTTGAGCCTCACCTCGTGGAAATCCCCGGGACGGCCCGCGTCGAGCCAGAGCTGGAGCTTCTTGTAGGCGTTCTCCACCTCCACGATGGCCCCGTCGACTAACACGCCGATGGATATCGCGATGCCCGAGATGGACATGATGTTGACCGTCAGGCCCATCCAGTACATGGGCAGGAAGGTCAGGAACACGGAGATGGGGATGGTGATGATGGGCACGATGGCCGAGGGGAGATGCCAAAGGAAGAGCAGGATGACGAGGCTGACGACCACGAGCTCCAATACCAGCTCCTCCTTGAGCGTGGCGATGGCCTTCTCGATGAGGTCGGAGCGGTCGTAGGTCGTGACCACCTCGATGCCCTCCGGCATCGAGGTCTGCAATTCCCGCAGTTTCCGTTTTACTCGGTCTATCACTTTTAACGCGTTCTCCCCGTGCCGCATGACCACAATGCCGCCCACCGTGTCCCCCTCCCCGTCGAGGTCCGACACCCCGCGGCGTATTTCCGGGCCCAAGACCACGCGCCCGAGGCTCTTGACCAGGACGGGAGTGCCCCGCATGTCCTTGGACACCACGATGTCCTCGATGTCGCCGACGCTCTTGGCGTAGCCCCGGCCCCGCACCATGTACTCGGCCCCCGACATCTCCACGAGCCTCCCCCCCGAGTCGTTGTTGCCGTCTCGGATGGCGTCGACCACCTTCATGAGGGGCACGTTGTAGGCGGCCAGGGCGTTGGGGTCGATCTGCACCTGGTACTGCTTCTGAAAACCGCCGATGGACGCGACCTCCGCCACCCCCGGAACGGACTGCAGGTGATAGCGGAGATTCCAGTCCTGGAAGCTCCGGATGTCGGCCAAGCTGTGCCTGCCGCTCTTATCCACCAGGGCGTATTGGAACACCCAGCCCACTCCCGTGGCGTCGGGCCCCAACTCGGTGCGCACCCCCTCCGGCAATTGCGGGAGTATCTTGCTCAGATATTCGAGCACCCGCGAGCGCGCCCAGTAGAGGTCCGTGCCGTCCTGGAAGATGACGTACACGTAGGAGAAGCCGAAATCCGAATAGCCGCGCACGGCCTTGACGCGCGGCGCTCCCAGCAGGGCGGTCACGATGGGGTAGGTGACCTGGTCCTCGAGGATGTCGGGCGAGCGGTCCCAGCGCGAATAGACGATGACCTGCGTGTCCGAGAGGTCCGGGATCGCGTCCAGGGGCGAATGGCGAAGCGCCCAGGCCGAGGCCGCCAGGGCGGCCGCGGTCGCGAGTATGACGATGAACTTATTGCGCGCGCAAACGGCAATCAATCGTTCTATCATATGCTGACGGACCCCCCGCGGGGGTCTGTCTCCGTTCGGGGGGCGGTCCCGACGGACCCCCCGCGGGGGTCCGTCCCGGTGTTGGGGGCGTGTTTCCGTTTCATCAGAACCTCCTTAGTGTCCCGCGTGCGGGTCCGTCGCCTTTCCCTTCTTCCCCGCCCCGGACAGCGCGGCCTTGAGCCGCGATTCGGAGTCTATGAGGAAGTTGGCGGAGATGACCACCCTCTCCCCCTCCCTCAGCCCCCCCAGGACTTCATAATACCCTTCCGCCTGACGCCCGACGCTCAACTCCCGGGGTTCCAAGCGCCCCTCGCCCAGGTCCACGAAGACGAGTTTCCGCTCGCCCGTGTCGAGCAGGGCGGACTCGGGCAAGGCCAGCTTGCGGCCCAGCCCGGCCCGGATGACGGTGTTGACGTACATCTCGAGCTTGAGCAGCCCCTCAGGGTCCTGGGCCTCGATGCGGGCCTTGAGCGAGCGCGTCTCGCTCGACAGCACGGGGTCCAGGGATTTGACGATCCCTCGGAACTTGCGGCCGGGATAGGCCGGAGTCGTCATCTCCGCCGACTGCCCGGAGCGCACCAGCCCGATCTCGAACTCGTATATCTGCGCGTACACCCACACCGCGCCCCCGTGCCCTCCGCCCCCGACCAGGAGGTTGATAGGCGGCTCGTCGGTGCGGCCGCATTCGGCGATCTGCTCTTGCGAGAGCCCCAATTGGCGCAAGCGCAGGGCCGAGGCGCGCACGAGAGCCTCCGTCCGTTCCAGCACGTCCGGATAGGAACTCCCCGCTACTTTCTCACGGGCCTTCACCGCCGCGCGATGCTCCGCCACCGCGTTGTAGAGGTCGGGATCGTAAGCCACCCGCCCGCTCGCGCGCACCACGGCCGAGAGATCGCGCACCCCTACGGCCTCGGTCCTCATGCCGATGAGCTGCCGGCGCTCTTGAGAGAGGCTGATCGCGGCCTGCCCCGGGCTTCCGGCTCCTTCCCGGACCTCGGCGTAGACCGGGATATAGTCCATGCCCATCTCGTCCTTGCGGGGCGCGGGGGAGGTGGCCTCCGGCTTGTGCGGATGCCTGTAGTAGAGGACCTTGGCCAAGGTCCCGTCCGGCTGGGAGATGTATTCCCCGCAGACCGGACAGGACACTCGTTCGCCGGATCTGGCGGGCATCTCCATCTTGCAGTCCGCCATCTTGCAGTCGTGCAGGACGCACATCGACCGCCCGGACCCGGCGGCCCCCACGGGGCCCCCCCCCCCCCCGGGGGCCCCCACCAACACCCCCCAAACC
>CAYHRV010000292.1:0-3739 GCA_964359165.1 uncultured Elusimicrobia bacterium
GCATGCAGCAGCAGAAGCTCGCCGTGGACACCGGCTACTGGCCGCTCTTCCGCTATGACCCGCGCCTCAACGCGCAAGGCAAGAACGCCTTCCAGCTCGACTCCAAGCCTCCGCGCCTCCCTTTCAAGGACTACGCCTACCGGGAGACGCGCTACCGGATGCTCTCGGCCTCGCATCCGGAGCACGCCAAGGACCTCCTGCGCCAAGCCGAGCAGGACATCCTCGATCGCTGGACTCTCATCGACCGCCTGAGCGCGACCGCGGCCAAGGGCGGGGAGCCGACGGCCCCGCCGCAGACGCCCGCGGTGAAATAATGAGCGACCTCTCGACGACCTATCTCGGGCTCCCCCTGCGCAGCCCCCTGGTTCCCTCCTCCGGCCCGCTCACCGAGGACCTCGACAGCCTGCGCCGCCTGGAGGAGGCCGGAGCCGGGGCCGTGGTGCTCCCCTCGCTCTTTGAGGAGCAGATCGTGCGCGAGGGCCTGACGCTTTTCCATTACCTCCTGCACGGCTCCGAATCCTACGGGGAGGCGCTCTCCTATCTGCCGGACCCGGAGCAGTTCCATGTGGGGCCCAAGCGCTACCTGGACCTGGTGCGCAAGGCCAAGGAAGCGCTCGCCATCCCCGTCATCGCGAGCGTCAACGCGGACTCCCCGGGCAACTGGGTCGCCTATGCCCGCCATATCCAGGACGCGGGCGCGGACGCGCTCGAGCTCAACCTCTACCGCGTGGCCGCGGACCTGGAGATGTCCGGAGCCGACCTGGAAGCGCGCGACCTGGAGACCGTGCGCTCCATCCGCTCCCAACTCTCCATCCCCCTGGCGGTCAAGCTCAGCCCGTTCTATACGGCCATGGGCTCCATGGCCAAGCGCTTAGTGGAGGCGGGAGCCGCCGGCCTGGTGTTATTCAATCGCTTCTATCAGCCGGACATCGACCTGGAGGCTCTGGAGGCGCGTCCCACCATCCACTTGAGCACCGAAGATGAGCTCCGCCTCCCCCTGCGCTGGGTCGCCATTCTCCACGGCCGCGTCCAGGCGAGCCTGGCCCTGACCGGCGGGGTGGCCTCCCACCAAGCCGCTCTTAAAGCCCTCATGGCCGGGGCCGATGTCGCCATGCTCTGCTCCGAGCTCCTGCGCAAGGGGCCCGGCCGCCTGGGCGAGATCCTCGCCGAGATGCGCCGCTGGCTGGAGGAGCACGAATACGAATCCGTGACCCAGATGAAGGGAAGCCTCAGCCAAGCGTCCTGCGAGAATCCCGCGGCCTTCGAGCGGGCCAACTACGTGAAAGCCCTGACCGGCTACCACCTATAGGAATTGATAGAATACGGTTCCGAGGAGAAAAACATGACCACCGCCCTTGCCAAGAAGACGAACGGACGCTCCGCCGCCAAGACGCTCAAGCTCAAGAAGCATCAGAAGCTGGTCTACCTCTTCGGAGGCGGCCGGGCCGACGGCAACGAGTCCATGAAGAACCTGCTGGGAGGCAAGGGCGCCAACTTGGCCGAGATGGCCGGCCACCCCTCCCTCCGGCTCCCCGTCCCCCCGGGCTTCACCCTGACCACCGAGGTCTGCACCTATTATTGGGAGAACTCGCGCACCTACCCCAAGACGCTCCAGAAGAGCGTCGACGCGGGCATGGCCCACATCGAGCGCATCGTCGGACGCAAGTTCGGAGACCCCTCCGACCCCTTGCTGGTTTCGGTGCGTTCCGGCGCCCGCAAGTCCATGCCCGGCATGATGGAGACCATCCTCAACACGGGCCTGACGGAGGGTACCCTGCCGGGCCTCATCGCCATCACCAAGAACGAGCGCTTCGCCTACGACGCCTATCGCCGCCTCATCATGATGTACGCGGACGTGGTCATGGAGAAGGCCGCGGGCTTCGAGCCCGCCGAGGGCCAGGGCATCCGAAGGCAGCTCGACGACCTGCTGGGGGAGGCCAAGAAGCGCGCGGGCGTTTCCTCGGACTCCGAGCTCGACGCCGCGACGCTCAAGGAGCTCTGCGCCAAGTTCAAGGAGCGCGTGCGCGCGGTGCTGGGGAAATCCTTCCCTGACGACCCCAAGACCCAGCTCTGGGGGGCCGTCGGCGCGGTGTTCGCCTCCTGGAACGGCAAGCGGGCCATCTCCTATCGCAGGATCGAGAAGATCCCCGATGAGTGGGGCACGGCCGTCAACGTCCAGGCCATGGTGTTCGGCAACATGGGCAAGGATTCGGCCACGGGCGTGGGATTCACGCGCAACCCGGGCTCCGGCGAGGACTACTTCTACGGCGAGTTCCTGCCCAACGCGCAGGGCGAGGATGTCGTGGCCGGCATCCGCACCCCATGGCCCATCAACGACTCCAGCCGCAACGAGCAGTCCAAGCACTTAAAGAGCCTCCAAGAGCTCATGCCCCCGGTCTACCGCCAGCTCGACGACATCCGCAAACGGCTCGAGCGCCATTACCGGGACATGCTCGACATCGAGTTCACCATCGAGAAGGACAAGCTCTACATGCTCCAGTGCCGCGTGGGCAAGCGCAACGGGCCCGCGGCGGTCAAGATGGCCCTCGACATGCTCCAGGAGCGCCTGATCACCAAGGAGGAGGCCGCTCTCCGGGTCACGCCCTCCCAGCTCGACGAGCTCCTGCACCCGGTGGTGGACCCCGCGGCCGAGGCCGTGCATAAGCCCATCGCCAAGGGCCTGCCCGCGGGCCCCGGAGGCGCCAAGGGCCAGCTCGTCTTCAACGCCGCGGACGCGGTGGCCTGGGCCAAGAACGGCAAGCAGGTCATACTCCTTCGCGAGGAGACCAACCCCGAGGACGTGGAGGGCATGCGCGCGGCTCAGGCCATCCTCACGGCACGGGGAGGCATGACCTCGCACGCCGCACTCGTCGCGCGCGGCTGGGGCAAGTGCTGCGTGGTGGGCTGCGGGGCTCTGGAGATCGACGCGCACCGCAAGACGGTGTCCGTGGCCGGCAAGACCCTGCGCGAGGGCGATTGGGTCACGCTCAACGGCTCCAAAGGCCTCGCCTACGAGGGCAGCCTTCCCATGCGGGACGCCAGCGAGAGCAACAAGACCCTCGAGGACTTCCTCAAGGTCTGCAACGGCCTGCGCGTGCTGCGCGTGCGCGCCAACGCGGACACCCCCGAGGACGCCGCCCGGGCGCGGCGTTTCGGAGCCGAGGGCATCGGCCTCTTCCGCATCGAGCACATGTTCTACGGCAAGGGGTCCGAACAGCCCCTCTTCAAGCTCCGCAAGATGATCGTCTCCAAGACCGAGGAGGAGCGGCGCCGGGCCCTCTTGGAGCTCTTCCCGCACGTCAAATCCGACGTGAAGGCCACGCTCAAGGCCATGGAGGGCCTGCCGGTCACCATCCGCACCATCGACCCCCCCCTCCATGAGTTCGTGCCCCATGAGCGGGGGGCGCTCGAGGAGCTGGCCAAGAGCCTGGGCATCGGCATGGAGGAACTCGAGAAGCGCGCGGCGGCCCTGCGCGAGAGCAACCCCATGATGGGCCATCGCGGGGTGCGCCTGGGCATCACGCATCCCGAGATCACCGAGATGCAGGTGCGGGCCATCTTCGAGGCCGCGGCCGAACTGCTCAAGGACGGGGTCAAGGCCTTCCCCGAGATCATGATTCCCGTCGTCTGCGCGGAGACGGAGTTGACCCACCAGTACGCCATCGTCTCCAAGGTCTATGAGGAGGTCCTTAAGAAATACGGGCTCAAGGCCTTGGCGCATCTGGCCTGCACCATGATC
>CAYHRV010000293.1:0-3703 GCA_964359165.1 uncultured Elusimicrobia bacterium
AAGGAGCATCTGCTGGTCCGGCTTGAGGGACTCCCGGATGTCGTCGAAGGGGTCGACGACCAGGTCCAAGGGAGGTTTCGTGGCCTTGAGCTTCGAGCCGCCCTCCCCTTTGATGACCACCTCCTGGGGCATGGAGCCTCCGGATGAGGGATGGTCCCCGACCAGGGTCTCGCTCTCGGAAAGCTTGGGCTCCGGCGCGGAAGGCGGGGCCAAGGGACTCTCTTCGGCGTCCGACGCGGGTTGTGACGCGGGTTCCTGCACCTGGTCCTTGGAAGTCTCCGTCGCCATCGTCGGCGGCGCGTCCTCCGCCCAGACCCCCGCCGGGAGCATGGCCGTTATCAACGCCGTTAGCGCCGCAATTCCTATCGCCGTTGTCGTTGCCGTCTTCATGCGACGCAATCTCGCCAATTCCGACCTGACTATTTCCCCGGAGAGCACGGAATCGGCGAGATTGCGGAGGTTCTTCATATTATTACTCCAAGATGAAACGAAAGGTAATGATGCCCCACTGGTTCCCCTCCGAAGCGCTCACCGGGGCGAAGCGCCAGAGCTTGAGATGTTCCATGGCCAGACGGTCCATCCTCCCGAAACCGGAGGTCCGCTCCACGCGCATGCTCTCCAGCACCTTCCCCGCGGGGTCCACCGTGAAGCGGATGGACACCGCCGATTCCACGACGCCCTGCTCCTTGGCCCATTGCGGGAATTGGGGGACGCTCGCCGAGACCACCTGGCGGTCGGAGAGCGGGCCTTCGATCTCCACGGCTTTCTTGGGGGCGGCCTGCGGGCCCTCGTCGCGGGCCCTGGGCGCGAGCGCGGCGGGCGGGGCGATGGCCCTCTTGGGGATGGAGGGCAGTTCCCGCGGGGCCGAGGCCGGCTCCAGGGGCTGAGCCGGGAGCATGCGCGCGAGAGTCCCCAGGGAGCGGTTTTCGGGACGCGGCGCGGCCTCGGGGGCGAGCAGCGGGGCGGCGGGCGCGAGAGAACGGGAGCGGGAAGGCTCCGGCGCCATGGCCTGCAGGCCGCGAGGAGCGAGCTGTTCGCGTTTCTCCTCCAGCGCGGCCATCTCGATGACCTTGCGCGGGGCCTGGCGCATCCCCACCTCGTCGAGTCTTGGGCCCAGGATGGGGGCGGCCCGGGAAGCCCTCAGGCTCAGGCCTGCATCCACCTTCGCCAGCGACTCGCGCCTGCGGTCGAGGTCGAGCGCCTCGATGGCCGCGGCCTTTTGGAGCCGCCCGCGGTCCTCGAGTTTCGGCTGAGGCATGTCCATGAGCGCCTTGCGCAGTTCCGGCGCCTTCACCTCGAGCGGGACATGGGCGGGCGCGGGTTTCGGGATCGAGGGCAGGGCGAGCTTGAGGAAATCGCGGATGCTGGCGGGCGGAGGCGGCTTGGGGGCGGCCTCCTGGGCCCGGGTCTCCGGCGGCGGAGCCACCAGGAGGTCGACGTCGGTGATGATGCGCAGGTCGGCCTTCTGCGCGGTCTGGAAGAAGAGCAGATAGGCGGCGAAGCCCCCCACGTGCAGGGCCATGGACGTCATCACCGAGGCGGGGACGCGCGTCTCCATCATTTCTTCTGTTCCGTGGCGATCGTCAGCGACCGGGCACCGGCTTCCTTGGCCAGGGCCATCAGCTCCGTCAGCCTGCCGTGCGTGGCGTCCTTGTCGGCCCGCACCACGACGAGCTTCGACTCGCTCGAATAGAGCTTGTACTTGAGCGCCTTCTTCACTTCCTCGACGTCCTTGCACTCCAGGGAGTCGACGGCCATCCGGTTCGACTCATCGAGGGAGAGCGTGATCTTCTCCTTCTCCTCCCCCTCCTGGGTCCGGGCCATGGGGAGGTGGACGTCGAAGAGCGGGCGGCTGAGCAGGGGCGTGGTGACCATGAAGATGATGACCAGGACCAAGCAGACATCCACGAGGGGGGTCACGTTGATGCCCACCACCGCGTCGTCCTCGAGCTCGAAGCGCGGCTTCTTGGAGGCCATCAGCCCTCCTTCTCCCCTTCGGGCCCTTTGGCGCTGCGCATGATGGCGAGCTTCTGCGCCCCGGCCTGCCTCGCGGCGTCGAGCACCTCCACGACCTGGCCGACCCGGTTGTCCTCGTCGGCGGTGAGGATGACCATCTTGTCCTTGCTGGCCGTGAGCGCGGCGGCGATGACCGCGCTCAAGGAAAGCGCGTCGGCGGCGGCGCCGTTGACCGTCATCGTCCCGTCCCGGCTCAGGCGCACGGCCACGTTCTCATCGGCCGAGACCTTCCCCACCGCGGTGCCGACCTTGGACTCCAGGACCTTGATCCCGGCCTGGATCATGAAGGGGGCGATGGCCATGAAGATGATCACGAGCACCAGGCTCACGTCGACGAGCGGCGTGATGTTGATGCTGGTGATCGGCTCGTCGTCTTTCTGCTGTTCTCCGCCCAAGCTACTTGGCCCCCATCACGACGAGGAGGCGCGAGGACACCACCTCCATGGACACCGAGATCGTCTTCACCTTGCGCATGAAATAGTTGTAGAGGATGACCGCCGGGATGGCGACCGCCATCCCGGCCGCCGTAGCGACCAGGGCCTCCGCGATGCCCTTGGCCACCACGGCCGGGCCCCCGGCGCCGGAAAGGGCCAGGTCCCGGAAGGCCTTGATGATGCCCACCACCGTGCCGAAGAGCCCGATGAAAGGCGCGGTGTTCCCCATGGTCCCCAGGATGCCCAGGTTGCGCTCGAGCTTGAGGCGCTCCTCGAGCCTCTTGGTGGCGAGCAGTTCCTCCAGGTCGGAGCGGGAGTGCTCCCGGTTGAGCAATCCGTAATAGACGACCTGGGCGATGGGGGAAGGGTTCTTCTGGCAGGCGGCCTGGGCTTGGTCCGCCTTTCCCGCCTCCAGGAACTTCCGCACGCCCGCGAGCAAGGGGTCCACCTCGATGAGGGCCTTGCGGAAATAGAGCCAGCGCTCGATGGCGAAGGAGATCGAGAGGATGGAGCAGAAGAAGAGTATCACCAGGGTGAAGCTCTCCTTGAAGATGGCGAAGTAATCGAGATGGGTGGGCATGGTCAATTCACTCCGGGAAGATTGAGCTTCTTGGACTTCTCAGGGGACTGCTTCTTCTTGGGCTTCTCCTCGGAAGGCGGCTTGGCCTTGGGCGCGGGGGCCTCCTCGGGCATCACCTGCGTCTTGCCCGCGTCCGAGGGGGATTCCTCCGGCGCGTCGGACGCCTTGGCGCCCTTGCCCCCCTTGGCCGCGATGATCCTGCGCAGGCCCTCGGCTCGCTCCTTGGCCGCCTTGGCCGTGGCCGCGGCCGGGGCGTTCTTGGCCAGGTCCTCGTAGACCCCGGCCGCCCTCTCCAGGTCGGAGGCGGCCTCGTAGACTTCACCCAGCTTGATGAGCCCGTCGAGACGGAAGGCGTTCCCCTTGGGCTCCATGGCCGCCATGGCCTCCCAGGTCTTGACCGCCTCGTCCTTGGAGTTGAGCAGGAGGAGTATCTCCCCCCTCCGGTAATTGGCCTCCAGGGCGGTGTCCGGGTCCGGGCCGGCGTTGAGGATGCGCTCGAGCGTGGCCATGGCGGCGGTGAAATCCTTGCGGTCGCGCTGGAGGCCGAACACCTCCCAGAGCGCGGCCTTCCCCCCCTCGTCCTTGAGTCCCACGGTGTTCACGTACCGGGAGTAGGCTTCCTGCGCGCGGTCGAGCTTCCCCAGGGACTTGTAGGCGAGCGCGAGGTTGAACT
>CAYHRV010000294.1:0-3677 GCA_964359165.1 uncultured Elusimicrobia bacterium
AGATAGAGTCCTTGGACATCGGAGGGAGCCGGCTTGAGCAGGACTTGGAACTGGAAATAGCGCCCCAGGCGGTTGGGATTGTCGCCGTAGCGGCCGTCCGCGGGGCGGCGCGAGGGCTCCACGTAGGCCGCGCGGGTGGGCTCGGAGGTCAGCGCTCCGAAGAAGGTGGCGGGATTGAAGGTCCCCGCGCCCTTCTCTACGTCGTAGGGCTGGACGATGAGGCAGCCCTCCCGTGCCCAGAACCCCTCCAGCTTCATGATCAGTTCTTGAAAGTTCATCCCAGCGCACCCCCCGCGGGGGTGTGCTTCCGTTCGGGGGGCCATCCCGCCGTGTTATCCCAGCGCACCCCTGTCGGCATCCTCCCCGCGGGAGGATGCTCGTTGTCGGGGTCCACTGCCGTGCTATGGGTATCTTCCTCATTCATACCAGCATGCTCCTCAGTCTAGGCGCGCGCAGGGGGGCCTCGATGGCCCGCTCCATGCTGCGCTGCAGATATCCCTCGAGCCTGGACCTGCGGTACTCGTCCTCGGCCAAGCCCCCGACCTCGTCCCAGGAGCCGGCATGGAGCGTCTCCCAGAGCGGGCGGTTCTCCCGCGAGACATGCAGGGAGAAGGCCCCGAAGCCCGCGGCTTCTAGCAATCTTAGGCCGAAAGCTATCGAGATCCAGGACCATCCCGGCGCGCCCCGCGCCCGTTCCAGCGTCTCCAAGGCATCCGCGATGAGAGCGAACTTCTCCTCGCTGGGCTGGCGCAGAGGGGTGAGGCGGTCGAGCATCTCGCAGAGCTCCAGCCCCCTCAAGAGGCCCTCCACGCCGGTCCGAAGGCCCGGGTGCACGGAGGCGAGGGCCCCCCCGATGCAGAGCGCATTCTCGGCCCCCTCGCGCAGATGCAAACGGTATTCGCCCCGCACCATCGGCTCCGAGAGGGCCTTGAGCTTCCCCAGCGGCCTGTTGACGCTCGCGAACCTCACCCGGAGCTTTCCGTAGTCGTGCGTGAAGAGATGGCAGAGGCGGTCCGCCTCCCGGAAGACGCTGCGCCGCAGGACGATAGCGGCGGTGACGACGATGCGGCCGCGCGCCGGGCTCAATTGGCCTTGAAAGACAGCTTGAACTCCACCTCCGAGCCCAAGAGGCTCCTCAGCATGCGGTCATAGGTGCCGGGTGGGAATCCGCGGAAAAGACGGCGGCGCTTGGGCTCGAGGTCCTCGAGCACGGGCGCGAGCGCTCCCAAATCGTAGCCGCAGAGGAGGAAGTATTTCTCGCGGAAGTCCAGGCTTCCGTAGAAAGCCAGGGCGCGCCGGGGCTCCATGAGCTTGAAGAGGGTGAGCTTCTCGATGGGGCCAAGCTCTTTCCAGCCCTCGGCCGGAGGAGGGCCCCCGCGGGTCAAACGCGTCTTGAGCTCCTCGTAGCGGCCCGCGCAGAGCAGGCGCCTCCACTCCTTGAGTTCCGTCTTCATGGTCGCTCCCCAGCGGTCATGACCGCGACTGGACCGCCTCCTCGGCGGAGATCAGGCCGGACTCTATCCCGCGCACGACGGCTTCCGTCCTGTTGCTCACCCCGAGCTTCTGGAAGATGCTGTTGAGATGGTTCTTCACGGTCTTGACGCTGCACTCCAGGGAGGCGGCGATCTCCTTGTTGGAGAGGCCCGTGCCCAGCGCGGAAAGGACCTTGACCTCGGTGGCGGTCAGCGAGGCGGGGGCGGACTCGGAGCCCGGCGCCTTGGAACGGAGGCCCTCGAGGAGCTTGCCCATGACGCTCTGCGGGATCATCACCCCGTCGGAGGCGAAGGTCTTGAGGGCGCGGATGAGCTCGGTGGCGGGGAGCATCTTGGAGAGGTAGCCGTTGGCCCCGGCCGAGATGGCCTCGAGCACGTGGGTCTCATCCTCGTAGGCGGAGAGGATGAGGATGTTGGTGTCCGGGCACTCCTTGCGGATCTGGCGGGTCGCGGAGATCCCGTCGAGTTGGGGGAGCTTGATGTCCATGAGGATGACGTCGGGCTTGAGCTTCTTGGCCTGGCGGATCACCTCGACCCCGTCCACGGCCTCCCCGACGACCGCGATCTCCTTCTCGGTCTCGAGCAGGTCCTTGATCCCCTCCCGGAACAGCGTCTGATCGTCCGCGATCAGGACCGAGATCTTCTTCTTGGGCGTCGGCTTTTGAGCCATGACTCATCCTCCCTAATCTAAAACGCGTGACATTATTCTAGCAAAGATGACCGAGCATTAATCCTTGGCGCGCACGAGCCTTCCGTTGGAGGCTTCGAAGGTGTACTGCGCGGTCCCGATGTCGAGGACCCAGAACTCGGCCGTCCGCGCTCCGGGGAAGGGAGGCTCGCCAAAGCGCACCAGTCGCAGCGTCCCTATCCGGGAGAAGTTGCGGCCCATGCCTTCGTTCATGACGCCCTCGCGCCGGCGGATGAGCTCATCGAGCACGGCCGCGCTGTCGACCGCTTTCCCGGAGAGCGGCATGTGGATGGAGGGGTCCACCGGGACCGTGGCCGGCGGTCCCATACCCACCTCTCCCCGGCACGCGAAGACCACGGCGAAATCGCCGCGCTTGGGGTGATGGTAGTAGAAGGACCAGCCGTCGCTGGGGCTCACGCACGGGGAATTGCCCCACGCGTCCGCGAAGCCTTCCACGGCCATGAGCTTGGAGCCCCGTAGTTTGGCCTCCGCGAAGCGCTGGACCTTGTCCATGTCGGCCAGGGCGGTGTAGAGGCCCTTCTTCTTGGGACGCGCGGCCAGGCGCCGTTCCTGGAGCGGTTTCTCGCGCCGCTGGGCCGCGGCTTCCAGGTCCACGCCGTAGCGGGCGGGATCGAGCGCTCCGCCGTGAACGGCGTCCAACCGCATGCTCTTTCCCCCCGCGGCCGCCGTCCATAAGACCGGTTTTCTCGGGTAGTCCTCGTCCTCCAGCACGGAGAGCTTTAGGGAGAAGGGGCGTTTCCCTCCCGCCTCGGGCAGGCCCAAGTCCAGCGCGCCGCCGACCGCCTCGTCGCTGTCGATGAAGCTGCCCTTGATGGGAGCGGGCGGAGAGGCGTTCTTATCCCGCATCTCCCGGACGGGTCCGGCGAGCTTGCCCAGACAGGAGGCCACCATGAGATACTGCCGCTGGGATGGGGAGAAGAAACTGTAGGTCCAGCCGTCTTGGAAGGGGGAGGAGGGATTGCAGACCACCGATCCCTCCGCGTCCGTCCAGCCCGTTATCCCCACCAGGGCGGCATCCGCATAGGTCCTGCGGGCGAGCTGCCAGGCCCGGGTGAGATTGGCCCCGGCCGTATCCGCCGGGGCCCCGGTTGCGGCGTCCTCTTCTACGGGGCCTCCCTCCTCCTGGGACGAGGAGCCCGGCGGGAGAAGGCAGAGTAGTCCGAGAACGAGCAGGGACCTGGCCGCTGCGTCACTCATCCTCGCCCGCCTGCAGTTTCGCGAGCGTCGAGAGGTCCTCGAGCGTGGTGGTGTCTCCCTTGACCGAGGATCCGTTGGCGATCTCGCGCAGCAGCCGGCGCATGATCTTCCCCGAACGGGTCTTGGGAAGGGCGTCGGTGAAGCGGATGACGTCGGGTCTGGCGATGGCTCCGATCCCCCGCGCCACGGCTTGGCGCAATTCCTCCTTGAGAGGCTCCTCCGCCTGGACCAAGGACTTGAGCGTGACGAAGGCGGTTATGCCCTGTCCCTTGATGTCG
>CAYHRV010000295.1:0-3660 GCA_964359165.1 uncultured Elusimicrobia bacterium
GTAGGGGATCATCCAGAGCTGGGTGGATGTTTCCGGCACGTCGCCCGGAAGGGCGAGGGGCCGTTTCCTGGGAGGTTTCATTGGGTCGATTCCTTACGGCGTTGGGAGGCGGGCCGCTCCCCGACTACGTCCGGAGGCGGCATTCCCTCGCGCGAGGGCTCGGTCACATTCCTGCGGGTCATCCCTCGCTCAGCCGCCTCGTTCTCCCCCCGCAGGATGACGATCTCGACGCGGCGGTTCTCCGCTCGGCCCTCGGGCGTGTCGTTGGGCGCCGCCGGATGAAGCTCCGCGTAGCCGGAGGTGATCAGGCGCTTGGCCTCCACGCCCTGCTCCAGGAGCGCGGAAAGCACCGAATAGGAACGCGCCACGGAGAGCTCCCGATTGTCGCGGTAGAGACCGCCGCGCATCGGGATGTCGTCGGTATGCCCCTCCACGATCACCTCGTTGGGCATCTGCTTGAGCACCCCGGCCAGGGCCGCGAGCGTCTTGGCCGAGCGGGGGGAGAGGGCCGCCTCGCCCACGGCGAAGAGCAGTTCCTCGCGCAGGCGCACGCGCACCCCGTTCTCGGCCAACTCGACCTGGGCTTGAGCGGCCACATCGGCCTCCGAGAGGGTCCTGTGTATCTTGGCCGCGGCGTCCTCCCGGAACTCCACGGGAGGGGCCTCGCCCGGCCTGGGATTCCTCTCCACGACCGCGGCCGCGTCGAAGGTCCGGGCCATCTCGATGCGCGCCTTGGGGCCCTGCTGGGTGAGCGCGTACATGACGAGGAAGAAGAGCATCAGGTTCGTCATCATGTCGCAGAGCACCACGAGCCAGAGGGGATTCTCCTCCAGGGTGCTGGGCATCGCCCGGTGGAGGAAGGGGACCACGTCAGCGTCCTCCCCGCGGGAGGACGCTCGTTGTTGGGGCGTATTGCCGTGTCATTAGGCCCCTCCTCTTCACGTCAGCGCACCCCCCGCGGGGGTGCGCTCGTCCCAGGGGTCCGCCGCCGTGTCCCGGAGTCCATTCTATCTATGCCGATACGCGGTATTTCTTGGCGCCCCCGCGGCGCAGGTGGAAGGATAGGTAGGCTTCCAGCTTCTTGGCCATGAGCCAGGGGGCCTCGCCTTGCTGGAGGCAGTGCAGGCCCTTGGCGATGAGTTCGCGGCTGATCATCTCCTCCTCGGAATAGAAGGTGAGCTTGTTGGAGATGGGCAGGAAGAGGAAATTGGCCGAGAAGATGCCGTAGAAGGAGGCGGTCATGGCCACGGCCATGGAGGCGCCCATGGCCGTGGGGTCGGTGATGTTGCGCAGGACCTGGACCACCCCGATGAGCGTGCCCAGCAGTCCGAAGATGGGGGCGAAGGTGCCGGCCGAGCGGAAGATGGCGCTGATCTGGTTGTGGCGGTGGCGGGTGACGAGGATGTCGCGCTCGCAGCGCTCCTGGACGGTCTCCTCGTCTAGGCCGTCGACGATCATCTGGAGGCCGTCGCCCATGAAGGGATGGGGGGCGGCGGGGATGTCGGAGGCGATGGAGTCGAGGCCTTCCTTGCGCGCTCGCTCGGCCAAGTGCACGAAGCCGCGGATGAGGGAGGCGGGGGAGGGGCGCTTGGGGGGGATGATCATCATCTTGAGGGCGCCCGGGACGAAGCGGAGCACGGACCAAGGATAGCTGATCATGACCGAGCCCAGGGTGCCGCCGAAGATGAGGATGATGGCTTCCGGGTTGAGCAGGAAGCGGGCCATGTGCCCGACGGTGAGGACGAAGAGGATGACGCCGATCCCGCAGGCGGCGCCCAGGATCGTCATCAGGTCCATAGTCTACCCCGCCCCGCCTTCGGCGGCGGACTCCGCCGAAGCCGGGCCCGCGGCCGGGCCGTCCCGGCGCAGGACCACGCTTCCCTCGCGCACCAGCAGGGAGAGCGCCGAGAGCACGCGCCGCTGTTCGGATTCCACCAGCTCCCCAGGGCTCTCCCGGGTGAGCTCGATCTCCTGGGCCAGCCATTCGCCGGCGCCGTGGCCCACCTTGGACATGATCTTGTCCTTGAGTTCCGGGTCGGACTTGAGCACCACAGCCAGGCTGCGCAAAGGGACGCGGCGGAAGAGGGCCTTGAGCTCGGTCTCCCCGAGCAGAGCCAGGTCCTCGAGCAGGACCACCCGCTTCTTGAGGCGGTCGCCGAGCTCCGGGTCGTGGGACTTGAGCGCGCCCAGGAGTTCCTCCTGCAGGGAGGCGGGCGCGTGGTCGATGAGCTCCGCGAGTTTGTGCTCCCCGCCCATGAGATAGTTGACGCGCGAGCGCAAGGACTCCTCCAAGGCCTGGACCTGGTTGCGGTCGAGTTGGGTGACCTTGGACATGAGCCGCACGACCTCGAGCCGCTTCTCGACATCCAGGGAGCGCAGCGCCTGGGAGGCCATGGAGGGGGGCAGATAATGGAGCACCGCCGATACGCTCAAGGGCTTCGCCTTTTGGAGGAGGAGGCAGAGCATGGGCAGGTCCCGTTCCTTAATGAAGGAAAAAGGAAGGTCCGAGTCCTGGAGGGCGTTCTCGGAGGCGGCTTCCAGGGGCTGGGCCTCCTGAAGGACGCCTTCCACGGCTTCCTCCCGCTCCTTCTTCCCGGCCGAGGCCTGGTTCTGGGTCATCCATTCCCGCGCCAAGGATAGGAGGGGGGAGAAGCCCTGGCGCGAGACGACCAGGATGGCGGTCAAGGCCAGCAGGAGCCACAGGGCCGAGAATATCCAGGAAGGCTTCAGGAGGTCTTTGGGCTCGAAAGGCTTCTTCACTTCCGGCCTGCGCAAGCGCATCTTCTCCACGTTGAGCACGTCCCCCCGCTTGGGGTCTATGGAAAGCAGGCTCTGGGCCGTCTTGAGCGCGAGCTGGACTTCCGCGGGCGGTGTCGATTCATCGAGGATGAGCGTGACGAGCACGCGGCGCACCTGCGTGAGCGTGATGGCCAGAGGGCCCGCGGAGGGCGCGGTCGGGGTCAATTTGACCGGCACCCCGGGGAGAACCTCCTCTTCCGTCCTGTCCTTCTCCTTTTCCTTCTGCGTCTCGGAGACGAGGTCCACGTTGACGATGACGATGAGGTCCTGGGTGTCGAGGGCCTTCTTGAGCACGGCTTCCACCCTGCCCTCGATGGAGCTTTCCAGGGCCACCTTGGCCTCGATGTCCTTGGCCGAAACGCCGTCGGCGGGAAGGGAGGAGGCGGGGAGAGCGCAGAGGAGGAGGGAGGAGAGCAGGCCGATCGTCCTCACTTTCCCTCCGGGTCGTCGAGGAGCGAGGCCGAGGGGAAGCCGAAATCGTCTTGTTCGCCGGCGGCGGGTCCGGCGCCCGGCGCGCCGGGTCCGGCCGGCGCGGAGTCGACCCCGGCAGGGGCGCCGTGCCGGCCGCCCTTAGGAGGGGCGTTGGCGGCCGGCGCCGAGGGGAGAGAGGAGATGCGTTCGACGGCTTCTCGAAGCCCCACGGATATCTTGGCGATCTCCTCCTTGAGCCCCTCCACTCCGCCGAGCACTTCCTCGCGCAGGCCCTCCTTGAGCGTGGAGGCGCGCTCATCGAGCTCCGCGGCGAGTCTCTCCCCGGTCTTGGCCGCGGTCTCCAGGTTCTTGGACTGCTCCTTGAGGTCGCCGATGAGGGTGAGCTTGTCTTCGAGAGAGGCGAGCCGCTTCTGGACCTGGGCGAGCTCG
>CAYHRV010000296.1:0-3642 GCA_964359165.1 uncultured Elusimicrobia bacterium
GCGGGGATTTTCGTGAAAATGCTAGGATAGCTCCGTGGCCGCGAAAAAACCCCTGGGCCCCATCTTCGTCACCTACTGCTCCAAGAACAAGACCCGCGCGGGCGGACGACAGCGGGCGCTCGAGCGCTACGACAGCCCCCGCATCCGCCAGGTCCATGCCGCGGCGGACTGCCTGGGGATCGGGGTGCGCATCCTCTCAGGGAAGTACGGCTTGCTCGCCCCCGAGGACAAGGTCCCCTATTACGACCACCTGCTCAGGTGGGAGGAGATCGGTCGGCTCCTGCCGCGGGTATCCAAGCGGCTCGCCCGCGAACGGGTGACCTCGGTGGTGTACTTCACCCGTCCCCTGCGCAGGGCCTCGGCCCCCCTGGCCTACCATGCGCTCATGGACGCGGCCTGCGCCGCCAACGGGATCAAGATGGTGGCCATCGAAGTCGACCGCCCCGGCTGAAAGATTCCGCTTGACAAGCCGCGCGCTCCATGCTATGATGGGTAGGACGATTTAGCTCTGTAAGATTCGAACCCGTAACGAGAAATGTCGGGACCGGCCCCTGGGTGATGCCAGGGGCTCTGTGTTTATGGCCTCCCCCATGAAGCGACTCCTGCTCCTTATCCTGGCACTGCTCCCCACGCCGCTGGCCGCGCTGGACAAGTCCGCCGTGGAGCTCGAGCTCGACGCGTATTACACGGCGCTCTCCCTGAACATCCCCCTGGCCCGGCACGGGGGGCAGGCGCAGGGGGAGCAGGATGAGATCAAGACCTACCGGAACATGCTCGCGCGCGCCTGGATCCCGAGCTTCCTGGTCCTGGAAGGGAGCATCAACCCGCTTCCCGTCACCGGGCTGATCCTGCGCAACAACGCCCCGGGCTTCTATCAGAAGTCCCAGGTGACCCCCTCGCTCAACCTCGTTCAAGCCGTGACCGCGGGCTTCGAAGAACCCTACGCCGCCTCCCTCTTCCTGGGCAAGGTCGTGGACTTCTCCACGGAGAAGAAAGTGGTCGGCCATAAGAGGCGGGGCTATGTGGGCTACCTGGCGAGCGCGGGCAACTACCACATCCTGGAGAATCGCGCCATCGCCGACAACTGGCTGGAGCTGGAATGGAAGGTGAAGGGGGACCAGTCGACGGAGCGCCGGAAGATGAGCTGGAGCTTCCGGGGCGGGGGGAAACTCCACTCCAATGACGACGTGGCCGACACCTATTATCTGGGCATCAAGCGCGACCGCGTCGATTACGAAAAGGGGCCCCTCTCGTTCCTGCTCAGCAGCGCGGTGGATTACCGCATGGACCTGGGAACCCGGAACCTCCGCGCCCTGCGCCACCGCTTCCTCGTCGAGAAGAACATCCCCCTCCCGAAGAGGAAAATAACCCTGAGCCTGGGCATCGGCTACCTCTGGCTGGGCGGGGGGAGCTACACCGGGGGCTTGGCCCAGCATCGCGACCGGGCGGAGTCCCAGATCCTCATCCGCCCCAATCTGAAATTCTAGGCCAGAAGGCGCGTGACGCTGGACACCAGTTCATCGGAGTCGAAGGGCTTGGTGAGGAACTCGCTGGTGCCCGTCTCGAACATCACCCGACGGGCCTTGGCCGAAGTGTCGGCGGTGAGGACCAATACCCTGGTCTTGGCGAGCCGGGGATGCGATTGGATGAACCGGCAGAGGGCCGGACCATCCATCTTCGGCATGTGCAGATCGACGATGACCAGCCGCGGAGCGAGGTCCAGGAGCCTCCTGTGCGCCGCCAACCCATCCTTCGACTGCGCGATCCGCACGCAGGGGAATGAGCGCCGCACAAGCCGGCAGAGCATCCCCCGGGTATCCGGATCGTCCTCGGCTATCACGACGGTCACCACGGTCATCGTTTCACGCCGACGGGCATGCATAGGGTTCCTCCCTCTCCGGCAAGGGCGCCAAGCCCTTTGAAATGATCCCTTCGATCTCGCGCTCGAGCTCCTCGGCCGTCCCATGAGCGCATAGGACCGCAACGACGCGCGCGGCGGCGCGCAAGCCGCTTTCTCGCAGTTTGGACAATGTCGCCAGGTCCAGTTCGATAGCCTTGGCCCTGGCCTCGGCATCGGACCGGCCGCCGCTCAGTGCCAAATAGAGCGGCCCGGCCGCTTCCGTCGGCGCCGTATCCGGGAGGAGGAGTCCTTGGGGACCCGCGTCGGCCACCAGTATGTCGCACGCGTCCGTCCGCACCCTGGCGGCGTCCATCTGGGAGAGCCCATGCCCCGGGGCGAGGACCCGGCACTGCACGAGGAAGAGCTCCGAGGAGGGTGACGCCTCGGCCAGAATGGGTGCGAGGGCCTTCGCGTACGAGAATCGGGGTACGGTGAAATAGAAACGGCTCCCTTTCCCTGGCTCGCTCTCGACCCAGATGCGCCCGCCCTGGCGGCGCGCGATCTCACTGCAGATATATAGCCCCAGGCCCAAACCCTTTCGGCCTTCCTTCGCCTGGGAGCGTTCTTGATAGAGCCTCTCGAAGATGAGAGCCTGGGCCTCCCGCGGGACGCCCTTCCCGCTGTCGGCCACGCAGACCCGCAGGACGCCGGGGTCGGAGGCGAGAGGCGCGGCTTCCAGGGAGACGCTCCCGCCGCGCGGAGTGAACTTGATCGCGTTGGCTATCAGATTGAAGAGGACCTGGCGGCACCTTTTAGGATCGGCCAGGGCCGGTTCGAGCCCGCCGGAAGCCTTCGCGGTGAGCGAGATGTCCTTCTCCTGCGCGGCGAGCCTGAGTTCCTCGGCCGTGCGGAGCACGATCTCCCCCAGGTCGACGCGCTGGGGGGAGATGGACAACTTGCCCGTCCCCACCCGCGTCGCCTCGACGAACTCCTCGACCAGCTGGGTCATGTAGAGCACGTTGCGTGTGACGAGGTCCAGTATCCTCCTCTGTTTTGCCGGCAGCGGCCCGAATTCGCCGTCCAGGACGCAGCGCAGATAGCCGGATGCGACCGTGAGCGGGGTCCGGAGTTCATGGTTGATGTTCTGGAGGAATTCCTCCTGGAAGCGCTCGATCGCCTTCCTCTCCACCGCGAAGGCCAGGACCCGGGGCAGGATGCGGGCGTCCATCGTCTGCTTGTCCAGGTAATCCTGCGCCCCCTTTTGCACCGCCTGGCGGCCCAGGGAAGTTTCCAGATAGGACCCGGTGAGAACGACGATCGGGAGCTCGCCGCCCCGCGATTGGAGCGATGTCAGGGTCTCGAGTCCCACGCTGGAGGGGAGGTTCAGGTCGGTCAAGATGATGTCCAACCCGTCCTCCGAGACGCGCTTGAGGGCGTCTGGGGTATCACGGACCCATTCCAATTCGAAGGCGGGGTCGCAGGCTCCCTGAAGCGCGATCTGTATCAACTTCGCGTCGGCCGGATTATCCTCCAGGAGAAGCACCTTGAACTTGTCTTTCAATACGCTCATATCATCCGAGAGGACGGCAGACGGACGGCCTTTAGCCAGAACTCCTCGATGAGCTTGATGATCCGGATGAATTCATCGAGGCCGATCGGCTTGGTCAGGTAGCAGTTGGCATGGCTCTCGTAGCTCTTGGCGATGTCTTCGTCCGCACTGGAGGTGGTCAGGATCACTACCGGAATGGACTTCAGGGCCGGGTCGCACTTGATCTCAGCGAGCACCTCGCGCTCACGCGCGG
>CAYHRV010000297.1:0-3611 GCA_964359165.1 uncultured Elusimicrobia bacterium
CGGGAAGTGACGTTGATGACCGGCGGGTCCTGGCCCAGCGTCTTCCACACCGCCCCGCCCCAGCCATATTCGAACGCCCGCATGACCTGTTCGCCGGAGTTGCTCGGCGGGGCCGAGGCGAGCCAGAAAGGGTTGGGGCTCTTGATGCCGGCGCAGTCGGCGGAAAGATCGATACGGGTCATGTCAGCGCCCCCTCCGCGGGGGGGTGCTTCCTTCGGGGGGTATGTGTCGTTTTATTGGAAGCTTCATTTATTACTAGGCCCCCTGAACGGGACCTCACCCCGCGGGGGTGAGGTCCGATGGTGCTCACCCAATAGGCATGCTCGGGGGCGGGCCGCTTGGCCCCGGTCACGGCCTGGTGGATGCTCCAGGCCGCGCGCTTGCCGTCGGCGGCCGCGTTGACGACTTCCTTCCCGTCGTTGACCGCGTCCCCGCCCGCCCAGAACTTGGGGTGGGAGGTCCTCAGCGTCTTCGGGGCGACGCGGATGCGCAGGCCCTCCACGGCGAGGCCCGCTTCCTCGGCGAAGGAGGGATGCCGGTCCTGGCCGATCGCCTTGATGACCCGGTCGCAGGGAAGGGTGAAGGTCTCGGAGTCCAGCACCACGAGTTTTCCCCCTTGCGTCCGGGTCCGCTGGAACTCGACTCCCTCGACGCGGGAAGTCCCCAGGACCCGGACCGGAGAGGCGTTCCAGAGGAACTCGGCTCCGTCGGACTTCGCGAGGTCGACCTCGAAGCCGTAAGCCGGCATCTCGGGCCTGCCGCGCCGATAGGCCAGGACCACGCGGGGCGTGCCGATGCGCTTGGATTGGGTGACCGCGTCGATGGCCGTGTTCCCCCCGCCGAGCACCACCGTGACGGAGGAGGGGGCCAGCGAGGAGAGGTCCCTGTTCTTGACGGCTTCGATGAAGGTCAGCGCGTCGAGGACGCCGGGGAGCTCCTCTCCGGGGATGCGCAGGGACTTGGTCCCGCCGAGACCGATGCCGATGAAGACCGCGTCGAACTCCGAGGCTAGACGCGAGGCCGGGATATCCGGGCCCACCCGCACCCCGGTCTTCAGCACCGGGCCGAGAGAAAGCGCGTGAGCGGCTTCCTGAAGGGCGGTGGCCTGCGTCATCTTGTATTCCGCGACGCCGAAGCTATTGAGCCCGCCGGGGGCGTCCCGGCGCTCGAAGAGGACGACCGCGTGGCCCAGCCGCCGGAGATAGAACGCGCAGGAGAGGCCCGAGGGCCCGGCCCCGACCACGGCGACGCGCTTGCCGGTCGCCTTTCCGGCGGCAAAGAGGGGCTTTGTTCCCGGGGCGTAATAAGCATCCATGGCCCGGCGCTGGAGCCGGGCTATCTCGATGGGCTTCTCCTGCCACTCCTTGAACACGCAGGCCCCCTCGCAGAGTACCTCCACGGGGCACACCCTCGCGCAGGAATGGCCCATGGCATTGGCTTCCAAGATGGTCTTAGCCGAGCCCCGCAAGTCCTTGGAGGCGATCTGTTTGATGAATTTCGGGACGTCTATGTGCGTCGGGCAGGCCTGGATGCAGGGGGCGTCATAGCAGTAGAGACAGCGCTCCGCCTCGATGCGCGCCTCTTCCGGGGACATGGGTCCGGCGAGTTCCTTGAAATTCTCCTCATACAGGCGTTCTTGTGAGGGTTGTCTCGGCTCGACGGAGGGGTTTCGGCGGGGCATGGTCGATACGGGATTGTATCACAAACATAAGGAGAATCCAACGCTCATTGGGAGGATCTCCGGCGGGTCCGGATCCCCTCCGGCCCGCTCGGCCCGCCATCCTCGGTGAAGCCCTCCGAAACGTCGAAATCCGTCTGAGGGACTACGGCCCTCGATTCGATGCCGTGCAGTTCGGCGTAGATCTGATAAAAAGGCTCCTCCTTCTTCGGCGGAGCGTCCGGTCCTTTGCCCGGCTCCGGCGCCTGCAGGGCCTGGAGCAGGCGGATGGCTTGTTGGAAATCGTCGCGGAACACGGGGTAGACCGGCCTGTCGCGGGCCTCCTCGCGGGCGGCGACCTTCTCCAACACCCTGGGGGGGTCCAGCTTCTTGATCGGCAACCCTCCGTAGACCCAGCGGACCTCGTCATGGAGCTTGTCGACGTCCTCTTCCTCCCGGCGCAAGTCCATCAGGGTGAAAAGAAAACGGGCGCGGTGGTCGAACTTGGGTTTCTGCCAGCGCTTGCCGCTCCGGGGGAGCCTCGCGCTCCGCCAGGGAAGACCAGGGCGTCGGCGATCGGCCGAGGGGGCCGGACGCTCCGGGCGGGGTCGCGGGCCGGGCTCACCGCCGTCCCGACGCGCACCGGGCCCTTCCTCTTCCCGCCTCCACCAAGCGACCGAGGAGGCGACGGGATAGCTCGCGATCTCGCGGAACTTGTCCCGGAGGGATTCCACGATCAGGCGCAATTGCGCAGGGGTGGTCTGAAGGTAGGCCGCGGCCTCCCGGAGCTGATAGCGTTCATGGTCCAGCGGGGTCAGGGTGCCCCCGGCCGAGGCGCGGTAATCGTTCTCGAAGGAGAGGAGATCGAGGAGCGTGCTCGAGAGCTTCCCGGTCACCGGAGCGACCCAGACGTCCTGGTCCATGCGCGCGGGCTCCAAGCGGCCGTCCTTGCCGCGCAGCGAGAGGTGAGCGCGCAAACGGTAATGCGAGCATTCCACCCCCATCAGCACGCGCTTGCCCTCGACCTTCTCGAAGGAGGCGTGGTCGAGGAGGAGGAATTTATCGGCCGGACCGCGATCGAGCTCCGCGTCGAGCCCCTTGAGATAGTCCACCTCCCCCAGGGCCATGCGCCGGTAGGTCTTGGTCTCCGGGACGATGAGGAGGCGCTCCTTGCGCGTGAGGTCGATGACCTGCACCACCCGCTGGGGGTCCCGCGTAGGCCCCCCGGGAGCGAGGCGCCGCGCGTAGCCGGAGACCAGACGCATCTTCTTGCCGGAGAGCTCCACCCAGGTCTTGCCAAAAAGCCCGTCGATGCCGTGGCTGGTCTGGGCCTGCAGCACCTCGACAAAGGAGAGGTCGGCCCAGAGCGGAGCGGGCCCGAGGGTCTGCAGGATCAGCGCCAGGGCGGTCGAAAGCCTCACCCCGTGTATATATCACGATTGGACCCCCACTGCAAGCGCCGCAATACCTTCACCGCCCCCCGGCCCCCATCGGCTTCGTCCTGCTTCCCTCCTTTCCCTGATAGCGGATGGGGTCCTGCCAGCGGTGGGGCGTCACTTCGTGGATCGCGGCCCCCACCCCCGACGACAACGGCCCGTGGGCGGAGGGGGCCACTGGCCCCCTCCCCCATGGCCGGCCCGGGGACTTCGCCCCGGTTCCTCCTCGGCCCGATCCCGACCCACCGCTGTCACCCCCTCCGCTCTTTCGGTCGAGTGACTTCGCCTACAAGTACGGATGAAGGTCTGGAAAGTTCCATCGCGAGGGGGGCGTATTGGCGCTGCCTGGTTGGAGGGCCAAATAGGCTCATGACGGGAAACTGTGGGCCTGACCGATGCCGTTGACAGCGCGGGAGCTTGGAGTCCGGGGCAAGCGCGCGCCTTGGGCTAATCAGTGCCAGGTTTAAGTATCCGTTCCGGAACCACACGTGTCCGGGGAAAAATGAAGGGAGTCCTTC
>CAYHRV010000298.1:0-3602 GCA_964359165.1 uncultured Elusimicrobia bacterium
CTTACCGCACGGGAACGGGAAGGGTCAAAAGAGGTTTTTCTACACCTTCGTTAGACACACCTTGACAATAAACCACATTGTAGCTACACTGTAATCGTGCCTTTTAAGTTCGAGTGGGATCCCAAGAAGGACCGTCTCAATCAGCGCCGACACGGGATTTCATTCGAAGAGGCCAAAACCGCTTTCTATGACGAGAATGGCCGTATTATTACCGATCCCGATCATTCTAACGGTGAAGAGCGCTTCATATTGCTCGGATTGAGCGCCAAGTTTCGAATCCTGGTCGTCTGTCATTGCTACAGGAAGGCGGAGTCCGTTATCCGAATAATCTCAGCTTGGCGCGCGACTCCCCGGGAACGGTCGCAGTATGAGAGGTTCTTGTCATGAGAAAAAGCTACGACTTCTCCAAGTCCCAAAAGAATCCGTACGCGCGGGCCCTGAAACGGCAAATCACCTTGCGGCTTGACGATCAGACAATCAGCTATTTTAGGAGCCTATCTGGTCAAGTCGGGCTGCCCTACCAGAGCCTAATCAACTTGTATCTCAGGGACTGCGCGGCGCACAATAGAAAACTGCATTTCGGGTGGGGTGTCTAACCTCGGGTTCAGCGGTCCGCGGCGTCATGGATTCCAATAGCCGCGGCCGCTGACCCATTCGTTGCCCTCAGATTGGAAGGCTGGGAGGCCTGGCGGATTTGTACAATATCCTGTACAATACGATAGGAGGGCAAAGACCATGACCAAGATCGCGGCAATCTCGTATGTGCGGGCACATCTGCCCGAAATGGTCGCCAACATCGGAAAGAAAAAACGCGACCGTGTCATAATTACCACGAACGGGGCCGTTTCAGCGGTCCTAGTTTCCCCCGAAGAATTGGAGACCCTAGAAGTCCTTGCAGACAAGAAACTTATGTTGTCGCTCTTAAAAGCAGAAGAAGACGAACGCGCTCAGCGTCTCGTGGAGCACGAAGAAATCTTCAAATGACGTACCGCGTCCTTTATACGGAGGAGGCGGCAAAGCTCATCGGAAAACTTGATGGGGCCGTAAAGGAGCGGGTACGCAAAGCCATCGTCAGGATTTCCGAGCACCCCGAACTCGGAAAGCATCTGACCGGACTTCTTAATGACCGGTGGTCATACCGAGTCGGAGGATGGCGGATCCTTTACAAGATTCGAAAAGCCGAGGTTATCATCCTAATCTTGACCATCGGTCGTCGCAGCGAAATCTATGACCCGGATTAGAGTGCCGCCGCAGCGGATCGTCATGGACAGCCCTATTGAATCCGCGCCGGACCCGGGCTATACTTCGAATATGACCACGAAGCAGAAGGTAATCGAGGCGGTCCGCACCCTCCCCGACAACGCCACCTACGAAGACGCCATGGAACGTCTCCTTGTCCTGGCAAAAATCGACAGGGGCCTGAAACAGTTGGAGGCGGGCGAGACGGTTTCTCATGAGAAGATGAAGCTGAAGATGGGGAAATGGTTGAAGTAGAATGGTCTTCCCAGGCCTCGCAAGACCTGGAATCGATCGTCGGCTTCATCTCCAAAGACTCACCCCAATACGCCCGCCTATTCGTCGTCGACATCTTTCGCGCGCTTGACCGGATCGCCGCATTTCCAAATTCGGGCCGGATTGTGCCGGAGTGTGGGAATCCGGCGATCCGTGAAGTCATCTTGGGCAGTTACCGCTTGATGTTCAGGGTCGGGAAGGAGAAGGTTGGTCTCATCACGATCCATCATGGAGCGAGGCTGCTGGACCCCGACAAGCTCAAGTAAGGGCCCGGCCTCAGCATCGACTGAAACGGACGGCCAGGCACCCTGGCATTGACATGGAATCCGTGATCAAAGAGTCTTTGGCCCGGATCGAGAGCGAGCAGGGAGTCCGGATCCTTTACGCGGTAGAATCCGGCAGCCGGGCATGGGGCTTCGCGTCGACGGACTCGGATTGGGATGTCCGCTTCATCTATATCCGCCCGCTGGAGTGGTATCTTTCGGTTCAAAGGCGTCGAGATGTGCTGGAATTCCCGATATCGGAAGGCATGGATATCAGCGGCTGGGATCTCCCGAAAGCGCTTGGGCTCTTCGCGAAATCAAATCCCCCGCTTCTCGAGTGGCTTGCTTCGCCGATTATTTACAAGGAATCATTCTCGACAGCCGCTCGCCTTCGCGAGCTCTCTCCCAAATTCTTCTCTCCGCGATCCTGTCTCCATCATTACCTGCATATGGGAGAAGGAAACTTCAGGGAATATCTGCAAGGGGAACGGGTCCGGGTCAAGAAGTATTTCTACGTATTGCGGCCATTGCTCGCGTGCCGATGGATCGAGTCGCATGATACGATGCCGCCGACCGAGTTCGATCGACTGGTCCAGACTCAACTGCCCAAGGACCTGACGCCGGTCGTTTTGGACCTGATTCGACGGAAATCGCGCGGCGAAGAGCTTGATGACGGACCCCGAATCCCCCGGATCAACGCGTTCCTTACAGAAGAGATCGCGCGGCTCAACTCCATGCTCGCCCAAGAGCCGCCCGTCAATACGCGCGATTGGGATGCCCTGGATGTCGTTTTTCGGGAGTCGCTCCGTGAAGTCTGGGGGAGTGGATAGCGCCCTCTAAAAACGCCGGAAACAGCCTCCAGAGCCGGGGTCCCTCCAGACGCTTAGGCGTCCGGAGGGACCCCGGTCCTTTGGGCCCAAACCCCTTGTGGGCCAAAAGACCTTATGCTATATTCCGGGCATGGCCGCAGGGACGGCCTACGGATACGTTCCCGATGGGTGCCGGATACGGAACAGACGTACTCCTAAACAGGGGGTGGGTATGCAGAATCGCCGAGTCCTCGCCCTGGCCGCAGCAGCGCTGGTGGGCGCCGCCGCGACCGGGTCCGCCGTAGAGCTCAACTTCGACGCAAAGATAGACGCCAAGGAGATCCTGACCCAGATCGGCCAGGAAGCCTCCCAGAATCCGGCCCCCGCGGTAGCCCCCGCGGAGATCGACATGAAGTCCGCCGCGCGCCGCATCGTGGTGTTCAACAAGGGGATCTCCGTTTCGCGGCAGATGAGCGTGGTCCAGGCCGCTGGCGGCATCGTCCTCAAGAAGCTCTGGCTCATCGACGCGCTCGCCATCCTGGCGCCGAACCAGAAGTCGCAGGCGCTCGACATGGCCCTCGCCTCCGCCCAGGACGTCAAGCGCGTGGAAGAGGACTTCTACCAGAACTGGCTCCAGGCCGATGAGACCGCTCCCGAACCCGCCGGGCAGAAGCTGCCCTGGGGCGTCGAGCGCGTCAACGCCAAGGGCGCCTGGGCGGTCACCCGGGGCGCGGGAGTCAAAGTCGCGGTGGTGGACACCGGAGTCGACTTCGACCACCCCGACCTCAAACTCGCGGGCGGCTTCAACGTCATCACCCACGACAAGAACTACAAGGACGACAACGGGCACGGCTCGCACGTCGCCGGCACCATCGCGGCCCAGGACAACGGCGAGGGCGTCGTCGGCGTGGCCCCCGAGGTCTCCCTCTACGGCGTGAAGGTGCTCGACGCCAACGGCAGCGGGACCTTCGCCGACGTGGTCGAGGGCATCCAGTGGACCGTGGAGAACAAGATGGAC
>CAYHRV010000299.1:0-3593 GCA_964359165.1 uncultured Elusimicrobia bacterium
ACCGCAAGAAGATCGGCATGGACCTCATCGCCAAATACAAGAAGTGGGTCTGCACCGAGAAGCGCATGAAGCTGGGCAAGAAGAACGCCGTCTACATGCATCCCCTCCCGGCCGACCGGGGCGCCGAGGTCGAGGACGCGGTCATCGACGGCCCGCAGAGCATCGTCTTCGACCAGGCCGAGAACCGCCTGCATACGGTGAAGGCCATCCAAGCCCTCACCATGGGAGGAAGGCCCTAGCCGGAACCCGGAGAAACCCTAAAGGGTTTCTCCGGGTTCCCGTTCTTCCGTGTCTCAGACCCTTTCCTTTCGCGTCTATTTTATCGACGCCTTCGCTTCCCGTCCCTTCACCGGAAATCCCGCCGCGGTCTGCCTCCTCCCCCGTCCCGCCTCGAAGGCCTGGATGCAGGGCCTCGCCCGCGAGCTCGGCTTCTCCGAGACCGCCTTCCTTCTTCGTGAAAAGGGGGGCCATCGCCTGCGATGGTTCACGCCGAAGGTGGAGGTGGGGCTCTGCGGACACGCGACCCTGGCGAGCGCTCACGCGCTCTGGGAGGGGGGGATCTGGCCGGCGGCCCGGCCCGTCCGATTCCGGACCCGCAGCGGAGACTTGATCGCCCGCCGCGACGGCAAGTGGATCGAACTGGACTTCCCTTCCATCCCCTTACGCCCCGCCGTTCCACCGCCAGGCCTCCTGGAATCTCTCGGCCTCAATAGCCATCCACGAGGGTTCCATGAAGGCCGCTTCGCCTTCCTCGTGGAACTGGCCTCGGAGAGAGCCCTGCGTTCGTTGCGACCCGACTTCAAGAAACTCGCGGACTTCGGCCGAGATGTGGCGGTGACTGCGCCTTCGCGCTCGAAACGCTACGACTTCGTCTCCCGTTATTTCGCGCCGGCCCAAGGCATCGACGAGGACCCGGTCACGGGCTCGGCCCACTGCATGCTGGGGCCCTTCTGGGGAGAGCGCCTGGGGAAGTCGAGCCTTCGCGCCTGGCAGGCCTCCGAGCGCGGAGGCGAGGTCCGCGTGCGCCTCGCCGGGCGCCGCGTCCTGCTGCGCGGGCGGGCGCTCACCGTCTTGAGGGGCTAATGCCGCCACGCGATCCCTCCCAGCTCGTCCGATGGCTTTATCTGGACATGAACTCCTTCTTCGCCTCCGTCGAGCAGGAGATGGACCCCTCCCTGCGCGGCAAGCCCGTGGCCGTCGTGCCTCTGCACGCGGACACCACCTGCTGCATTGCCGTCAGCTACGAGGGCAAGGACTTCGGCGTGAAGACCGGCACCCTGGTCGGCCAGGCCAAGCGGCTCTGCCCCGAGATGCTGTTCATCGAGGGCGACCACCGCGACTACGTCCGCTACCACAACAAGATCGTGGAGGCCGTGGACTCCTGCCTGCCCATCGAGTCGGTCTGCTCCATCGATGAGATCGCCTGCCGCCTGACCGGGTCCCAGGAGGATCTGAAGGCCGCCGAGGCCCTGGCGGTCAAGATCAAAGCCGCCATCAGGACCCGCGTCGGCTCATCCTTGAAGTGCTCCATCGGCGCGGCCCCCAACCGCTACCTCGCCAAGGTCGCCGCCGACATGAAAAAACCCGACGGCTTCACGGCGATCCGCCCCCGCGATCTTCCCGGGATCCTGCATCGGCTGCAGCTTCGGGATCTTCCCGGCATCGGGCCGAGGATGGAGGGTAGGCTCAACGGGCAGGATATCCATAGCCTGGAGAAGCTCTGCTCCATGACGCCCCAGCAGCTGCGCAAAGCCTGGGGCAGCGTCTGCGGCGAGGAGCTGTGGCATCTTTTGCGCGGCGAGGAGCTGCCGGATAAGCTGACGCGGCAGAGATCCATCAGCCACTCGCATGTTTTGCCCCCCGCGCTGCGCCACGAACCGGGGGCCGCTCAAGTCTTAAAGAAACTCACCGCCAAGGCCGCCATGAGGCTGCGCACGGAAGGGTTCTTCGCTTCCGGGATCCAGATCTTCGTCAGGTTCCTGGGACAGGACGGCTGGAAGGCCCGCTGCGGTCTGGTGGAGACGCAGGACACGGCGGAGTTCCTGCGCGCCGTCAAGACTCTTTGGGCGGAGCTCCCCCGCGGCTCGATCTATGCGGTGGGCGTGGTTTTGACGGGGCTGGTGCCGCAGGCGCTTCACGCGCCGTCCTTGTTCGAGGATCCCAGCCGCCATCGGCTGATCAAGACCCTCGATCGGCTCAATGAAAGATTCGGCAAGGACGCCGTCCATTACGGCGCGGTCCACGAGTCGGCGGAGCTGGCGCCCTTGCGGATCGCTTTCACCAGGATCCCCGATGAGAGCGAGGCTTGAAAAACCCCCCGAGTCCGTCGGCTCAATGATGGGGCCGGGGGGGCCCAGACCGGCCCTAGGTCTTTAGTCCCTACTCCCCGCGGGCGGGAAGGCCCACACTAGCCGCATGGAGCATCCGGGAGGCACGATGAAACGCTTCGGACTCGCGGTCGCAGCCCTTCTCGCCTCTTCCCTCGCCGCACCTCTCTCCTCCCAGACCGTGGATTTCGACGGCCTCGGCCTTCTCGGCGCCGCCCTTCCCGGCCGCGCGCCCATCGCCCTCCCCAACGGAGTCAACGCCTCTCCGCAGACCTGGGCGGTGGAGGATGGGATCAGCGTCTTCTCCGAACTGGCGGAGCCCATCCCGGAGGGGACCGACCAGGACAAGATACAGCTCGACGGCAAGACCTTCTGGCGCGGCACCCAGGTCAACAAAGGCGAGCTCATCGAGTTCACCGAAGTCCGGGCGGACGGCTGGATGCGCGTCAACCTGCCCGGCCAGAACTACTCCGGCTGGATCAAGCAGGCGCAGACCGCCCAGGAACCGGGCCTGGCCGGGAGCTTCCGCCAAGCGCCGGCCGACCGGGCCGAGCCGGACTCCGCCAAGGACCCGGCCCGTGAGGCTTTCTTGAAGGAAACCGAGAAGCTCGAGGGCGTGCCCTATGTCTGGGGCGGCCGTTCCCCCCAAGGGGTGGACTGCTCCGGCCTCGTCCAGCTCGCCTTCTCGTACATCGGCATGGGGTCCAAGGTCCCGCGGACGGCGCACGAGCAGAGGGACGGCTCCCGCCCGGTCGACCCCAAGAGCCTCAAGCCCGGCGACCTCATCTTCACCGCCAAGGCGGAGGACCCCGGCAAGGTCTCCCATGTCGTCATCTACATCGGCGACGGCCAGATCCGCGAGGCGCCCCAGACGGGTTCCGTAGTCAAAACGGCGGACGCGGGCTCCCGCCTTGGACTCGATATCCAGAGCGCCTATCAAGGACAGAAGACGGAAAAGTACGTCTTCTTCTTCAGCACCTTCTTCAACGATTGATCCCGGGCGCCAGCCCTTCACGCGCTTCGATCGCGGCGGCTCCGGCTCGGTCGAGGAGGCGGACCAACCCTCCCGGGGCGAGCCCCAGCCCGAGCAAGAGGAACACCGCGATGCCGAACCCGGCCCCCTCCGAGCGCAGCACGCTCAAGTGGGCCCCGGCGTCCCGCCGGCCGCAGAAGAGCGAGAAGTACATCCTCATCACCGCGAGCCCGGTGAGAGCTCCGGCCGCGACCACGCACAGCCCCAGGCCCGGAAAGGATTCCACCGCGCCC
>CAYHRV010000300.1:0-3584 GCA_964359165.1 uncultured Elusimicrobia bacterium
GGCTGAAGCGGAGGTAATCGAAGTTCTGCAGGATGAAGAGGTCGAACTGGAAGAGGTCCTGCACGAATATCTCGGAGGCGGGGAAAGGGATGAGGGAGAGCTCCTGGTCGGGCACCGGGCTCACGTTCTCGGGATTGCGGAGTATGACGAAGGAGACCAGCTCGTGGTTGGGGTCGCCCTTCAAGTGGGCGCGCAGGTGGCTGTACTCGAAGCTCGGCCGCCCGGCCAGGTACATGATCCGCTGCTTCTGGCGGATGGCCTCGACCCGGAACTCGCGCGCGGCGGCGAGGCGTGCCCCGCGGGTCGAGGCCTCCGCCTCGAGCCGATAGGATTGGGAGCCCAGGGACTGCGCCTCGACGGTGAAACTGGCCTGCAGGACCTCGAAGTTCCCGGCGGGAGAGAGGCGGGCCTCGGAGAGCACGCTCGAGCGCTCCCCGGTCCTGAGCAAACGAAGGCGCACATCCGCGCCCGGGAGTTCCACGGCCTCGAGAGTGACGCTCAGGGGGAATCGGCCGTGCAGGAAGACGAAATCCGGGGCCGTGACCGCGGTCACGGCCAGGGCGGGCTTCACCTTCAGGGGTCCGACCCCCAACGCGTCCACCGGGACCTTGAGACCTTCCAGCGCCCGGTCGAGGGACTCATCGCTTTCGAACGCCCCGTCGGAGAGGAGCCATACCCGGGAGGGGGGAGGGCCGTCGTCGAGGATCTCCGCGGCCGCGGCCGCGGGGTCCAGGGAAGCCGGCGTGGTCTGGAGGGCGTCGAGTTCCTCCCATGCGATGCGCCTGGCTCCGGTGGACCCCGCATAGAGGACAGGCTCCGCGGAGGCTTCGATGGCCCGCCGCCGGGCCTTGAGCCAACGCGCCGCCCGGGAAAGCCGGGGACTCCCCCGGTCGTCGCCCGCCTGCATGCTCGGGCCTGTGTCGATGAGCACCGCCAGGCGGGGCTTGAAGGAACGCGAGTCCATGCGGTCAAGGGCGGGCTTGAGGAGGCACACGGCCAGCAGGAGCAGGACTGCGGCGCGGCTCAGCCGCAAAACCGGAGGAAGGCGCCGGAGGACGGGCCAGAGCAGGATGAGCCCCAGCACGGCCGCGGCAGCCAGAGTCCATTGCGCGGCTCCCGAGTCGAAGAGGAGGCGGTGGCCGATCATGGCGCCCCCGAGCGCATCTTTTCCATCAGGAAGGGCTGGTGCACGGCGTCGGCCTTGTAGGTCCCGGTGAGGGCGTACATCAGGATGTTGAGGGTGAGCTTGCGCGCGTCCATGCGCTGCCCCTCGCCGCCGGGTGAGCACTCGTACAGATAGCGGCCCAAGGGGTCCTTAGCCCATGCGCCGAGAAGGTCGTTGCGGGTATAGACCGCCACGGTCTTGCCGGCCCAATCCGCCCCCTCGGCCGACGCGGAGACCGTGGCCCGTCCTCCCACGCGGCGCACGAGGAAGAAGGTCTTGTAGAGGACGTGGCCCGCGTCCAAGGGCTTGAGGTCCGCTTCCGGAAGGGCGGCTCTCAGCGTGCGGCGCACCCAACGGTCGAATTCGCTCGCCCTCAACCCGGAGGCGTCGTCGACCCAGAGGAAGCCTCCCGAGGTCAGATAATCGCGCAGAAGGCGCAATTCCTCATCGTCGAGGCCGGGCAGGGCTCCCTTGCCGCTGAGGATCAGCATGGGCGTGGAGAAGAGGCGCGCGGCCTTGAGGTCGAGCGTGCGCCGCTCCTCGAGGGAAAGGACGCTCGTCACCGACCCGAGGAAGGCGAGCACTTCCCGATGAACCCCCGGGTACGGGTCCCACGCTCCCGCGTGCTTCCATTGAGACCAGAGGAACCCGTCCCCGCTCCGGTCCGCGGCGGCGGGCGATTGGGCGGCGGCCAAGGGGCCGCCGACCGAGGGATAGCCCGAGGAAGTGCCGCCTCCGAGGTCTGGGGAGCGGCCGTCCTCGGAGCGCGGGCGTGCGCCTTCCGCGCAGAGGGCCGTCCCGGCAGAAAAGAGGAGCGCGAGGCAAAGCGCCGCACCGGAGGCCGCCCCGCGCCCCGGCCTGCGGGACCCGCGTACCAGCGGGGAGTGCCGACTCCCCACGCCGATGGGGCTCGGCCTGCGGGAGGCCAGCCAGGTCTCGGCCAGGAGCGCGAGAAGGGCCAGGCCGAGGGCCCAGGTGCGCGCCTCGCGCCCGAAGACGGCGGCGAGGAAATCCTCCCTGAGCGCTTGGGGCCTGAGCAAGGTCCAGGGAGGGTCCCATGGGCGGATGTCGCCTTCGGGTCCGGAGCGGTCCGCGTTAACGGCATAGGCTTCGGCCTCGGACCCGCCCTCATCCGCGACCGAGGGATGACCCGAGGAAGTGCCGCCTCCGAGGTCCCGGGAGCGGCCCGGGGAGCGGAGGAAATAAAGGCCGGGCTGGCGGGTATGGGGATAGCGTATTCGGCGCTCGCGCACCAGCAGGCTCGTCTTCCCGCCCCCCGGCGCGGTGATCTCCACCCGGGCGGGCACGCTCTCCGTGGGGCCCCAGACCCGCTCCAAAGCCTCTCCGATGCGCAGGCTCCGCCAAGACGATTCCCCTCCATAGCCGGTCAGGTGGCAGAGCCCCGTATCGAGCAAGGCGGTGAACACGGGCTTGAGCGCCAGATTGCTCCAGCCTACCTCCAGGGCCGAGGCCCACAGCAGGACTTTGCCCCGGCCGAATTCCCCGGAAATGAGGAGCGCCTCTCCCGAGGCGTCTCTCAGCCAGACTTGCGAAGCCTCGGCGGAAACCAGCGCGTAGCGGCGGCGCACCGAGACATTGGCCCATTCGAACTCCTTCCAATCGAAGGGCTTGCCGCCGCGGGTCGCGGGAAGGCTTTCGCGCCGGAGCGTCCCGGAAGGGGCCGCGGCCGGGGAGGACCCCAGCCTCCCCGGGAGCAAGGCTCCTAGCTCCCGCAAGCCCTCCTGCGCCTGCGTCCCGGCGAAGACCCAGAGCCCTCCGCCGCGCAGGACGAAGCCGCGCAGGGACTCCACGGCCTCCTCGGGCACGCGCCGGAAATCGTCGAGTATCACCGCCCCGTAGTCCTCCAGGCGCAGGCGGTCGAGGCGGCCGATGTCCGCGACATCGAACGGGTAGGGCAGTCCCGCGCCGCGCGTCCCTTCCCCCAGGAGCTTGCGCAGGAAGAAACCTCCCCGGCCGGCCTCCAACGCGTCCGGGCTCCCGTAGAGATAGAGCACGCGGGGAGCGGACCGGGCCTTCAGGGCGAAATACCAGGAGTCATCGGCCTCGAGGGCGTCCTTGCGCAGTTCGAAGCGGCCGTAGACCTCGCCCTCCGCCCCGGAGAGCAGGTCGAAATCCTGCGGCGTCGAGGCCTCCCCGAGCCGGAGCGTCCGCTGTTCCATCCTCCGTCCTCGGACCCAGGCGTCCACGGTCCACGCCTCGCGGGGCTTTCCGAAGGACTGGAAGCGCACGGAGACCGATGGGTCCCTGCCGAAGCCCTGCGCCCGGGCCTGCGCCTGCGCGATCCCCGCGTTGTCGGGTCCGGCGGGCCAAGCCACGCCGAGGACGAGGACCTCGGGATCGTAGCCGGGGAGGGCCTCCAGCTTTCCGGAGGGGAGGGTGCGGCCCAGATGCCGGGAAT
>CAYHRV010000301.1:0-3565 GCA_964359165.1 uncultured Elusimicrobia bacterium
GTTGATCCGACCCGACCATATCCAGGGGACGAAGGCGTCGCTGAACACGAGCTGGTAGCGCCGCTTATCGCGCTCCGACAGGGCGGAGACGGCGTCGCGGGTCCACCAATACAGCTTCGACATCCGGGCGGGAGAGACTCCGGTCATGGGCTCGTTCATTATCTCGATGCCCCAAAGCTCGGGCTTTTGACCGTAGCGGTCGGCCAGGCGCTCGAGCGTGCGCAGCGTGCGGTCTTGATCGTCGGGCCGCCCGTACCACTGCGCCTTGCCGGCCCGGCCGCTGTGGTCCTTGCCGTTCTGCGAGCCGGGCGCACCGTGCAGGTCCAGCAGCACCCGCATCTTGTATTTCGCCGCCAACGCGAAGGCCCGATCGAGATGAGGCAGAGCTCCCACATAGGGCGGCTCCCCCCCGAAGATCCAATAGCCCACCGGGATGCGCACGGCGTTGATCCCGTGCTTCTGCAGCCACTGGAAATCCTCCTCGGTGATGAAGGTCTTGTGGTGCCGCTCGATGATCTCGGCGGCGCCCGGCGTCTTCATGAAGGTGTACTCATCGACCGCTTTCGTGTCGCCGAAGAGGCCGTTGGTCATCCACCGCTCGAGCACCAGCCAGCCGCCCAGGTTCACGCCCCGCAGGAGCGGCCGCGAGATCGGGCGGGCGGCGCGGTTGCCCAGGCCCAGGACATCGGCCGCGGCCTGCGCCTTCCGGCGCGCGGCGTCGCGGGCACGGCGCAGGGCGTCGACCACGGCCGCGACCGGCCCGGAGGGACGCGCCCCGGCCGGGCGCGCGGCTTCGTTCTCGTCGTTCACGGCTCCGCCCATCCCGCCGCGCGCGTCGCTCGGGAGTTCCTCCCGGACCGCGCTCGCAGCTCGCGGGACCTGCGATGTTTCCGGGCGCTCGAAGGAGGCCGCCGCTTTTTTCGTTTCGGCGGGAAGCGCGGTTTTAGGGCTCTTGGGCTTGCCCGCATGGGCCGCTTTCTTGGGCTGATTGAGCGCCTTGTTCTCCGGGAGCGAAGCCGCCAAATATCTTGCTTGGGCCTTCCCCTGGGCCGCCGCCCCCTGCCCCATGAGCATGCCGGCCTTGTTGAGGCCGGCGACCGCTTCCTTCCTGAAATCATCCAGGTGGATGGCCGAGGACTTGTCATTCCTTCCCCAAAGCGCCGCGACGGCGGATCTCAGGTCCTTATCCATCAGCCGGGCCGCCTTCAGGGCATCGGAGCTTATCTGAGCCGCCCGTAGTCCGGCCCCATCGGCACCCGCCCGCCTCGCGCCGGCCAAGCCGGCGTGGAGTTCGGCCAAGCGCCAATAGAGGCCGCCCGGGCCGTTCTTCGACGGTTTTTGAGCGAGCCAGGACCTATATCGTTCGAGAGCGGCGGCGGCGGGCGGTGCGGCTCGCTGGGCGGCCTGAGCCTTGCGGTCTATCCCCTGGATGACCGCGACGGCCTCGGCGGCCTTGTCCCTCAGGCCGGCGTTGGCCTGACTGAGCTCGGCCTCGGCGCGGGTCTTCTCCGTCCCCGGAGCATCCCCCGCGGCCCCGGCCGCGATGGAGACCGCAAGGACGGAGACGAAAATACCCAGCCGGACGGGAAACCCCCGCCCCGGCAACAGGCTGAAAAGCGTAGACATGTATTTAGATTATTATACCGTCCAAGCCGGCCGACAAGCAGGGACTTGGGGCCTATGCCGAGGTGGGCCCTTAGGCCCAGAGGGTCAATTCCCCAGGCCGCTATGCGGCCATTTACTTCCGGAGATCTCGCGGAGCGGCCTTGCGCCCAAGATAGTGTTTCCCATCCTTTTCCATCGACCACGGATCGCTCAACTCCTTGCGGTGCGGGAGGACGCAGTCCGCCGACTTCTTCCCGAGGACTTCCCGGACCCTCTTCCTTTCCCGCCGATGCGCAAGGATCTTATCGTGTTTTTCGCTCTCAGCGGTCGTAATGCCGCGTTTCGGAGTCATTCGCCTCGATCTTGACATGGGTGCCCACCCGGATCCTTTTACCCTGTACGTTTTTTCGCGATCCCTGGCCCTCGACGCGCCACCCTGATGCCGCGGACCGCCGAACCCGATCTGTCAGAAATAATATGTAGTATAGTATTGCTAATACACCATATAACTGCTACCCTAAATACAATGGACATCAGCTCCGGGGATTTCATCTGGAACGCCCAGAAAGAGCTGATCAATATCCAAAAACATGGCGTTGATTTCGCGACGGCTGCCCGTGCGTTCTTGGACCCCAAGAGGCGTATCTATAACGACTCCAGACACAGCCTCGCTGAGCCGCGCCACTTCTGTTTCGGCAAAGTGGATGACCGGGTGATGACCGTTCGATACGTCTACCGTCAAGGGAAGATCAGGATATTTGGAGCGGGTTATTGGAGGAAGGGGGGCGCCTACTATGAAAAAAAGGATTGAGACGGACATGCCTATCGGCAAATTGACCCCGGCGAAGGATTTCCTGCCGCCCCCCGATCAATTGGTCGCTCCCCGCGAGGAAGTCAAGATAACGCTGGCCCTATCCAGGCGGAGCATCGAGTTCTTCAAGCATGAGGCCCGGCGCAATCATGCGAAATACCAGCGCATGATCCGCGAAGTCGTCGACCGCTACGCCTCGCATTATATCGGCCTCTGACTGGCTCAGCGGTTGACGAGGACGATATCGAGGCGTTGCTCGGAATAGGGCTCCTTGCGCGCTTCCGCGGAGATGTCCTGGGGCATGAGCATGAGCTCGCGCACGAGGAAATCCGTGACCGTCTGGGCCTGGCGCTCGGCCAGCTCGCGGGTGGAGGAGAAGGCCTCCACGCGCAGAGGCACGCCCGGGTGGCGCCGCTTGATGTAGTCGGCGGCCGAGCGCAGTATGCCCTCCCCCTCGCCCTGGAGCGAGCCCGACTCCTTGGCGCCGCCGAAGAGCATGGTGGAGTCCACGCTGATGAAGAGCCCGTTGCGCTCCTGATGCACCACGCCCCTCTCCTTGAGAGGCCTGCCGGCGCGTGTGTACGGGGTCCCGGAAGGGTCGGTGAACTTATAGACCGGGGAATACGCCTTCCCGGCCCTGAGCCACTCGTCCTGCTCGTTCTGGCCGGTCCAGAGTATCTCCTCGGGCGGGGCGCCCGAGCCCTCGTACTGCTGGAAGACCTTGCCTTCCTCGTCGGCGATGCTCAGCTCCCATTGGAAGCGCTTGGCCTCCCGAGGCTCGATCTTGCGCCCGAGCACCTCGAAGAGCTGGTCGCGGGGCCGGAAGACGAAACCCGGCCTCTCGCTGAAGAGGGTCCGCCAAGGCTGTACGACGCGCGGGTTGCGCAGGAACTCGGGATGCGTCCTGCGCCAGACCACGGTGAGCGGGGACTCGGCCAGGAGCATCTGTTGGTCGGGCTTCAGAGACTCCCGGATGGAGTCGAAGGGGTCCACGAGCAGGTCCAGGGGCGGCTTGGCGGCCTTGAGTTTCGAGCCGCCCTCCCCCTTGATGACCACCTCCTGAGGCATGGCGCCCCCGGGCGAGGGATGGTCCCCGACCAGGGTCTCGCTCTCGGAGAAGTTGGGCTCCGCCGGCCCCGATCCACCCGA
>CAYHRV010000302.1:0-3563 GCA_964359165.1 uncultured Elusimicrobia bacterium
CGGGCGGAGGCGCCGTTCTGATCAGCGTCGGCCGGGTCTTGACCTTGGATGGGTTGATCGATGCCTCCGGCGCCGGCCTGAGCGGGACGTCCTTCGGCGGAGGAGGCGGTGCGGGAGGTTCCGTCAATCTCTGCCAGGCGGCCGAGCTCGAGGGCTCGGGAATGATCCTCGCGCGCGGCGCCCTCGGGAGCGTCGGCGGCAGCCAGCGTTTCGGGGGCGGAGGGGGGGGCGGACGGGTCTGCGCGCCGGTAAGCCGCTTCATGGGTTCGATCGACGCCGCGGGCGGCCCCGCGACGGCGCCGGCCCAACCCGGCCAGGGCGGGACGATCTACAGGCTCCCGGCCGTGGTATCGAGCACGGACGCCGTGGCGAGCCTTGCTTCCTACGTCCCCAACGCGCAAATCACCGCCGTCTCGACCCAGTCCGCGGGAGAACCTTTCGCGCTCGCGGCGGGCAGCCAGAACCTGGTCTCGATCACCCCTTTCTATGAGCTCACTCCCAGCCCCGTCAGCTTCAACCCGCCCGCGAGCCTCAGTTTCTTCTTTGACCCCACCGGCCTGGACACCTCGCTCGTGGCGATATATCGCTACGATCCGGCCGCCGCCGCTTGGAGCAGCGGGCCGATCTCCGGGCAGACGATCACCCTGCTCGCCGACGGCCGGGCACGGATCGATGGAAGCATTTTCAGCGCCTCGCTCTATGGCGTGTTCTTCCCCCAGCCCGACACGCTCGCTCCGGAGACCTTGCTCGTTTACGCGGAACCCGTTTACCAGCAGCCCGGCGGCCGGCTCTTCGCCTCTACGATCACGCTCTTCGGCTTCTCGCCCCAAGATCGGGCCCCCGGCGAGTCGATTCCCTCGGGAGTGGACTATACGGAATACCGGCTGGATGCCTCCGGCGGCGGCCCTTATGCGCGGTTCATCTCCAGTTTCACGCTGGCGGAAGGCCGCGGGATGATCGAATTCCGTTCCAGGGACAAGGCCGGGAACCTGGAAATGTCGAAATCCAGCGAGGTTTTCGTCGACGCTCACGCGCCGGTGACGACGCTCGCCCTGGGCGCGCCCAAGATCGAGCTGGGCGATGGGACATTGCTGGTATCGGCCAGGACCGAGATCGCGGTATTTCCCAATGATCCGGCCATCAGCACGGGACCGATCCTAGTCCCCGGCGCCGGCGTCGAGGCCGCCTATGCCCGGGTGATCTCACCCGGATGGCCTATTCCGGGATTCTCCATCTCGGCCGGGACGTTCAGCCTGTCTTTGCCCCAAGGCGAGAAGAGCGTGGAGTTCTTCGCCCAGGACAAGGTCCTCAACGCGGAGCAAACGCGCTCGCGGAAGTTCCTACTGGATGCCTCAGGCCCGTCGCTGGCCCTCTTCTCGCCGACACCCGATGCGGAGGGAATCTGCCGCATCTTCCAGGGCAGCGTGACCGTATCGGGCGGCGTTCTCGATGAGCACTTGAGCGCCTGGCGCCTGGAGTCGGCTCCAGGGCAGAACGCCATGACCGGTTTTTCGCCTATAAGCTCCGGGACGGATCCCGTTTCGGGCTCCCTCGGGGTTTGGGATACGACCCTCCTCTTTGGTTGGCAAACGCTCAGGCTTTCGGCTTCGGACTTGGTTGAGAACTCAGCCGAGTTGAGGGCGAGCGTCTACATCGGCGCTCCAGCCTTGCTGCTCTCGATGGGGGACAAGAGGACGCTCGACAAGCCTTCCGGCGCGGCGGCAGGCGCCGATGGGCGCGTCTACGTCGCGGACACCAACGCGGACAGGGTGCGCGTGTTCGGTCCCGATGGCGCCGTTCTGAGCACCTATGGGAATAAACGCGATAGGAGCGATCTTAGGTTCAACAAGCCCAAGGACACCGCGGTTGATGCGGCAGGCAATATATGGGTCGCGGACACCAACAACCACCGGGTCGTCAAGCTTTCTCCGCGGGGGGAGCATATCCAGGATTTGGGAAACGTGCGCGTCAAAAGAGGGGTCCGGAGATTCTATCCGGGAGGCGGGCCGGGTGAATTCAAGCATCCTTCCGGCGTGGCTTTGGGACCCGGGGAAGCGATCTTCGTTTCGGACACCGGAAACCGGAGGGTGCAGGTTTTTGGAGCCGACGGGGGCTTCATAAGGCAGTTCCGGCTTCCGCCGGTCCAGGCCGGGGAGGGCGAACCCGAAGAGGATCGAGATGAAGACGACGCGGATTCGGATGGAGAATCGCTCCCCCTGGGCAAGCCTCTGGGAATCGATGTGGACTCGGCGGGGATGGTCTATGTGGCCGACGGTTTTGGAAGACGGGCGCTTGTGTATGCGCCGGATGGAAATCTGGTCCGTGAGCTGGGCGGAGGCCGACTCAAGAGCCCCTACGGGATCGCCGTATCCACGGACGGCTCCTGCATCTTCGTCTCCGACCGCCGCTCGGATAAGATCCTCAGATTCGACGCGCTGGGAAATCCCCTGCTCGCGTTCGACGAGAGATTGCGCAATCCGTCGGGCTTGGCGCTCGACGCTCTCGGACATCTCCTGGTCGCGGATAGGAACAACGACAGGATCGCGGTATTCGGCCTGCCTGTGGGCGTGACTCTGGCGTCCTACAAGGTCGGGACGCGCGCGGCTTCGGCGGCCGGCGCCCCGGGAAACATGGGGACAGCCGGTCCAGCGGCCCAATCGGCGGGCCTACAGGCTCAAGGAGCCTTCGCCGAGGCCCGGCTGGGCGAGGAGGGCGGGGTTTTGACCATGGCGGGATTGGGCGGGGCGCTCATCCCGAAGGGAGCCTTGGACGAGGACTTCGATCTATCCGTCTTTGCGCCGGAGGGGTCCGACCCCCAAGCCGAGAAGAAGCGGCTGGAGCGGGAAACCCTGGGGCTCGGCGCCGCGTCGGATGAGGCGGCCTACGGACCTCACGGCCTTGTCTTCGACAAACCGGTGACCTTGGTGCTGCCCTTCGATAAAGGGCTCCTGCTCAAGGAAAAGCTCAAAGTCTCCGATCTCAAGGCCTATTATTGGGATGAGAAGGCAAAGAACTGGGCGGCGCTGGCTTCGGTGGTGGACGAAGAGGCGGGAGTGGTGCGGGCCCAGACCGGCCATTTCTCGATCTATCAGGTCATGGGCGTATCGGGAGCGGGAAGCGAGGCCGCGGCGGAGGCGGATACGGCGTTCGCATTCCGGGACCTATATGTGTACCCCAATCCCGCCAGGGCGGGAGCGAAACCCGTCATACACCTGGCCGTGGGCCTCGCCGACGGGGTGACGATCAGGATATTCGACGTATCAGGCAGGCAGGTGCATGAGGCGAATGTGGATAAGCCGCCGGCGGTCATAGATGACGGCACCGGTCCAAAATACGCCTACGAATACGCCTGGGACGGGCATATCCCCAGCGGGGTCTATTTCTACACGGTAGAAGCCAAGAAGTCAGGACAGGGGAGCATCCGCAAGGCCGGGAAGTTGGCAGTGGTGCGCTGAGCCATGGAAACGACAAAGAGGAGCGCTCAAGCGGGAAGGGATAGAAAGGCGGTGACTGTCCGCGCGGTAGGGGTGGGCACATGAGTCAACCGAAATGGAATTAGGCAC
>CAYHRV010000303.1:0-3522 GCA_964359165.1 uncultured Elusimicrobia bacterium
TCAGACCATCGAGGCTATCGACCACGCCAAGGCGGCCGGGGTCCCGATCGTGGTCGCGGTCAACAAGATCGACCTCCCGACGGCCAACCCCCAGAAGATCCGCCAAGAGCTCTCCTCCTACGGGCTCCTCTCCGAGGAATGGGGCGGCAAGAACATCTTCGTCGACATCTCCGCCAAGAAGCGGCTCAACCTCGACAAGCTCCTGGAGATGCTGGCGATCCAGGCCGAGATCCTGGAGCTCAAGGCGAACCCGAACCGGCCCGGACAGGGGACCGTGGTAGAGGCCAAGATGGACAAGAAGCGCGGGACCGTGGTCACCGTCCTGGTGCAGACCGGCACCGTGAAAGTCGGGGACCCCTTCCTCATGGGGCTTTGCTGGGGCAAGGTGAAGGCCCTGATCACCGACCACGGGGACCGCATCCAGAGCGCCGGACCTTCCACCCCGGTGGAGATCCTCGGGGTGGCCGGCGAGGTCCCCCAGGCGGGCGAGACCTTCAACGTGGTCCAGAACGAATCCATGGCCAAGGAGATATCCTCCAAGCGCAGCCGCATCTACCGCGAGGAGGCGCTGGCTCACAAGAAGCACCTTTCGCTGGTGGGCCTCAAGACCCGCAAGCTCAAGGAGCTCCCCATCATCCTCAAGGCCGACGTGCAGGGCTCCCTGGAGGCCATCAAGGACCAGATCGAGAAGCTCTCCAACCCGGAGACCGTCGTGCGCGTCATCCACGCGGGCCTGGGCAATGCCAACGAGTCGGACGTGCTCCTCGCCGGAGCCTCCGACGCCGTGGTCCTGCTCTTCCACACGGACGCGGATTCGCGCGCCTCGGAAACGGCGGAGAAGCAGGGCGTCGAGGTCCGCCGCTACGAGATCATCTACGACCTGACCGCGGACGTCAAGGCGGCCCTGGAGGGCCTGCTCGAGCCCGAGATCGTCGACGTGTCAGTGGGCAAGGCCGAGATCCGCGAGATATTCTCGGTGCGGGGCGGCGGCAAGGTGGCCGGCTGTTACGTGACCGACGGCAAGGCCGTGCGGGGCTCCGGAGCCAAGGTCTTGCGGGGCAACGCCGTGCTCGGCGAGGTGAAGGTGGAGAGCCTCAAGCGCTTCAAGGACGACGCCAAAGAGGTGGAGAAGAACCTCGAGTGCGGCCTGGGACTTTCCGGCTACTCGGACTTCCAGAAAGGGGACCGGCTGGAGTTCTTCGTCAAGGAAAAGAGGGTCCGACGCCTGCAGGCCGCCGCTTGAAGGAATGTTCTCGCGCAACGACCGCCTCAAAGAGCTGTTCCTGCAAGAGATCTCGACTTTGCTCCCCACCCTGCGGGACCCGGGCCTCAGCGGCATCCTGACCGTCACCGGCCTCGAGCTCGCCAAGGACCAGAAATCCGCCAAGGTCTTCTATTCCGTCCTCGGGACGGCCATGGACAAGCAATCGACGGCCGCGGCCCTGGAGCGCTCGGTCCCTTTCATTCGGAAGATGCTCTACTCCCGCCTCGACCTCAAGTTCATCCCCCATCTGACCTTCCACTTCGACGCGACCCCTGAGCGGGCGCATCGCATCGAGAACATCCTGCGCAGCCTCGAGCCCGGGACACCGGGCGTTCCTCCTCCTCTATCCTCCGAGGACGCGCTCACCCAGGCGGCGACCAAGAAGAAGCGCCGCAGGTGAACGGCCTGCTTTTGGCCGACAAGCCCCCGGCCTGGACTTCCCATGACGTGGTCGCGGTGGTGCGCCGCCGCCTTCCCCGGGGGGTCAAGGTCGGCCACGCCGGCACCCTCGATCCCATGGCCACGGGGCTCCTGGTCCTTCTGGTGGGCGCGGCCACGCGGGCCGCGGCCCGGTTGCTGGGCCTGCCCAAGGCCTACTCGGGCCGCCTCCGCCTTGGAGTGGAGACCGACACCGGGGACATGGAGGGCAAGGTCATCTCGGAGCACCCGGTGCCCGGCCTCTCCGAAGCCGACCTGCGCTCGGTCTTCGAGAAGCACCTCGGCCTCATCGAGCATCGCATCCCCCGCTACAGCGCGGTCAAGCACCAGGGCCGCCCCCTCTATGAATACGCGCGAGCCGGCATCGCGACCCCGGAGAAGACCCGCCGGGTCCGCGTCATGGAGTGGCGCCTCGACGCTTGGGAGCCTCCCGAGGCCGCCTTCTTCCTTCGCTGTTCGAGCGGGACCTATGTCCGCACCCTGGCCGAGTCGGCCGGAAGGCTCATCGGCTGCGGAGCGGCTCTGAGCGCCTTGCGGCGCGAGGAGGTAGGAGCCTTCCTCCTCGCGGACGCCCGTCCCGTCGACACGCTCAAGACGCTGAGCGCTCCCGAGATCGAGGCCCTGCTCCTCCCCGTCCCCGAGGAGCTCCCGGCCGGGCGCTAGCGATGAAGCGGACCTTTCTCGTATCCCTGGGCACTTTCGACGGCCTTCACCGAGGGCATCGCAAGCTCATCGGCACGCTCCAGGCGGACGCCCGGCGGCTTGGGCTGAAGGTCCTGGTCGCCTTGTTCGCCGAGCCCCCGCGCTTTCATTTCCAGCCCAGGGCGCGCGCGTCCCTGCTTACGACGGCCTCCGAGAGGAAGTCCCTCCTCCTGGGTCTCGGGGTCGACCGGGTGGAGGTGCTCCGATTCGATTCGAAGCTCGCCTCCATGAGCCATGAGCGGTTCTTCGACCGCGTCCTCCTCCTGCGCTTCAAGGCCGGAGGCATCGTGGCCGGACCCGATTTTGCCTTCGGCAAGGGGCGTAAGGGGGACTGCGCCTACCTGCGGCGGGCCTGCATCCGGCACGGGCTCCATTTCAGGATGCTCCAGCCGGTGCGCTCGGGGCCCGCGAAGATATCCTCTTCCAGGATCAGGGACCTCCTGCGCTGCGGGAGGGTCGAGCGAGCGGCCAAGCTGCTCGGCAGGACTTATGCCGTCTCCGGCAGAGTGATCCGCGGCCGGGGGCTCGGCGCCAAGATCGGCTTTCCCACGGCCAATCTCCGCGTAGAGGGGAGACTCCTCCCCATGGGGGTCTTCGAGGTGCTGGTCAGAGGCGCTGCGGGGACCGCCCCCTCCGGGAGCGGAGAACGACCGCCCTTCGGGGACCGCGGCCCCTTGGCCGCAGCGCGAGAGGAGAGCGGCTTGCGCGCGGTCTGCAACATCGGCTACAGGCCCACCGTCGAGAAGGATGCCCCCCCCTGCGGACCTCACGTGGAGGTCCACATCCCCGGCTACCGCGGAAACCTCTACGGGAAGACCCTGACCATCGAGTTCCTCCGCCTCCTCCGCTACGAAAAACGCTTCGCGTCGCTGAAAGCCCTCGTAGGCCAGATCCGCCGAGACGTCGCCCGGATCCGCAGGGCCTGTTAAAGAATAATCGGCTTCCTTCGGAAGCCCGACTGCCCACGTGGATAGCTCCCGGGTGATCGCGGCCGGCGGCATGTGTGGGGGCCGCCGCCCACGTAGTCGTCCGACAATGCGCGGAGAAGTCCAGTCCGCCTCATACTGTCCGCGCGGTAGGGGTGGGCACATGGGTCAACCTTTTTCATAAAATGTGCT
>CAYHRV010000304.1:0-3453 GCA_964359165.1 uncultured Elusimicrobia bacterium
GCCCAGCCCCTTCGGGGAGGCCCATCTTTGGACGACTTCTTCGTTGCTCGTCGGTCACAATGCGCAGAGGCATTGCTCCCTCCTCGCGCCTCGAATTCGTCTCAAATATGGGCCTCCAAAGTGTCCAAGTTTTTGTTTCACAACCCCTAATGCTCCCCCGAGAGATACTCTCCCAAGTACGGCGCATCGAGATCCGCACCGGACGCCTCGTCAACGAGGTGTTCGCCGGGAAATACCTGAGCGCCTTCAAGGGCCAGGGCATGGAGTTCGCCCAGGTCCGCGAGTACGCCCCGGGCGACGACGTCCGGTCCATCGACTGGAACGTGAGCGCGCGCTCCGGTCGCCCCTTCATCCGCCAGTATCAGGAAGAGCGTGAGCTCACCCTCATGATCGCCTGCGACCTCTCCGGCTCCCAGTCTTTCGGCTCCGCGCGCAAGTCCAAGAAGGAGGTCTCCGCCGAGCTGGCCGCGGTGCTGGCCTTCTCCGCCCTCAAGAACAACGACAAGGTCGGGCTCTTCCTCTTCACCGGCGTCCCGGAACTCTTCATCGCCCCGCGCAAGGGCCGCCTGCACGTGCTCAAGATCATCCGCAGCCTCCTCGCCTTCGAACCCTCGGGGAGGGGGACGGCCATCGGGGCCTGCCTGGACACGCTCAACCGCATGCTCCGGCGGCGCGGCATCCTGGTCTTGGTCTCCGATTTCCAGGACGCCGGCTATGAGCGCACCCTGCGCCGCACCGCCCGCAAGCACGATCTCATCCCGGTCTTAGTCGAGGACGCCCGCGAGGCTGACCTTCCGGACATCCCCGCCTACCTGGACCTCGAGGACCCGGAGACCGGGGAGCGCGTCCTAGCCCGCCCCGACCGCCTCCTGCGCGAGGCCTATTCGCGGCGCCGGGAAGCGGCGCGGGCCGGAGTCGAGGCCGCCTTCCGCTCCGCCGCGGTGGAGCCCATCCGCGTGAGGACCGATGAGCCCTACACGGAGCCCATCATTCGTTATTTCCGCGAACGGTCGAGGAGGCTGAGGTGATGCCGGCCGCCCTGGCGGCCCTGCTTTTGGCCGTCCCTGCGGCGGGCCAGTCCCCGGTTTCCTTCGAGCTTTCCCCGGCCTCCGCCGCCGTGCTCCTGGGAACGCGCTTCGAGATAACCGGGGCGGCGCGCATCCCCAAGGGAGCCGCGCTCAAGCTCGAGCTTTCGGAGCAAGCTACCGGACCTTTCGAGATACTGGGAGTGTCGGCGGGTGAGGCGAAGGAGGAGGGGGACCACTTTCTTTTGCCCTTGCGCATCGAAGCCGCGGCCTTCGAATTGGGCCCGCTGGTCTTCCCGGCCCTGGGCTGGACCCTCGTCGCGCCCGGAGAGGAGCGGGAAACGGTGCAGAGTCCTCCGGTGCGCGTGGTGGTGGTGCCGCCCGAAACCGCCCGGCAGGAGGGCGCCGAACTGCGCGACATCAAGGAACCTCTTTCACCCGCGCTTTGGCCCTGGGTCCTGACGGCGCTGCTCATTCTAGCCGCGACCCTCGCCCTCTTCCTCCGCCTGCGCAGGCGCCGGGAAGAAGCGGGGGGACCGCTCGCGGAACCCGTCGATCCCCGGCCCCCGCATCAGATCGCCCTCGACGAGCTCGACGCGCTCCCCGGCCTGGGGCTCTCCGTCAAGGATTTCTACGACAGGCTCTCGGACATACTGCGGGGCTACCTGGAGCGCTCGCTCCGGGTGAGCGCCCTGCAGATGACCACCTACGACCTTCAGCGCTCGCTCTCGCGCACCGCGCTCGACCCGGCTTTGAGGGGGCGTCTTAAGTCCATCCTGGACCGCTGCGATCTGGCCAAATTCGCGCGCTTCCTGCCCGCCGGGGAGGAATCCGTCCGCGACATCGAGGAGGCCAAGGGGATCGTCCGGGCCGCCATGCCGCCCGCGGCCCCCGCGGCGGGCCGGAGCCCCGCGCAGGCGCCGGGGTGAAGGGATGAGACTGGAAAACCCGTATCTCCTATTGCTTGCGCTCCCGGTTCTGGCCGCCGCCTTCTTCGCCTGGAAGATCGGAGAAGAGCGCCGTGCGGCGCTCTGCTTCCCTCTTACGAGCTTCAAGGGCATTCCCGGGAGCCGGACCGCGGTCCGGCTCACCCCCATGGCCCTCAAGACGCTGGCCCTCCTTCTCATGGTCCTGGGGCTCGCCCGGCCGCAGAAGGTGCTCCGCCAGGAGGCCGGCGTCTCCTCCGGGGTGGACATCCTGCTGGTCCTCGACACCTCCATCAGCATGCGCGCGCTCGACTTCGATCCGCTCGACCGCATGGCCGCGGCGAAGAACGCGGCGGCCAGCTTCATCCGGCGCCGGGTCTCAGACCGCATCGGGATGGTGGTCTTCGCCCGCATCCCGCTGCTCGCCAGCCCACTTACCCTGGACACGGGGGCCCTCCTCGAGTTCCTCGAGGGCGTGGACTCGGGCATGACCCAGGCGGACGGGACCGCGGTGGGAGACGGCTTGGCCTCGGGGGTGTCGCATCTCAAGGAGAGCCGAGCCAAGTCCAAGGTGCTCATCCTTCTCACCGACGGGGCCAACAACACCGGCGCCGTCGACCCCCGCACCGCGGCCCGCGCCGCGGCGGCCTACGGGATCAAGGTGTATACCATCGGCACCGGCCGCAGGGGTCCGGCCCTCATCCCCATCGACGACCCCCGCTTCGGGCGCCGGGTCGTCCAGATCCCCGACGAGCTCGACGAGGACTCGCTCATCGCCGTCGCGGCGGAGACCGGAGGCCGCTATTTCCGAGCCGAGTCCGCAAAACAGCTCGAAGCGATCTACGCCGAGATCGACCGCCTGGAGAAGACCGAACTGCGCCTTCCGCCCATCGTCTCCTACACGGATCTGCACGCGCGCTGGCTCATCCTGGCCGCCCTCCTGCTGGCCGCCGGGATGTTCTCGAGCAGGACTCTCCTCCTGAGGCTTCCCTGATGGACGTGTTCCTGCGCCCCGCTTTACTGATTTGGGCGCTCGGCGCGTGTGCGGCCTGCGCCGCGCTCGAGGCCTGGTCGCGGGCGCGGCGGCGGAGACTGCTCGGCGCCTTCGCCCAGGCGGGCATGCTGCCCCGTCTCTTCCCGCAAGACTCCCTGCGCGCGCGCCGCCTCAAGAACCTGCTCGAGTCCGCGGCCCTGGTCCTGCTCCTGCTGGCGCTGGCCGGCCCGCAGTGGGGAGTCGAGCTTGTGGAGACCCGCTCGAGCGGGTCCCAGACCGTCCTCCTGGTGGACACCTCGCTCTCCATGCTGGCCGAGGACATCAAGCCCAACCGCATGGAAAGGGCGAAAGCCGCCCTCTCCACGCTCATCGACGGGCTCAAGGGCGGGCGCGTGGGCGTGGCCGCCTTCGCGGGCGAAGCCCACATCCAGTGTCCGCTGACCACGGACGCCGAGGCCGCCAAGAGCCTCCTGCGCCGCATCCAGGTCGGGATGATCCCCCAGCCCGG
>CAYHRV010000305.1:0-3431 GCA_964359165.1 uncultured Elusimicrobia bacterium
ATACGGACGGCCGGCATCCATTCACGGAGGCGGGCCTTCCTTTTCGCTGTGGATGGGCTGTTTAAAGCCCTTCCGTTATAAACCTCTCCAGAGTTCCGGATCCTGGAGCGTCGAGAGCGCGGCGGACGGCTCAACGGGCGCCGCCCCGATGGGCGTCGCCGTCTCGGGCGCTCCCTCGCTCGCTTGGGGCTTGTACCAGCAGAACGGGCGGATGCCGGAGGTGAAGCCCTGGGAGAGCGTGCAGGTGCCCTTATTGGGGTCGGAGAAACTTACATCCTCGGAGACCGCTTTGGCGCAGAGCGAGCCCTGGTAGTAGGTGTCCATGCGGCACTGCGTCCCCGGATGCGCGTCGTAGGTCCGGGCCACCACCTTGGGGTCCGGGGTGTCGAAGCGGGGATCCTTGTCCTCGTTGCGCAGGGCGCGGAAGAGCGCGCTCACCGAATAGCCCGCCATGGAGCCGCGCACGCAGGCCGCCTGTTCGGCGGGTTCCTTGAAGGACTGGGCGCAGGTCTTCTCCGCGATCGGGTCCGAGCCGGACATGCGCGTGAACTCCTGGGAGCCCGCGTCCGCGAAGAGCCGGCGCAGGCACTTGAGGTTCGCGTAATAGTCCGCCTGCCCCTCGTTGGAGGCCCAGGATTTCTTGGGGAAGCCGCCGATGTGATGGCCGATCTCATGGCAGGCCACCAGCGCCATGCCGTCCTGGGTGATGGACTCGTGCCGGGCCAGGCCGCCGTACATGTGGATGATGAACTTGTTGCCGCTCTGCCGCGCGTAAGCGTTGACGGTGGAGTCTTCCCAGGCGCGCTCGACGACGAGCTCGCCGCCGTGGGCTTGGACGATCGGGGCGTAGACCCTCTCGACCTGGTCCATGACCTTGTCGAACTGCTCCTTGGTGATCCCCTTGTCATCCATGGTGCCGATGGGGATCTTCAAGTCGTTGGGCGGCAGGAACCCGTCGCAGAGCGTGCGGGTCTGCGGGGTCGAAGTCAGCAGCGCGATCAAGGCAACGGCGCCGATACGAATGGAACTTCCGATCATGACCACCTCCAAGTAGACGTCACCGTATACGAATTCCGGGCCGGCACCGTCCCGGCGCCTAGGCCGGGGCCCGTAGGAGGCGGGTGAGACCTTCCGCATCCGCCGCCATTATACCATAGGAAATCATATTATGAACGGGGGGGAAGGGGACTTCTTCCGGCCCCGTGGGTGTGGGCTATTCTTGGCCTTTCTGTTGCTAGGGTGGCGTATGCGATGATGATCGGCGATCCGACCTTGAAATCCTATTTCGGCTTGCGCGCCCGCCTGGTCGCGCTCATCTGCATCGCGACGCTTCCGATCGCGGGGGCCTTGGCCTTCACGCTCTATCGGGTCCAACGGACGCTCTCGGAGGATGCCCGGCACGAGCTGGTGTTGTCCGCCCGTTTCTTGTCCGGGAACATCGAGCAACTCATCGAGTCGTCGAGGGCCCTGTTGTCCGCCGGCGCGGCCAACGAGGCGGTCCAAAGCCTCTCGCCCTCCGCCTGCTCCCAGCATGTCCGCGAGATCGTCCGCCGCAACCCGGCCTATCTCGACCTAGGACTGGTCGGGGGCGACGGCAGGCTGGTCTGTACCGCCTCGGGCCGGAGCCGAGGCGTCTTTGTGGGTGACAGAGAATATCTCAAGACCATCTTCAGGACCGGCCGCTTCGCGCTGAGCGGGTACCAGATCGGCCGGGTGAGCGGCAAGCCGGCCCTGGCCATGGGCTATCCGGTGGGGGAGGCGGGCCTCCCCCCGCGGGGCGTGTTGATCCTGTCTCTCGATCTTTCTCGTCTCAACGATTTCGTGGCCGCCGCCGACTTGCACCCGGACTCGACTTTCAAGCTCATCGACGGGAAGGGCTTGGTGCTGGCGCGAGCCCCGGCGGAATCGGAGTTCGTGGGCAAGGACGCGAGCCGCCTGGCCGTGGTGAAGCAAGCCCTGCAAGAGGGGAAGGGGACGGCATTCGGCGCGGGGTTGGACGGCAGGGCCCGGCTCTATGCCTTCGTTCCATTGGGAGGTTCAGCCGCGGATTCCGGGCTCACCGTCATGCTGGGCATGCCGGAACGCGAGGTTTACGGCAAGATGAGGGACTGGGTGCTCGTGGGAGTCCTTTCCGGCCTGGCAGCGATCTTCCTGGCCGGCTCCCTGACCTTCTTCTACGCCAAGCGTTCTATACTCACTCCCTTGGGCGGGATCGCGGAGGCGGCGCGCCGCCTGGGGGCGGGGGATCTGAGCGCGCGCACGGGATTCAAGGGCAGGGACGAGATCGGGGTGTTGGGGCTGATCTTCGATCGGACCGCGGCGTCCTTGGAGGAGCTCACGCGGCAGAACCGGCTCATCCTGGAGAATGCCGGCGAGGGCATCTGCTTCACGGGTCCGGAGGGGGATATCGCCTTCGCCAACCCGGCCGCGGAGCGCATGCTCGGCTATGAGTCCGGGGAGATGACCGGGCGAAAGCTCCATGCCCTGGTTCACCATAGCCGCGAGGATGGTTCCCCCCTGCCCGAGGAAGAGTGCGCTCTCCACGGCCTGCTCGCCTCCGGCGGCGGGCCTTCCAGCGGAGAATCGATTTTTTGGAAGAAAGACGGCAAGAGCTTCCCGGTCGCCTACAGCTACGCTCCGGTCCGGGAAAAGGGATGGCTTTCGGGCGCGGTGGCCGTGTTCAGGGACCTCACGGAGCGCAATCGGCTCGAGCGCCAGCTATTGCAGTCGCAGAAGCTCGAGGCCATGGGAAGGCTCGCGGGAGGAGTGGCCCATGATTTCAATAATCTTCTCACCGCCATACTCGGCTTCTCGGGCTTCTTAAAGGAAAGCCTGGCGGCCGAGGACGAGCGCCGAGGCGACGTCGATGAGATCGTCAAGGCCGCCCAAAGGGCCGCCAACCTGACGCGCCAGCTCCTGCTCTTTAGCCGCAACAAGCCGGCGGACTTGAGGGCGCTCTCGCTGAGCGAACTGGTGGCCGACCAGCTCAAGCTCCTGCGGCGGGTGGTCGGCGAGGGCGTGGAGATCCGGGAGAAGCTGCAGCCCGAGCTCGGGCGGGTGCTCGCGGACGCGGGACAGCTCGAACAGATCGTGCTCAACCTCGTCGTCAACGCCCGCGACGCCATGTCCCAGGGCGGCGTCATCGAGCTGGAGACCGCGGACTCCGAGCTCCCGGAGGATGCGGAAGGGATGCTGGTAAAAGGAGAGGCCGGACCCCAGGTCCGGCTCATCGTGCGCGACAACGGGGCCGGTATGGAGGCGGGCGTCATCGACCGCCTCTTCGAGCCGTTCTTCACCACCAAGGAGGCCGGCAAGGGGACCGGGCTCGGGCTCTCCATCGTCTATGGAGTGCTCCGCCGCTGCAAGGGCTCGATCCGGGTGAGAAGCAGTCCCGGCAAGGGATCGGAGTTCGCCTTGTACTTTCCCCGGGA
>CAYHRV010000306.1:0-3412 GCA_964359165.1 uncultured Elusimicrobia bacterium
GTGGTCGCCGACGTCCGTCCGCCGGACTTGTAGACCCGAATCGCCATCCTGCGCAAGAAGGCCGGGGCCGAGCAACTGGACATCCCCGATGACGTCATCCTATTCGTGGCCGCGGCCATCAAGACCAACATCCGCGAACTGGAGGGCGCGCTGATCCGGCTGAAGGCCTTTTCCTCCATGTCCGGGGCGGTCCTGACGGTGGATTCCGCCAAGGAAATCCTCCACGACTGCCTCTCCCAGGAAGGCTTCTCCCCGGTCCGCGTCGAGACGATCCAGAAGGTGGTCGCCCTAAAATATTCGGTGGACGTGAAGGACTTAAAGAGCCACCAGCGTTCGGCCTCCGTGGTCCTGCCGCGGCAATTGGCCATGTATTTGGCCTGCACCATGACGGAGCTGTCCTACGCCGACGTCGGCAAGGCCTTCGGGGGCAAGGACCACAGCACGGTCCACCACGCCAAAAACAAAATTTTAAAGAAAATCGAGCAGGACCCGTTCACGGCTGAGACCATCAACCGCCTTCAGGCGGAAATCCGGACCCTGGAAAACAAGTGAACAACCCTCTCGCATTCCGTGGATAGCGCGGAAACTGTTGATACCATGGATAACTTTCCACAACTATCCACGATTTATTATGGAAAGCCTCGCACGGAAATCGGCGTTGTCCACGCCATACCGTGGTCTATGAAGACGGAGACGAATAATGAAAATACACTGTAGTAAAGAAGACCTGGCACAAGGGGTACAAACCATCCAATCGGCCCTGTCCTCAAGGACGACCCTGCCGATCCTCCTCAATTTCCTCATGGAAACGGAAAACCGCAAGGTGAAAATCGTTTCCACCGACCTGGAGATGGGGGTGAAGCACTATTTCGCGGCGGACGTGGAGTTGGATGGAAGCATCACGATTCCCGCCAAGAAGTTCTCCGACATCCTCCACAGCCTTCCGGACGGCAAGGAGGTGGATCTTGTCGTCGACACGGGCAGCAAGGTCCAGCTTAAGTGTGGGCGTAGCCGCTTCGGGATCATTGGGGCCCCGAAGTCTGAATATCCTGTTCTTCCCGAGTTCAATAAACAGAACGCTTTTGAGGCGCCGGCGGACCTTATGCGGGAGATGGTGGACAAGACGATCTACGCCGCCTCCAGCGATGAGACGCGCCATGTGCTCAATGGGGTCTTTTGGTCGGCCAAGAAAGGGATGCTCGACATGGTCGCCACCGACGGCCGCCGTCTGGCTGTGATTTCCAAGAAGGCCATCCCCGCCGACAAGGACTTCCAGGTGATTGTGCCCACCAAGGTCCTGGCCGAGCTTCTTCGAATTTTGAACGCGGCCGATGATGAGAAGGGTTCGGCCGAAAAGCTCATGGTCGGGGTGACGGAGAATCAAATCTCCTTTCAGTTTAAAACGACGACCTTGATCTCGCGCCTGGTGGGCGGGGCGTTTCCTCATTACGACCAGGTCATTCCCAAGAAGAAAGATATTTCCATAACCCTGACGACCAAGGATCTATTGGCCGTGACCAAGCGGGCGTCGTTGTGCGCGATCGACCGCGGCGGCTCGGTTAAATACGCATTCAAAAAAGGAAGCCTGTCGGTGACGGCGTCCAGCCAGAACCTGGATTTTAACGATGAGCTTCCCGTGGATTATTCCGGGGAGGAATTCATCATCGCGTTTAATCCCGCTTTCGTGCTTGACGCCTTGAAGCACATGGACGCGGAGAAGGTTTGTCTTTCCATGACGACGCCGGTCAATCCGGCGTTGTTTGAACCCGTGGGCGGAGGGGATTACCGATTCGTGGTGATGCCCATGAGGGCGTGATTTGATCGCCAAGCCGCCGCCTCGCAAGAAATGGAGCACCGCCGGGGATCTGGTCCGGTCCTTCAACTACCGGGCCGGGATTCAGCCGGATAAAATCTCCATTCTCAACGAGGTCTGGGAAAAAGAACTGGGGCATTTTTCCAGGCACTGGTCCCTATTGGGGGTCAGGCGGGGGATTTTGTTCGTCCGTCCCCGCTCGGCGGCGGCGGCCCAGGAACTCCAGATGCGGGCGACCCAAATTTTACGCGACTTGAACAAATACTTCAGCCGGCCTTGGCTCAAGGCCCTGAAAGTTTCGATAAAGGGCTGAAATTCCAATTTAAAAGGACCGGATCAGTGGAGACCGCAGACTCGAAAAAGAAGCGCGCCGATTCTTCGCCGCCCGCCGAGGGCAAGAAGGACGGTGAACGGAGGACTATGTCCGAATCGACCACGGAAGAGACGACGGCCAAGCGCCCGGCGGAAGGCGACGGCTACGATTCCTCGAAAATCCAGGTTTTGGAGGGGCTGGAGGCCGTCCGCAAGCGTCCCGCCATGTACATCGGCTCCACGGGCCCCGGCGGCATGCACCATCTCGTCTATGAGGCGGTGGACAACTCGGTCGACGAAATTCTTGCCGGGCGCTGTACGCATGTCGAAGTGCTCCTCCACGCCGGAAACTCCTGCACGGTCTCCGACGACGGCTCCGGCATCCCCGTCGACGCCATGAAGGACCCGAAGCTCCCCGCCGACATCCGGGGCAAGTCCGCCCTGGAGGTCGTCATGACGGTCCTGCACGCCGGCGGCAAGTTCGACAAGGGCGCCTACAAGGTCTCCGGAGGATTGCACGGCGTCGGCATCTCCTGCGTCAACGCGCTCTCCGAATGGCTCGATGTGGAGGTTTGCAAGGAAGGGAAAATCTGGACCCAGGCCTACGACCGCGGCAAGCCCCGCGGCCCCGTCACGCCCAAGGGAAAAACCGAGGAGCACGGCACGAAGGTCACCTTCAAGCCGGACCCCGACATCTTCAACGGCCACCAGTTCTCCTACGACATCCTCTCCAACCGCCTGCGGGAACTGGCCTTCCTGAACGCCGGGGCCAAGATCACCATCATCGACGAGCGCGAGTATAAGAAGCACACCTTTCACTACGAGGGCGGCATTTCCCAATTCGTCAAGCATTTGAACGCCAATAAAAAAGTCCTTTACCCGGAGCCCGTGGTGTTCGACCGGACCAAGGACGATGTGGGCGTCAACTTCGCGATCCAATACAACGACGACTACTCCGAGAACATCTTCACCTTCGTCAACAACATCAAGACCCCCGAAGGGGGCACGCACCTGGCGGGCTTCCGCTCGGCGCTGACCCGCGTCATCAACGACTACATTAAGAAGTTCGACCTCCTCAAAGGGAAGAACTTCGGGGTCACCGGCGACGACTGCCGCGAAGGCCTGTGCGCGGTCCTCTCGACGAAGATCCCGAACCCGCAGTTCGAAGGCCAGACCAAGGCCAAGCTCGGCAACGCCGAGGTCGAAGGCATCGTCAAATCCGCCGTCGGCGAGTTCTTGGGCACTTTCTTCGAGGAGAACCCCTCGACCGCGAAGGCCATCTGCGCC
>CAYHRV010000307.1:0-3410 GCA_964359165.1 uncultured Elusimicrobia bacterium
TCCGACTCAAGCTCGGGCCTCCAAATCGCGCATAATTATCCGGTCGGAGCACTAGTAACTGCACAGGTCCCCCTCGAAACGTACTCACCTCCCCGCGGGGGAGGTCAGCGGGGGCCACCCCACTGGAAAAACAGGCGGAAGACTGCTATACATTCGTCGGTGAACGGTCCCCTTCTATGCGCGGCGCACGAAGTGCGCTGCGCGTCTTCAAGGTTGCGCCCGATGGGCGCAACCATCCGAAATGCACGGCGACTTTCGTCGCCGTGCATTTCTCTGCTGGCCTCAGTCCTGCTCGTCCTCGCCGCGCCTCACGCTCGCGCGTCGGAGGCCTCCGCGGACAACGAATTCGACCGCTACCTCAAGAAGGCGGAGAGCCTGCGCAAACACCGGGACAAGGGAGGCTTGGACGTCAAGGGGATGCTCTCCGTGCTCGAGGGGGCCGGGGTCATGGAGGGCTCCGCCGGAGCGGGGGAGACGAGCCTGAAGACCCAGACCAAGTTCCGGCCTTTCCAGGTGCGCAAATACGGAGGCCTCTGGCGCTGGCCCTTGAGGGCCGGCATCGTGAGCTCCGAATTCGGCAAGCGCTGGGGCAAGCGCCACGAGGGCGTGGACATCGCCGCGGACCTCGGCGTCCCGGTCACGGCCTCGGCCGGGGGCACCGTCATCTATTCCGGGGATACGATCCGGGGCTACGGCAATGTCGTCATCCTGCGCCATGACCAGGACACCACCACGCTCTATGCCCACAACGAGGTCCTGCTGGTCAAGCAGGGGGATAGGGTCCAGGCCGGGCAGGCCGTCGCCAAGCTGGGTTCCACGGGCCGTTCCACCGGACCCCATGTCCACTTCGAACTGCGGCGCAAGGGGAAGCCCCTGGACCCCAGAAAGGTCCTCATGCGGAGCCGATTCTAGCTCAGGGGGCTTCAGGCAGGGGCATGGGCCCGGAGCCGGGCAGGAGCTTGAACTTCCAGGCGAGATAGGCCGCGGCCGCCACGGTGACGACCGGCCCCAGGAATATCATCAGGAAGGCCGAAGTGCCCATCGACGAGACCAGTTCCCGCTCCGCGGTGTCCGCCAAGAGGAGCAGGCCCTCGGGGCTTTGGCGCACGCAAATGCCCGAAACCGCCGGCCGCGGAGCCTCGGCGGCCGGCTTCTCCAAGGCGGCCTCGAGCTCGAGCTTCTGCTTGAACTTGCGCAGGCCCTCCTCCCATTCCTCCGCGTCGATGCTCCCGTCCTGGTTCTTGTCCAAGGCCTTCATCTTCGCGGGGTCGGCCTTGAGGCGGCGGGCTAATTCGTGGAAGGGGAGGGTGAAGCGGCGCGAGATGCTCTCGGCCTTTCCCATAGGCTCCTCCATGGGGCAGGCGTAGCCCAGCGCGTAGAAGGGGTCCCCCTCCCGGATGATTTCGGCGCTCAGGCGGCGCGTCGAGAGGCTCGAGCCCGCCACCGAGATGATGTAGCGCGCGGCGACCGGATCCGAAGCGAAGATGCCGGTCTTGGCGCAGAGGTCGGTCTTGAAGCGCGTGTCCGCTCCCGCCGGGAGTATCAGGGCCCGGCCGGTCTCATCCTGAAGCCAGAAAGGGCGGTTCGAGCTGTCGGCGGTATGGATCGTGACCCAATGCCGCCTCTTGCCGGAGCCGCGCTCCTCGTCCACCTTGATGCGGTAGAAGACGCAGGGCTTCTGGTAGAGCGGGTCGATGAGGGGGGTGACCGGGGACGCGGTCCCCGCGAGTTCGACGGTTCCCATGGCCGCGGAGCGCACCTTGGAGGTGGGGATCTCCTCGATGAGGCGCTTGAGGCGCAAGCCCTTGAAGCCCGAGTAGAACATCCAGCAGCCCGCGCCAAGGCCGAAGAAGGATTCTACGATGAGGTCGTCTTTGGCCATGGGTCGGGAGCGAGCCTAGGGTTGTTTGATGTCGATGGGCGGGTCCTGCCGGTCGGCTTCCGTGATCTTGAACATCTCCTGGGGAGCCAGACCCATGAAGTTGGCCACGAAGAGGTCCGGCATGGACTGGATGCGGATGTTGTAGCTGTTGACGGACTCGTTGTAGAACTCGCGGCGGTCGGCGATCTGGTTCTCCAGCTCCGAGATGCGGCCCTGGAGCTGCTGGAAGGAGGCTTGGGACTTTAGGTCGGGATAGTTCTCGGCCACGGCGAAGAGGCGCTGGAGGCCGATGCTCAGGGCCGCCTCGCGCCCCGCCCGCTCGCCCACCCCGGTGGCGCCCTGGGCCTGCGTCCTCAGCTCGATGACGCGCGAGAGCGTGTCCTTCTCGAACTTCATGTACGCCTCGCAAGTCTTGATGAGCTTGGGGATCTCGTCGTGGCGCTGTTTGAGGAGGACGTCGATGTTGGCCCAGGCCTTGAGGATGTTGTTCTTGACCACCACCAGGCCGTTGTAGATCATGGCCGCGTACGCGACCAGGCCGGTGACGACGAACAAAAGGACGCCGAGGATGACGAGCGCGACCATGGAAAGCCTCCTGGAGCCGGCCTAAGGGCCGGACCAGGTCAGATTAACGCATGCCGGAGGGCTTTTGTCAACGGCCCCGGATCTTGTCCCAGAGCTGGAGGATGGGGGTGGCCAGGAGCGCTCCGCCGACCAGGGCCACCGCGGGCGGGGCCCAGAAGCCCATGCCTCCCAACTGGAGGCCCATGGCGATGGCGTCGACGGTCCGGTTGCCGGTCATGGACTTCTCGGCGCGCAGGGCCGCGACGACGCCGATCGCCGCCCCCGCGACCGCGGAGGCGATCTTGATGGGCATGGCGAAGGGGGTGAGGAATATCAGGGCCATGGACGCGGCCGCGAGTATGCCGCCGGTGAGGAACTCGGCTCCCGTGCCCGCCTCGCGCTTGGGCTTCTCGCCGGGGACCGGAGGCTCGGAGAGCCGCAGGCCCTTGCGCAGGGAATCGGAGAAGCCGGAGGCCTTGAACTCCTTGCCCTTCTCGCCGCGCTCTCCGGCGTATACGGCGGAGGCCCGCATGGACACCTCGCCCTGGAGGGCCCGCTGGGCGTCGTCCGCGCCCTTGCTCAGGGATTCCGCTCCCGCGCCCGGAGGCATCGAATCTCCCAGGATGCGCGTGGCCTCCTGGAGCCCGACTTGCGATTGTTGGGCGGAAGCTCCGGAGCAGAGCAATATCCCCAGCAGTCCAGCGGCGAGCATCGAAGCCATCGTTTGCCTCCTTTTGCGTCTAAAAAAAGCCAGGGAAAACGCCGTCAGCGTTTTCCCTGGCTACCCCGGATTAGGCCCGGGGGTGGATGCTCCTCGACCGTATCTCGAGGATTACAGGTATGCATATCATAGGTCCCCAGGCCCCTGATTCCAAGGGCCCAGGGACCTATGATTCTTCTAGGTCCGTTGGCCCACAGCTGTCCCAATAAAATTTCTTCTAAAACGCCAGTTGAAGCTGCAAGT